>DJWK01000021.1 GCA_002441555.1 Thermodesulfobacteriaceae bacterium UBA6232
GAACTCTCTTCAAAATCTCACTCGCAGTTATCTGCTCCAACATATAAAGAGCCATCTGAAAAAGCATAAAAATTAACAAATAAATAAGGCTTTCAGCTTGTTTTATCTCTTTTGTAGTAATCTTCTGAACTGTGCCTTTCATTTCTCTTACCTCCTTTCTGTCTCATACAATTTTTATCAAAAACCATGCCAGATAAAAATCCTGATTTTTCTTGACTTTAAGAAGTATATATTTGCAGAATTGCAAAAATGAAGGCTTTTTTAAAAAAGAAAATTTGCAGAAATGCAAAAATTAATTATCAAGAGAATCAAGGAAACCAAAAATTAATTTTCCTGCAACTCCTCCTAAAAGGCCTCCTATAAGGCCGATAAACATAATTACCATGGTTGTTCCAATTAAAACTAAAGTGGAATCCTTAGGGACAGGTTTCCCTAACAATCTGGATAAATCCTGTGAAACTGCATCAAACCATGTTCCTCCGAAATAATCTCTAAAGGCGAAATCCATCATAAAAGCAACAGCTATACCAAATACAAATCCTACAAAAAATCCAAGTTTAAAGGGTTTAGACACTTTTCAGGCTTCGGCAATTTGATATTTTTTGAGTTTTCTGTACAAAGTGGCTAAATCTATTCCAAGAAGTTTAGCTGCCTCCTCTTTATTATTGGAACATTGTCTTAAAGTGTTTAAAATGATATTTTTTTCAAATTCTTCCAAGGCTTCTTTTAAGGACTTTGAAGTAAAGGGAGTAGATCTTTCTTTTTTAATTCTTTCCGGAAGTTCGTTTAAGGTTATATATTCTCCTGTAACAAGAATTATTGCTCTTTCAATTACATTTTTTAATTCTCGAACATTCCCTGGCCATTCATAATTTATCAAACAAGAAAGAGCCTCATTAGTAATACCCTTAATATTTTTATCATGAACTTTGCTTAGTTTATCAATAAAAAAATAGGTTAGGGCTGGAATATCCTCTTTTCTTTCTCTAAGAGGAGGGATTTTTATTTCTATCACATTAAGTCTATAATAAAGGTCTTCTCTGAATTTTCCTTCTCTTATAAGTGTTTCAAGATCTTTATTGGTTGCTGCAATAACTCTTACATCAACCTGCTTCTTAGCAGTATCACCAAGGGGGATGAATTCGCCAGATTCAAGAAATTTAAGAATCTTTGCCTGAAGATTAAGGGGCATATCTCCAATTTCATCCAAAAAAAGGGTTCCACCATTTGCAAGCTCTATAAGTCCTTTTTTATCATTTATAGCGCCAGTAAAAGCTCCCTTTTTGTAACCAAAAAGTTCCGATTCAAGAAGATTCTCAGGAATAGCTGAACAGTTGATACTTATAAAGGGTTTATCCTTCCTTGGACTATTATAATGAATAAACTCAGCAAGAACCCCCTTTCCTGTTCCTGATTCACCCAAAATCAATACTGTGCTTTTGGTAGGAATAATCTTTTCAAGAAGTTTTAGAATTTCTTGCATTTGTGGTGAGGTTCCAAAAAAAATATCCCCTGCAACTTTTTGACTTAATTGGTATTTTAAAATCTCAACTTCTCTTTGCAGATTTCTATGTTCGATAATCCTTTTAATGCGCATTTTGAGATCTTCATTTATAAAGGGTTTAACAATATAATCTGAAGCCCCCTTCTTAATGGCCTCAACAGCAGATTCTATACTTGCATAGGCTGTCATAATGACCACTTCTGTTGATGGTCTAAGTTCCTTAGTTTTTTCAAGAACAGTCATTCCATCTATCCCAGGCATTCTAAGATCAGTTAAAACCACATCATAATAATCCTTTTCGATCTTTTTTAAGGCCTCTTCCCCATTAGGGGCTGTATCCACACCATATCCCTCTTTTTCTAAAAGAAATTTCAAAATATTTAAAATATCCTCTTCATCATCTACTACTAAAATTTTGGGTTTTTCCATAGAATTATTTCACTCCTTCGTTAGCAATTGGCAGTTTAACAGTAAAGGTTGAGCCCTTTCCTACTTCACTTCTCACTTCAATCTCTCCCCCAAAATTTTTAATAATACTATAAGATACTGAAAGACCAAAACCTGTTCCCTTTTCTTTGGTAGTAAAAAAGGGATCAAAAATATGAGGAAGATGTTCAGGAGGGATTCCTATTCCTGTATCAGTAAAACTTATTTCAACATAATTATCAGTTGCCCTTGTTTCTATTATTAAATCTCCTCCTTCTGGCATGGCATCAGCTGCATTTAAAATGATATTTATAAAAACCTGAGAAAGTTGATTGGGATCAACCATAACTGGAGGAACCTCTTTTATATCCAATTTAATGTTTATATCCTTCATACGTTTATCAAATTTGACAAGATTTAGACTGCTTTCTAAAACTTCATTAACATTGGTTGGAACAACTTCACCTTTGGCAGGTTTGGCAAAGCTTGAGATATTTCTTATAATTTCTGAAATTCTTAAAATATGTTTGGAAATAACTTCTAAGGCCTGATTGGGAAATTCACCAAGATCCATCTCTTTTAGAACCTGCACATAAGAAGAAATAGAGGTCAAGGGATTTCCGATTTCGTGAGCAAGGCCTGCTGAAATGCGTGCAAGCGCCTGAAGCTTTTCAGATTGCATTATTCTTTCTTCCATCAGTTTAAGATCAGTAATATCCTGAATAAGAGAGATATAATTTATTTTCCCTTCTGCAGTTTTAAAGGGCGTAATCTGAACCTGAAAAATTTTTCTTTGTCCATTTTCAATTATTTCATGAATAAATTGAGTTGAATGATCGGGATCTAAACAATCACCAATTTTAAAAAATAATTCACATATGTTAATTTTTGCCGTATCTTTTTTTGATTTATGATAATTGAGAATCTCCTCCATTTTTGAATTCATCCATATAATCGTACCATCTTCATCTAAAAGACAAATTCCGGAGTTTACGGTTTGCATAATAATGGAAAGCTTTTCTTTTTCCGCCTGTAATTCTTCTGTTCTTTTAGCTACAAGTTCTTCAAGCTGAGTGGCATAACTCTTTATCTGCTCTCTAAGTTTAATTTCCTCTGTAATATCATCGCAGGTTAACACGGCTCCTGTTATTTCTCCATATATCCTTAAAGGAGTAACTGTGATATGATGATATCTAATCTCTCCATTTTCTCTCAAAGGGTAGCCGAGTAATTCACCATATTCACCTCTAAAGGCTTTATCAATCATATTTTTCAAAGAAGACCTGTATTCTTCTATTTGCTGTGGACATATCTCAAAGAAATTTATGCCTATAATTTCTTCTTTGGGCTTTTTTAAAAGTTTAGCATACTGTGTATTGGCAAGAATTATTTTATAATTCGTATCCATCACAACTATTTTAGACTGGGTGATTTCAATAATACCCTCAAGTAATGAATAAAATTTAAGCTTTTCTTCAGCAGCAACCCTTTTTGTATTTATGTAATAAAATAAAGAACCAAGGATGACCATTGAAAGAAAAATAGATATTACAATTAAAGAATGTAATTTCATGCTTTTATTAATAACTGACATTAATTCAGAATAGGGAATACTTAGACAAAAAATCCAATCTTGATCTAAAAAAGAAAGCTTGGCATAATAAATAACCTTATCCTGTTTTTCAGGTGAATAATAATATTGATAACCTGAAATAATATCCTCTTTAAGGATAAGTCTCTCAATTTCAAAATTTTTATGACATTTAAAACAAACAGGATTGTCATGATAAATGTTATTACCTATCATATTAGGTTGAGTGGGATGATAAATAAGAGTTCCATCTTTGGCAATTAACCAAGCATATCCTCTTTCACTAATACGCACTGGTTTTAAATGTTTTTTAAAGATTTCATCTAAACTTAAAAATACTTGATAGTCATAAAAACTTCCATTTTTTGGAAAAATTAAATGATATATAACTTTTTTTTCAAAAAAATCTATTTCAGTGAATATATCAGACCCTGTTTTTTTGGATATTTTTTTAATAGAATAAGATAATTTTTGTCCTGTAACTCTTTCAATATCTTCAAGGAAAAAGGTTTTAAAAAATTTTTCATCAATGTAACTGGATTTTTCTTTTAAATACTCTTTAGCGGCAAAATACTTTTGGGGTAAAACATTTAAAAAAAAGGACAATTTTTCAGAAAGACTCTGGGTAAGTAATCCCAGCTCTTTATGAGTTAATTCAAGTGCTTCTTTTTGAAAGGATCTCTCAAAAAAAAGATTAAGAGTTATGAAAAAGGAAAAGATAAAAAAAAGGAGAATAAAGAAGAAAAGGTTAAATCTCATTAAAGAAAATTATAAAATCTTTTTAAAAAAAAGGAAGACCCCCCATAAGGAGGGTCAGGAATGGTCATTTTAAATTTTTAAGAACCCTGTTTTTTAAGAATATCCTTATAATAAAGGTCAAAAACAACAGCAGTGGTTCTATAAATCAGATGGGAAAACTTGCTATAGGGAATAGCTAAAAAGAGAAGAAAAACACAAATAATATGGGCAATATAAACAAAGCCAACATAGTTATAGAATACAGGAACTATTCTTGCAATTTCAATTAAGAACCCCGTAATACCGACAAATAAAATCAACCAGAGAAGGAAGGCATCAGGATATGCTGTTCTTAAGGAATTCTCGAGAACAGCCTTGTTTCTCCCAGTAATCAAAGATATAACACCATATAATAACAAAATTCCACCGATATTTCCTAACCATTTAACGGGATGGGTAAAGGGGTTCCACGGAGTGTGCATTCCAAGAATATCTGCAAGGACAAACACAGTGCCTGTAGTAATAAAGAGGATAATAAAGGCATAAAGAAGCATTTTGTGGGGATTAGCTCTCCAAGAATTAGCACCGCATTTTTCAAATCTGCTATGTGCAAGAATTTCTCTTATCGCAGGACCTAAATAATTTTTAATAACAGTTGCAAATCCATATCTATAAGCCACTGGAACTTTGTAGTAATCCAAATACATATTCCACATTTTACTCACAGCGTTGGCTATAATAATCACTACAAAAGCTGCAAGAGGTAAAAAGAGAAGGTCAATCATAACAACCCTTGCAGGAAGTTCCATAAAGGCAATTTTATAATTAATTTCAGGATTATAGGGAAAACTAATAGGATTTGTTAAATCAGGAACTCCTTTAAAGGCCAAAAACATAACTGGCAAAATAAAAGCTAAGGCAATGAGAATCAATATGGGCAATCCCCAGAGATGGCTATAAAAGGTGTGCATAAATTTAAAGGGTACCAATTCTTTGGTAACAAGAAGTCTCAGAGAGGCCAAAACATCTCCAGGCCTTGCATTTCTCGGACAATATTTAGTGCAATCCCCGCACTGATGACAAAGCCAAACACTTGGGTCACTGATTAAACGATCCCTAAATCCCCACTGAGCGAGAATCATCTGTTTTCTCGGAAAAGGAGCCTCATCGGGAGAAAGGGGACACACTGAGGAACAGGTAGCACATTGATAACATTTCTTTACTGTATCTCCACCTACAGATTGGATCTCCTTCACTGCTGATAAATCAGCATCAACTTTTAATACTTCATTACTCATAGGGCTTCCTCCTTACCATCCTTTAAATGGATTTTCACCATAACTCTTTATAGTTTCTTCAAAATCCTTTGCAAGCTTTGTTATCTTTTCCAATTCATCAATGGCAACGGTGTCAATGGTAACCCTTTCCATCTCTAAAGCAAGCTGTTGCAAGGTCTCCTGAACATTTTCCATACGCCTGTTTGCAAGTTCACTTCCCTTTATAAAATGACACTGATAATTCTCACCATATTTGCAACCAAGAAGAAGAATTCCGTCATAACCCTTACTCATAGCATCTTTAATAAAGGAGACATTGACCGCACCCAGGCACCTAACAGGTATTACCCTAAAAGATACAGGCAAATTCATTCTCTTATAGGCTATCATATCAAGAGCCGGATAGGCATCATTTTCACAAACGAAAGCCATAAATCTATACTGTTCATATCCCTGCTCTGGCATCTCTGTAGCTTTAATCATATTTCCAATCATATCAATAGAGTAATCCTTAAAATTAATTATTCTCTGTGGACAGGCTCCAAAACAGGTTCCACATCTTCTACAACGGGTAATAAAAGGAATGGGAAAGGCCTTCTCATCTTCATTCAGAGCACCAAAGGGACACTCCTCAGTGCATCTCTTACACTGGGTGCACATCTTGAGATCCCACTCAGGATAGGCATAATCCCAGGTTCTTGGATGAACGGCATGTCCAACCTCAATAGCGGTAAGACATTGTATGGCCTTTAAAGCTGCCCCTTTAGCATCCTCTATAGCCTGATCAATGGTCATGGGCTGATGCACTGCCCCTGCAGCATAAATTCCCGTTCTTCTTGTTTCATAGGGGAAGCAGATATAATTTGAGTCAGCATATCCGTAAAAGAGTTCAAGTTCAGGAAGGGCAGGCCCTTGCCTGTATTCCAGGTTAAGAACAGGCTCATCAGCAGTAACTGGAACCATTCCCGTTGCAAGAACTACTACATCCACCTCAAGCTCAATCTTTTCACCAAGTAAGGTATTATCCACAACAACCTTTACTCTTCCATTTTCACCTTCGCTTACACTGACAACTTCGCCTTTGGTTAAAAACACCCCTGGATCGTCCTGTAAGGTTTTGTAAAAGTTTTCATAAATACCCATAGTTCTCATATATTCATAAACAATATAAGCCTTAGCCTCAGGATCGGCCTCTCTTACATATTTTGCCTGCTTTAGACTTGCCAAACAACAAAAACTTGAACAATAGGGTAAGTGATTTTCATCCCTTTGTCCTGCACACTGAATAAAAAGAACACTTTTTATAGGAGCTCCATCAGAAGGTCTTACAAATTTTCCTTCTGCAGCCATTTTTTCAAATTCTACATTGGTAATCACATTGGAAACCACTCCATATCCCAGGTGTGAAAGTTTGCTTGCATCATAGGGCTTAAATCCAGCTGCAAGAACAATAGCACCAATCTTAACCTCCTCTTCCTTTCCTCCCTGTTTAATTTTCACATTGTAAAACCCAGGAGCCCCGGATATATTACTAACTGTTGCTCCCTTATAAACTTTAATCTTCTCATTAGCTTCAACCTCAGAAATAAGACCCTTTACTACAGGCTCAACAAGATCTTTATAAGGAGCTTTTATATCACAATGGGCCTTCATCTTGGCTGCAAAGCCGCCAAGTTCCTTTTCCTTTTCTACAAGAACTACCTCATAGCCAGCTTTAGCACACTCAAGGGCTGCTGTTAATCCAGCAACTCCACCACCAATAACCAAAACAGTCTTTGACATTTCCTCTTCTGGTTTAAAAGGTTGGGGAAGCTTATACGATCTTAATTTGGCAATACTCATATTAATATAGTCCTTAGCAAGGGCCATCAGCTCATCTTTAAAGGTGACTCCACTTACGACTTCTGTTGAATCATCAAGAATCTCTCCATTTTCTCCCACAGGAAATCTGCTCCAAACTACCCCTTCCCTCAAACTCACTCTATCAACAGCCACACGGCCAAAATTAAACACATCATAATTTACGCGAAAGGAACAGGCACAGATAGAAACTGCATCAAGTCCATGCTCTTGAATTTTGGAATTAATAAACTCTTTTCCCTCTTTAGAGCACAAAAAATCAGCACTATAAACAGCTGTAACTCCTTGTTCCTGTGCCTTTGCTTCAAGTTCCTCAATATTAAGCCTATCAGCAATTCCACAGCTTTTACATATAAAAACCCCTATTTTTTCCATTTTACCTCCTCCTTTTTACGCCCTTTTTATAATCTGAAGTGCTTTAATTACGGCACCTGTTGCAGTCTCATTTGAAGTCATAACATCAAGGGGTTTTTTGGCACACCCAACAGGAATAATCCCCTCGTTTTCCCTAACAAATCCATATTCATCAACAGGAAGTCCAGGAATATTCTCACCTGCTATGCTTGGCTGCATCCCCATGGCAAGAACAACCATATTCACTCTCTCATTAACCTTCTTCCCTGAGATAGTGTCTTCAGCGGTAACAATTAAATCTTTGGTTTCTGGATCTTCCTCTATTTTGGCAACCTTTCCTTTGATAAAATTAATTTTTGCCTCGTTCTGTGCTCTTCTCAAAAACTTCTCATACCTTCCTGGGGTTCTAATATCAATATAAAAAATCAAAGATTCGGTATCTGGAGATTTTTCAGCAAGATATAAACTGTGTTTGAGGCTTGCAAGACAACATATATAAGAACAATAAGGCAAATGATTTTCATCACGAGACCCAGCACACTGCACAAAGGCAACTCTCTGCGGAGTGGTGCCATCTGAGGGTCTAATTATATTACCCCCGGTTGGACCCCATGGAGAGGCCATTCTCTCCATCTGCATATTGGTGATTACATTGGCAAATTTTCCATATCCAAGATTATCAAGTTTTGAAGCATCATAAAGTTTCCAACCTGTTGCCCAGATGATGGCTCCAACCTCAACTTCAAAAACCTCTTCTTTCATATCTGGGTCAATAGCATTGTATTTACAGGCAGAGGTTATTCTTTCCAAATCCCCTGAAGCAAGGGCATTTTTATCAAGTACATATCTCAACGGAAAGGCCATGGGACTTGGAAGATAAATGGCTTTTCTTTTTCCCAATCCGAAATCATATTCACTAACAACCTCTCCTTCACAAACCTTTTCACACTCTCCACAGGCTGTGCAGTTTTCATTAACATAGCGCGGTCTCTTTCTTAATTTAACTCTGTAATTTCCAGGCTCTCCATTAATATCGAGAACATCAGTCATGGTATATATAGTCAAATGGGGATTGGCTTTTATCCTTTTGTAGTTAATCTCTAAACCACAAGTTGGTGGACAAAGCTTTGGAAAATAATACCTAAGCTGACCAACCCTTCCACCTAAGGTTGGCTCTTTTTCAACAAGAATTACTTCAGTTTCCATCTCAGCTGCCTCAATGGCAGCAGTTATTCCGCTAATTCCACCTCCAACAACTAATATTGTAGAGCTTCCCATTTTAACCTCCTTTTAAATGCTTTCTTTTCAGATTTGAAAGGCCTACCTTTTAGCCCCTCAAATCTGAAAAGTAAATAAAAAAAGAGGGGGCTTTACGCCCCCTCCAATTTATTTCCTTAATTAGGGTCCAAGGGGATCAGGAATGATCTGCACATACGGATAGGTCTCAAGGGTCCACTGTTTGGTTTCAGGATCCCATCTGGAAAGGGTGAAACATCTCCAGTTATTGTCATCAATATCTAAGAAATCAGCTCTGTAATAATATCCAGGATATCTTGTTTCTTCTCTAAAGAGAATATGAAGCAAGTGAGCTTCAGCTGTCCATACTCTGTGTCTGTTTTCCCATGCTCTCATAAGCTCATGAAGATCTCTTGCTGCAGCAAGTTCCATGTCCTCTTTGAGCATTCTCAAAAGCTCGAGCCCTCTTTCAAGCATAATCTTATTGGTCATGTAGTAAGTAGATGTTCCAGCCACATATTCGTCCATAAGTTTCATAAGCCTTGCCTGAATGTGACGAGGAATGAGGTAATTGGGATTAACCTCATAAGCAGTGGTTGCATTCTTATACTGCTCAAATCTATACCAAGGACCATAAACCTCTTTCTTGAGCTCCTCAGGTGTTTCCTTAATAGCAGGTTTGTAATCCTTGTTATCAAGACAGAACTTAACCATGGCTTTTGCAGCAATTCTTCCCTCAACATGAGAACCAGAGGAGAATTTGTGTCCACATGCACCTACTGTGTCACCAGCACAGAAAAGTCCTTTAACAGTTGTCATTCTGTTATAACGCCCAATTTCATCCCAGGGTTTCTTATATTCTTCAGGAACCCAGTCTTCATCAGGTCCGCAGCACCAAGCTCCAGCGCATCCCGCATGAGAACCAAGGAAGTAAGGCTCAGTGGGCATAATTTCAGAGGGTTTCTTTTCAGGCTCAATGTTTAAACAGGCCCAAAGTCCAGCCTGGGTTATACACATGTCAAGAAAGTCTTCCCAGGCTTCAGCAATAAGGTGTTTAAATTCCTTCTTGTCCATGGTCTTTTCTGCTTCCTGAAGGGCCCATTCGGTGTGCATGAAGATAGGACCTCTTCCCTCTTTCATCTCAATAAGCATAGCATGGTTTCTCAAGCAGGTTCCAACAACTGAGGCCTCACTATAAGGAGCAAACTTTTTGAGTTCTTCCTTGTGTTTTGCTACATAGTCCTCATCAAAGGCGTTGGTTGCTCTTGCCTTAAAGAGCAAGAACCATGCACCTACTGGTCCATATCCATCCTTAAATCTTGCAGGAACAAATCTGTTTTCCATAAGAACAAGCTTAGCTCCACTCATGGCACACATGGCATATCCAGAACCGGGGTTCCAAACGGGATACCAAGTTCTTCCCTTACCTTCATCAATGGATCTTGGACGGAATACATTAACTGCTCCGCCAGTGGAAAGAAGGGTGGCATTGGCTTTAATGATAAAGATTTTATTTTCTCTCACTGAAAATCCAACTGCTCCTGCGCATCTATTCTTTTCATTAGCATCAAGAAGAGGTCTCACAATAAAGCACCTTTCAATAATTTCTGCCTTGTCATAAGAAGCAAGAGCATTTTTGGCTGCTTCTGCAACAATGACCTTATAGGATTCTCCATTAATCATGATCTGCCAGCGTCCAGAACGAACAGGCTTTGCTCCTCCCTTAAGGGTTAATCCTCTGGCCTTGGCCTCGGCTCCATCAAGGGTTTTTCCAGTATTAGGATCCTGTTTCCAGATGGGAAGACCCCATTCCTCAAAGCAATGAACGGTATCATCCACATGTCTTCCAACATCAAAAGAAAGGTCCTCTCTGATAATTCCCATAAGGTCGCATCTTACCATTCTAACATAGTCATCGGGCTTATTTTCACCAATGTAAGTATTAATAGCAGAAAGACCCATAGCCACCGCTCCAGATCTTTCCATAGCAGCCTTATCACAAAGAAGAATCCTCAATCCATGTGGTTTTGCCCAGCGAACAGCTTCAACAGCTGCTCCGCAGGCTGCCATTCCACCACCTACAATAAGAATATCTGTTTCTTTTTCTACAATTTCAGGCTCAGCACAAGGCAATCCAAAGTTATAACTCCAAATTTTAGGCATAGCTTTCACCTCCTTTAAAATTTTTTTAAATGGTCATTTTCTTGTCTGTGCAAGGGAATACCTTATTTAAAACTGCCTCAGGCTTGGCTGGCTCCCTTCCCTCAGCAGCCTCAGTAAATAACTGATTATTGTTAATTAAAGATGGATCAGGATCAGGTTTCCCAACAGTAGGATCAGCGGATCCCTCAGGGGTGGTTCTAATGGGATACTTAAATCTCAGAACTACCCCATTTCTGAACTTAATGGTCCACATAATGTCAGTTGTTCCTCTCATTGGCTGGCAGGTTCCATTAAGAGGCGCAAAATCAGCATAGTGCCTTACTGATATGGCACCCTGTGGACAACTCTTAACACAGGAATAACATTCCCAGCACTGATCAGGCTCCTGATTGTAAGCCTTCATATTCTCAGGATCAAGAATCATAAGGTCATTGGGACAGATATACATGCAAACCGTTCTGTCTCCACCCTTGCATCCGTCACACTTTTCAGGGTTTACATAACTTGGCATAGTTCCACCTCCTTTTTTTATAGTATTTTCTAAGTTTTACTCTGTTTCAATGTCTGGCGGAGGAAGATATTCTGATTCCTTGGCAGCAAGCTCTTTAATCTCGTCTATCCTTGCAAGAACTGCCTTAACAACTTCCTCTCCAAGACTCTTCTGTTTGGCTATTTCCTCAAAAAGAGCTCTCTTAAAAGCAACGGGAGTATCGGTTATACAGGCACGGGAATCTATACGAGCAGTTTCAAAGGCCTTAAGAATTTCATTTTTTACCTCTTCTCCAACTTTTACCCTTAAAACCTTTAACTCCCCACCAAATACAGCTTCAATATTACTTTCAACGGGAGATCCTTTAATTTTACTCAATCTGTAATCATCAAGAAAAACCTCAAGTATATATTCCATCTCAACACCCCCTTTATATTTTCTTTAATTAATCAAGGTCAGGAAGATCAACTTCAAGCTCTTCCTCTTTCCACTGCACATACTTTTCATTAACAAAGGGATACCCGAATTTTTTCCACCACTTAACAACCACCTTAAAAACCTCAGGCCTCATAATAACAACTGGTGGCTGAACTCCTTCGGCAACAAGCCCTCTAATGAGCGAGCCAGAAAGTTTTTCCTTTTCTTTGGTGTGATTGCAGTTTTCACTGTAGGCCATCTCTTTACAAACTGGACAATACCAGAACTCCCTCATATTCTGAGGCCTGATAAGAAGTCCACCCTCTACTTCATTAACAGGCTTATCAAAGCCATAACTGGGAATTCCCTTAAGCCAGAGAATCTGAGTAGCAAATTTATCATAGTACTCACCTACTGCAGCATGGTCACGTCCAAACATGTGATGGGTGCATCCCATGTTCTGACGAATAATTCCATGAAGTAAACTCTCAAGAGGATTACCATATCTCATATCCCAGAGAGTAAAAGTAACCATATGTCTTTCAGGCTTAATATATCCTGCCTTATGAACTGCCTCATGGGCCTCTAAAATGGCCTCATCGGGATAATCTCCCCTTCTTTTAACACCGATGATGGCATTAACAAGAATTCCGTGACAGGGTTCAACATCTCCAGTATAGGCGGCATTTTTCATAAGGAACTCATGCCCAACATGGGGTACATTTCTTGTCTGATGGGCAATGGCTGTTCTCCAACCTTTTTGCTCCATAACCTCTCTGCATTTCCTGGGAGGAAGCCAAAATCTATCAAAAGGAGGCTTAAAGATAGGTTCATTTATAATGGTGTATTTACCAGCAAGAATAATAGGATTGTGAGATCTGTAAATAACCCAACCGGGATGTTTATCATCAAACTTTTCCCTTACAACCTCAGGGTTGGTCTCAGGGGAACCAAAGGTTCTGTTGGCAAGTTCTTCAGGATCAATTTCATAAATTTCCTCAATATCAAGAATAGCAAAAGGCTTACCTTTAAGCCTTATAATAAGTCTGTCTCCCTCACTTACACCAAGGGCCTTATAATCCTCTTTTGAGATATCAAAAAGAATAGGATAGGGAAAAACCCATCCAGAAAGCAATCTTCTCTTAGAAAGAACACTTTCAAGCTCTGCTGAGGTCATGGACCCCTCAACAGGACTGAAAAATCCGTAACATACAGACATAATCTCACGATAAACGTTTCTTACAGGAACCCCTCTTTTGTAATGAAGGGTTGGCTTAATGTCATAAACTGGACATTTTGTCCTCTTACAGGACTCAAGAAACTTCTTGGCAACTTTTTTGTCGGTAATAACTCGCTCAACGAGCTTTCCACCATGAGGCATGGGCCTCTTAAAATAAAGCTCTGACATCCTGCACCTCCTCACATAGAATTATTTTCAAACCAAAAGAATATAATTTTTAGTGAAAAAGTCAAATCTGAAAATTCTTAACCAGAGGAAATAATTTCTACTTAGTTCGTTTTTTTCAATTTTTTTTATCAAATTTTCCATCCTTCCTTTTGATTTTAAATTAAGTATGAAAAAGGAGCATATTCATATATAAATAAAGGGTTCTCTGGATAAAATCTACAGCAGGCTTTGGATATACTCCGAAAAGGAGAACAATAAAAAGCGAAAGAATTATAGGAATAAAGAGAGATATGGAATATCTTTCCTTTTCATAATCATAAAGAGGCTTATCCATATAAATAACCTTGATAACCCTCAAATACGGGTAAGCCCCTATTACAGAAAAAAGCAAAGCAAGAATAGCAACTCCTATAAAATTGCCCTTCACAAGCATGATGAAAATGTAAAATTTCGCCATAAAACCTGCGGTAGGTGGAACTCCAGCCAAAGAAAAGAAAAGAACCAATATCAAAAAAGCCACAAGAGGCAGTTTTTGGCTAATTCCGCTCATAGATGGTATCTCAAGAAATTCCCTTTTAATACTTGCTAAATAAATTAAAAGTCCAAAGGTGCCAATGGTGGTAAAAAGATAAATAAGCATATAAAAGAGAATAAAACCATATCCTAAATAATCTCCCGATAAAAATCCAAGGGAGGCATATCCCACATGGGCTACTGAAGAATAGGCAAGCATTCTTACAATGTTATCCTGTTTAATGGCAAGAAGGCTTCCAATTAGAACTGTAATCAAGGCAATAGGAATAAGAAAGGTTCCAAGTTCTACCCTTAAGGGTGAAAATCCCAAGATCATTATCTTTATGAAAGCCCCCATAAGGGCAAATTTAACTATTCCTGCAAGAAAAGTTGTTACAGGAAGAGGAGAAGCCTGATAAGCATCAGGAGCCCACATATGAAAGGGAACAAGGGATAGCTTTATGGAAAATCCAGCTAATATAAGAATTAAGGCCGCAAAGAGTTCTTTTTTGTTTAATCCTTGGGCAAGGTTAGTAAAAATGTCCTTAAAAATAAGACTTCCCTGAGAATGATAAACCAAAGCCAAACCAAGAATTATGAAAGCTGAAGCCAAGGCCCCTGCTATAAAATATTTAAGGGAACCCTCAAGGGAGTTTCTTCCATATACAAAATTGCTTGCAATCAAAAAGTAAACGGGAATACTCATTAGCTCCATTCCGAGATATAAAGTTAAAAGATCCTGAGAGGCAACCATAACAAAAGCCCCAATAAGAGAAAAAAGAAAAAGCCCGTAAAATTCACCATAATTTAAGGCCCTAAACTCTTGTAAGAAGGTATAAGAAATGAGAACAATAAGAAAAGCTCCTATCAGAAGGAAAAGCTGTATGGTTGCTGAGAAAAAATCTTTCTGGTAAGCCTTAGTAAAATCTCCAAAGGGGGTGAACATTAAAAATCCAAAGCCTAACAAAATGGCCAAAAAAACAAGATAATAAGCATAATTTTTATTTTTAATAAACTTATCTACGAGAAAGAAAAAAATCCCTGTTATCAAAAAAATTAACTCTACCGCAAGCACAGAAAAATTTAAATTTAAGGTAAACACCCTTTACCTCCTTTAGGGAAGGTTTGTTAAAAGATGAGAAACTGAAGCTCTCATAAAATCAAGAAAAGGATTAGGGTAAAATCCAATCAGAAAAACAAGGAAAATCATGGGAATTAAAGCGGCTAGCTCATTCCATTTCATGGGTTCCAAATTATAAACATTGGGGCTTGGTTTCATAAAAAAGACCCTTTGATAAAGCCAGAGCATATAGGCTGCCCCTATAATAACACCTGTTGCAGCCAAAACCACCATGGTTTTATCTGCCAGAAAGGTTCCAAGGAGTATCAAAAATTCCCCTATAAATCCATTGGTTCCAGGAAGCCCAATACTTGCAAGGGTGAAAATCATAAAAAAGGCTGCATAAAGGGGAAAAGTTGAGGCCAAACCACCATAATAGGAAATGGCTCTGCTGTGGGTTCTATCATAAATAACCCCCACACACATAAAAAGTGCTCCTGTAACAATTCCGTGATTTATCATCTGAAGGATGGCCCCTTTAATCCCAATGGGATTTAAAGAGAAAATACCCAAGGTTACAAACCCCATGTGACTTACTGAACTGTAGGCAATAAGTCTTTTTAGATCACTCTGCCAAAGACAGGCAAGACCTGCATAAATAATGGCAATCACAGAAAGAACAAGGATAAGCTTGGCAAAATAAAGGGTGGCTTGTGGAAAGAGAGGCAAAAGAAACCTTATCATTCCGTATCCACCAAGCTTAATAAGAATCCCTGCTAAGATTACTGAACCAGCAGTGGGGGCCTCTGTGTGGGCATCTGGAAGCCAGGTATGAACCGGCCACATGGGAACCTTTATGGCAAAGGCAATTAAAAAGCCGAGAAAAAGAAGCTTTTCTATGTGAGGTTGGAAACTCTTTCCGAGAAGGGCTGTATAATCAAAGGTCCCATGTTGCAAAAATATGTAAATAATAGCCACAAGCATAAAAATGGAACCAAAAAAGGTATAGAGAAAGAACTTAAGGGTAGAATAAATTCTTCTTGGGCCTCCCCAGATACCAATAATTAAATACATAGGAATAAGAAGGGCCTCCCAGAAAAGATAGAAAAGAAGTAGATCCAAAGATAGAAAAACCCCAACCATGGCAATATTAGTAAAAAGTAAAGCCAAATAAAATTCTTTGACTTTCTCAGTAATTGATCTCCAAGAAATCAAAATACAAAGAACTGTAACAAGCGTGGAAAGGGGAACAAAAAGAATACTTATTCCATCAACCCCAAGAAAATAATAACTATTCAGATAATCAAGCCAGAGTCTTTTTTCCACAAACTGAAAACCAGGTTCATTATAATTAAAATTAATTAATAATATTATAGACAAAAGAAAATCAAAAAGTGCAGTAAGAAGAGCTACGATCTTTATGGAATTTTCCTTTTCCCTTGGTAAAAGAAATATCAAAAAAATTCCTGCAAGGGGTAACCAGAGAATCCAAGACAGAATATTTGGAAGGTTCACCATTTAACTGCCTCCTTACTTCAGATACACTAACAGAAGATAGATTACAAGTCCAAGAAGAATAAACCAGTTATAATAATTAACTATACCTGTATGAAATCTTCTGAAAAAGGAAGAAAAGGCCTCTGCAGTTTTGGCTGAACCATTAACAGTCTGGTCAATTACAAAGGTATCAAGAATAAGGTTTACTACCGTTCTTGCAAGAAAGAGTGTGGGTCTAACTATGACAAGATCATAAAGTTCATCAAAATACCATTTTCTATAAAGAAAGGTATATATCCTTTTAAATCTTGAGGAAAAGGCAGTTTCAAGGGAAGGTGTTTTAACATATACAAGATAGGCAAGAAAGATCCCTAAAAGCCCAGCCAAAACAGACAAAGCCATAAGAAGATATTCCATGGTGTGATCGACATGGAGAAGTTCGGGATGACCTAAAACGCTCTCAAGAAACCTTTGAAAATGAGCTCCTCCTCCTAAGATCTCTGGTATTCCGAGCCAGCCTGAAAAAATGGCTCCAATGGAAATAATAATAAGAGGAATGGTCATAACCTTGGGTGATTCATGAGGAGTGTGTCCATGGAGGACCTCTTTTCCTCTAAACTCACCAAAAAAGGCCTTAAAAAAGATTCTAAAAGTATAAAAGGCAGTCATTGAGGCAACTACTAATCCGATAAGCCAGATAATTTTCCCCCAGGGATACTTGGAAAAATAAGCATAAGCCAATATTTCGTCTTTACTGAAAAACCCTGCAAGCCCAGGAATTCCTGAAATAGAGAGACTGGCAATTAAAAAGGTCCAGAAGGTTATGGGCATATACCTTCTCAATCCACCCATGATTCTTATATCATTGGGATCTTGCGCATGATGAAGGGCATGAATTATGCTTCCTGCTCCAAGGAAAAGAAGGGCTTTAAAATAGGCATGGGTAAAAAGGTGAAACATCCCTACTGCAAAGGCACCCACACCGCAGGCCATAAACATATAGCCAAGTTGAGAAAGGGTTGAATAGGCAATTACCCTTTTTATATCAAACTGAGTTGGAGCAATGGTTGCTGCCATAAAGCAGGTTATAGCGCCAATAAAGGCCACCATGGCCATGGCATGATAACTCATTTCAAAGAGGGCATGAAGCCTTGAAACCATAAAAACACCTGCGGTTACCATGGTTGCTGCATGAATAAGAGCTGAAACCGGAGTTGGACCTTCCATAGCATCAGGAAGCCAAACATGTAAGGGAACTTGAGCACTTTTTCCCATAGCCCCGCAGAAAAGCAAAAAGGCAATTAAAAAGGGAACATGAATCTCATAACCCCCAATGCTTATATAAGACTCTGCAATTAAGGGAAGTTTTGCAAATATTTCGTTATAATAAAGGGTGCCAAGATAATAAAACATGGCAAAAATTCCAAGGGCAAAGCCAAAGTCTCCGACCCTATTTACAATAAAGGCCTTCTTTGCAGCATCACTTGCACTCTTCTTTTCATACCAGAATCCAATCAGAAAATAGGAACAAAGCCCTACTGCCTCCCATCCCAAATAAAGCTGAACAAGATTATTGGAAAGAACAAGCATTAACATGCTGAAAGTAAATAGGGAAATATAAGAGAAAAAGCGATAATAACCTGGATCACCCCCCATATACCCTATGGAATAGACATGAATAAGAAAGGAAAGGGAGGTTACCATGCAGATCATCATAACAGAAAGGGGATCTACAAGAAAACCAAGCCCAACCTTTAAGGAGCCTGCCACAATCCAGCTATAAAGATCAAAATTATAAGTTTTTCCATTAAGCACATCAAAAAGAAGAGAGATACTCAGGGAAAAACTCAAAAATAGAGATATAACAGGCAAGATATGTGATTTTTCACGAAAATATTTTTTTCCAAAAATAAGAGTAATAATGCTTGCAAAGAAGGGTAAAAAGGGAACAAGAAAGACTCTTAAATCAAAGGTATTTATAACCTGAAAGGAGGCCTCACTCATACTCTATCCCCTGAAGAAATTTATTTCATCCACATAAACTTTTTTGAGCTTTTTGTATATTAAAACTGCCAAGGTTAATCCAACTCCTGCTTCAGCAGCAGCCATACCAATTAAAAAGAAGACAATAAGATAACCCGAGATATCCTTTGTGTGATAAGAAATGGCAGCAAAAAGAACTATCAAAGCATTCATAATGATTTCTAAAGAGGCAAGAAGAATTATGAGGTTTCTTCTAAAAAGTGCTCCAGCAAGTCCTATCACAAAAAGAAGTAAACTCAAAATCACATAATATTCAAAGGGAACCACCTTAGCCTACCTCCTTTAATTTTCTCAATAAAAAAACAGCCCCAAAGATTACCACAAGAAGAATAACACCAATTACCTCAAATTGAAAAAGATAGTGGGAATACAAATACCTTGCCATCCAGAGAAGATTTGACCCTTGAGAAAGATCGTAAGTTAGCTGAACCTTAAAGGCTGGATTTAAGGCTGTTAAAAAGGCAAGATTCTTAAAAAATAAATAAAGAAAAACCACAAAGATTATAAAACCGTAAGAACTTTTACTTACAAAGACTTTCCATCTTTCCTCTTTTCTGAGATTTATCATGTAAACCACAAAAAGGAAAAGCACAAGCACTGCCCCTGCATAAACAATTATCTGAACGGCAGTAAGAAACTCAGAACCCAAGGTGTATAGAAGAAAAGCCTGATGAAGAATCATCACAACTACCCAAAGCACCGCATGAACAGGATTTCTCGATATTATGGCTAAAAGACTTGAAAAGGTCATTGCCAAGGCAAGATAGAAAAAAATTAAAATATTCCAGTTCATTGGCTAAACCCCTGTAAAGGTTCTTTTTTTGGCTGGCAAGTATTTTTCAGGTATTCCTCTTGGTTTCCAGAAAGGATTGAGATAGGGTCTCTTCTGGGTAACAATGAATTCATCCCAGTTTTTAAGAAGTCTCTCCTTGTCAAAATAGAGCTCATCTCTTTTATATCCTGCATATTCAAAAAACTCTGTTAAAACAACAGCATTTACAGGACAGACCTCTTCACAATAACCGCAATAAACACACCTTAGGGCCTCTATGTCATATCTTTTAACCTTTCTCTTTTTAGTTTCAGGATCTACTTCGTATTCAATATAGATGCACTTTGAGGGACAAACCCTCGCACATCTCATACAGGCAATACAAAGGGTATCGCCAGTTTTCGGATCTCTCACCAAAGCATGTCTTCCCCTAAAGCCTGGGGCTGGGATAACTTTGTCTTTCTCAGGATACTGAATGGTAACGGGTCTATCAAAAAGAAGTTTTTTTAGTGTTAAAGCAAGTCCTTTCCAAATCTCTATTAGTAAAATCTTCTGAATAAGGTTCATCCTCACATCTCCTAAACAAGAAGTTTAATAAAGGCTGTAACAAAAAGGTTTAATAGGGAAAGGGGTATTAAAACCTTCCATCCAAGCCCCATTAACTGGTCATAACGATAACGGGGAAGGGTGGCTCTAACCCAGATATAGAAGAAGAGAAAGGCATAAACCTTAATTAAAAACCAGATAAAGGGAAGCCCTGGCACCTCAAAGGGCCCAGCATAGCCTCCAAGAAAACAGGTAACTGCAAGGGCACTCATAACAATCATTCCAAAATACTCAGCCAGATAAAAAATGGCAAAACGGATTCCGCTATATTCGGTAAAATACCCTGCAACAAGCTCTGTTTCTGCCTCAGGGAGGTCAAAGGGAACCCTGTTTGTCTCAGCAAGGGCAGAGACCATGAAAACAAAAAAGGCAACAATTTGGGGAATTAAATAAATTTTATAAGGAGTTGAAAGTTGAGCCTTTACAATATCCTGCAGATTAAAAGACCCTGCCATAAGAACCACTGATAATAAAGAAAGGGACATGGCAATTTCATAGCTAATTACCTGGGCACTTGCTCTCAAGGCCCCAAGAAAGGAATACCTTGAGTTTGAAGCCCAACCAGAAAGGATTACCCCATAGGCACTAAGCGAACTTAAAGCAAGAATAAAAAGAAGCCCCACATTGAGATTGCTTAAAACGAATCTATCCCAGAGAGGAATAAGGGCAAGCCCACTTGCAGCACAAACAAGGGAAATAAGAGGTGCTATGGCAAAAATGGGGCGATCTACCCCTGGATGAATTATATCCTCCTTTTGAATGAGCTTTAAAACATCCGCAATGGGCTGAAGAAGCCCCCTTGGCCCAACCCTGTTTGGCCCAAGCCTTTGTTGCATTCTTGCAATGATTTTTCTTTCAGCATAGGTAAGATAAGCCACATGAAACATGGCAATTAGAAGGATTACAAGGGCAGAAAAAAACATTATAATAGTGGAAT
The DNA here is from genome assembly GCA_002441555.1 of Thermodesulfobacteriaceae bacterium UBA6232. Lineage (GTDB taxonomy): Bacteria > Desulfobacterota > Thermodesulfobacteria > Thermodesulfobacteriales > Thermodesulfobacteriaceae > Caldimicrobium. Next base: position 20,893 of record DJWK01000021.1, read on the forward strand.
CCATTTACCCCTCCCCATAAAGAAAAAAACCTTTTAAGGACTATCTATCACAGTCCCCTAAAACCACATCAAGAGTTCCTATAATGGCAATAAGGTCGGCAATCATGTGCCCTCTTGTAAGTTCAGGAATAGCAAATATATGCACAAAAGAGGGTGTTCTAATTCTTAATCGCCAGGGTTTATTTGAGCCATCACTAACCACATAAACTGCAAGCTCTCCCTTGGGAGATTCAATACTTGCAAAGGCCTCTCCTGGTGGAACTATATTTACCTCTTTTCCTGTGAAGATAAAACCCTTTTTCGGATGAGGTTTGGGTTCGGGCTCCTTTACCTTTTCAGGCATCAATAAATCAGGGGCACCCTCTGCAAGAACAGGCTCACCCTCTGTTTCAGGAAGCTTATCCAGACACTGTCTTATAATGCGATTAGACTGCCGAAGTTCCTGCATTCTCACACGGTACCTATCGTAGGTATCCCCTCTCTCCCCCACAGGAATTTCAAATTCAACCTCATCATAGGCATCATAGGGCCTAAATTTTCTAACATCATAAGGAACACCAGATCCTCTTAAAACCGGCCCGGTAAGCCCAAGATTTATGGCCTCTTCAGCTGTAACAACTGCAATATCTCTTGTTCTCTTAAGCCAAATTCTGTTAACATCAATTAAGGTCTCATACTCAAGAATCCTTTGAGGAAATTCTTCTGTAAACTTATAAAGCTCATCTATAATGTCTTTAGTGAAATCAAGCCTTACCCCGCCAACTCTAACATAACTGTGGGTAAGCCTTGCTCCGCAGATTTTTTCAAAGATATTCAAAAGCCACTCGCGGTCCCTAAAACAATAAAGAAAAACGGTCATAGCCCCAATATCAAGGGCATGGGTTGCAAGCCAGAGCAAATGACTTGCAATTCTTGCCATCTCTCCTACTATAGTTCTTAAAAGCCTTGCCCTTCTTGGAACCTCAAGACCAAATAGCTTTTCAAAGGCAAGACAAAAAGCTATATTATTGGCTGCTGAAGCTATATAGTCTAAGCGGTCGCTTAAAACAATGGTTTGATTGTAATTAAGATTTTCAGCAAGTTTTTCCACTCCTCTGTGAAGATAACCAATTCTTGGGTCACAATTAACAATGGTTTCTCCGTCAAGTTCAAGAACCAGCCTCAAAACCCCATGCGTTGAGGGGTGCTGAGGCCCCATATTAATGAAAAAGGGCTCTTCCCAAGACTCAGAATTCCTCTGCCTTGTGGTTACTTCAATAAGGGTTGTGCTCATACTTTTTGTCCTTTCGCTTTAGCCTTAAATTCTTTATAAAACTTCCATTCCCTTTCCTCTTCAAGATATAAGGGATAATCCTTTCTTAAGGGATAACCCTCCCAGTCCTCAGGCATAAGAAGCCTTCTTAAATCAGGATGCCCCTTGAATTTTATTCCGAACATATCAAAGCATTCTCTTTCAAACCAATTAGCTGTTTTCCACAGAGATGTTAAACTATATTGCCAGCAATCATTCTCAGGAATAGGGACCTTCACCCTGATTAGGGTTTTCTTTTCCATATCGTAGAGGTGATAAACCACCTCAAAGCGTTCCTCTTTTTTCTCAGGCTTATAATTCAAATAATCAACTCCGCATAGATCGATGAGATGATTAAAACCGGCCTCTTTTAAAAATCTTATTAAATCAAGAAAGCCCTCCCTTTTGATAACAAAAACCGGGCAGTCCCTTTCTTCCACTTTAAGAAGATACTTGGAAAATTTTTCTTGAATTTCTTTAAGTAATTCTTCCATAGATTATCTCCAGAAACCCCATCTTCCTCTTTCTTTTTTAATTTTTTCTTGAAGCTTTAAAAGACCATAGATTAAAGCCTCAGGCCTCGGAGGACACCCGGGGACATAGACATCCACGGGTAAAAACTCATCCACCCCTTGCACAGTGGAATAGGTTCTGAATATACCTCCTGAGCAGGCACAGCTTCCCATAGCAATTACATATTTGGGTTCAGGCATCTGTTCATAGACCCTTTTAACGGCTGGGGCCATTTTTTTGGTAACTGTTCCTGCAACAATTATACAGTCTGCCTGACGGGGAGTGGCACGAAAGATTATACCGAAGCGGTCAAGGTCAAAGTGACTTGCCCCTGTTGCCATCATCTCAATGGCGCAACAGGCAAGCCCGAAAGTCATAGGCCAAAGGGATGAGGCCCTTGCCCAGTTGAAAATTTCATCAAGGGGAGAAATAATAACGGGAGTTCCAGGAATCTGACGAACTCCTGGGGCAATTTCAACTGTGGACTTTTCTATTCCCATTGGAAAGCCCCCTCACTCCAAGCATAAAGATAGGCTGCGAAAAGAAGACCTACAAAAATAAAAATCTCAACAAAACCAAACCAGGAAAGCTCTTCAAAAACAACAGCCCAGGGATAAAGAAAAACAACCTCTACATCAAAAACAAGAAATATAAGGGCAATCAAATAGAATTTAACTTTGAAGGGAACCTTGGTATCTCCAGAAGGATCCATTCCACATTCATAAGGTATAAGTTTTTCACCATAAGGCCTTTTTATTGAAAGAATTTTATTTCCTATAAGCATGGAAATTCCGATTAAAAAGACCAAGAAGGCAAAAATTAAAAAGGGTAAAAGATAACCCATGGGCTACTCCTTTTCAGATTTTATTTCTTTAATAATTAGGGCCTCATTAGGACAAGCAGAAACACAGTAAGGCCTTTCACCTATTTCCATTCTTGCCATACATAGATCACACTTTCCAATGGTGCCAGTATTAAAATTAAAACGGGGAACACCCCAGGGACAGGCCTCCATACAGTTTTTACACCCCACACAGATTTCCTTATAAAAAGCCACCACCTCTCCCTTTCTAATTAGCGCTGCCACAGGACAGGCTGCGGCACATTGTGGTTTTTTGCACTGTAAACAGACAAAATAGGCAAACTTTGGCCCTACCTTAAAAATACGACAATTTGATAGTCCCTCATGACCCTCAGCACAGGCTTTGACACACTCTTCACAACCCGTACACTTTTCCACAATGTGCACTACGGTATAGTTCATAACACCATCCTTTTTAAGTAAATTATTTTATTTTGTCAACTCTGATATTGGGAAATTAATTCTTTTTATGGAGAATTTTTGGTAATTTTGAGGGGTTTTGCACCAATTTTTATGCGGAAATTAATTTTTATTATTCCCTTAAAAAAATTTGAATTATTCCCCTTTCATCCTGATGGATCCCACATTCTCCATAAAAAACAAGAAAAAGAAGACCCAAAAAATAAAAGATAATTTCAAGAAGGCTTAAATCCCCTTTTCTTTCAAGAAACTCCTCCCAAGTAAAAAACCGCTCTTTATAAATAAAGTCCCTCAATTCCTTAAGATAATCTTCAATATTTTTTTCTGAAAATTCAAGTTTTATGACTGGTTCATTCTTTAGCCTTTCAAGGTAATTAAGAAAAATTCCTATTAGAAGATTTACATCACCCCTTTCCTTATGAAAAAGCCTATTTTCAAAACCATCAACCTTTGGCAAAAAAACCCTTTCTTCAAGAACTCTATCAAAAGATAATCCCCACAAATAAAGAAACTCTCTTTTTTTATCTTCATCCAAAGGTTCAAAAAAGTTTTCTTCAGGCTGATCTTCTTCCTCAGAATAATTTAAAAGAAGCTTACTTTTTAAATAAAGCGCATAGGAAAGTCTCATGAGAAATTCAAGAAAAAGATCTCCAAGAATAAAACTGGGATCTCTAAAAAGGGAAAGGAGCTGAGAGGAAAGTTGAGAAAGTGATAAATTTAAAAGGCTTTCCCGGCGATAAAGAAGGATTTTCTGAAAATCTTCAAAACTTTCAAGTAAACTTTTTGAGAGGTCTATCTCTTCCATTTACCAAGCTGATGAATCTTTTTAAAACAAAGATTCATAACAACCTTTATACCTCTTTCTTCTGCAAGGGCCTTGGCCTCTTCATTGGCAATTCCTTCCTGCATCCATATGACCTTGGGATTAAGCCTTAAAGCCTTTTCAACAACAGGTTTTACCTCTTCGCTTCTTCTAAAGATAATAACCACATCTGGATTTAAACCCTCTGGTAAACTTTCAAGATCAGGATAAACCTTTCTTCCAAGAATTTCTTTATGAGCAGGATTAACAGGGTAAACCTCAAAACCCTCTTTAATAAGATAATCCATAACTATATAGCTTGGTCTCTCCGGTTTAGGACTTGCTCCCACTATTACCAATTTTTTGTATTTTCTTGGAATTTCAAGAATTTCCTGGGGAATTTGGGAGTAATCTGGCAAAATACATTCAGCCTTTTCTGCTTTTATGTTAATACTGCAGATTTTAAAAAATTTTTCGGGATCAAGAGAGGCTCCTCCAACAAGCACCCCGTCAATATCAGGCTCTTTCATAAGCTCCTTAACATTTTCCGGGGTCACACTTCCACCATAAAGAACTCTTATTTTTTCAGCCTTTTCTTTACCGTAAGTCTCGCTAAGAAGATTTCTAATAAAGGATTGTACCTCTTGAGCCTGCTCGGGGGTTGCAGTCTTTCCAGTGCCGATAGCCCAGACTGGTTCATAGGCAATAACTATCCTTTCTGGATCAGGATCTTTAAGAAGGGAAAGCCCCTCTTTTAGTTGTTTTTCAACAACTTCAAAGGTTTTTCCCTCTTCTCTCTCAGAAAGGGTTTCACCCACGCAAAGAATAGGATTTAATCCGTGATTATAAACTCCTTCTACGCGTTTTTTTATGAGTTCATCGGTCTCACCAAAAATATGCCTTCTCTCAGAGTGTCCAAGGATTACATATTTCACCCCAATTTCTGAAAGCATAAGAGGAGATATTTCCCCCGTGAAAGCCCCTTTTTCAGCAAAATGCGCATTTTGAGCTGCAAGTTTAATTTCTGTGTCCTGGATAAGATTTCTCACATAATAAAGGGCTGTAAAAGGAGGAGCTATCACTATCTCTCTATCGAAAAAATCTTTTCCCTGAAGAAGCCTTAAAAATTTCTCAAAATATTCCTTGGATTCCTTAAGAGTATGATTCATCTTCCAGTTTCCAGCAAAAATAGGCCTACGCATAAAGCCTCCTTTTATTTAAGAACTGCAAGACCTGGAAGAGTTTTTCCCTCAAGATATTCCAAAAAGGCTCCTCCTGCAGTAGAGGTGTGAGAAAAGGCAGTAATTACTCCTGCTTTTTTTAGGGCTGAAAGGGTATCTCCTCCACCGGCAACGGTTACTGCAGAAAGGGTAGCAACCTTTCTTGCAAGAGAGATGGTTCCAAAATCAAAAGGTTCTTTTTCAAAATATCCCAAGGGCCCATTCCAGATAACCGTTTTAGCCCCTTCAAGGGCTGCTGAAAAGTAATCAACCGTTTCCTCCCCGATGTCGTAAATTTTGTCCCCCTCTTCAATTTCTTCAAGGGAAACCAAATAGGCCTCTCCGTTTCTTTCCACAATGGCATCTATTGGAAGATAAATCTTAACATCCTGCTCCTTGGCTTCAGCAATTATTTCTTTAGCAGTATCAATAAAATCATTTTCTATCATGGAGGCCCCAACTTTATATCCCAAAGCATAAAGAAAGGTGTTGGCCATGGCACCACCTATGATAAGTTTATCAATTTTGTTAAGAAGATTCTTAAGGACCCCTATTTTGGTTGAAACCTTGCTTCCACCCACTATGGCAAAAAAGGGCCTTTCAGGTTTACCAATCACCCTGTTTAAATACTTAAGTTCCTTTTCCGTTAAAAAACCCATTCCCTTTTCTTTGACAAGCTCAGCAACCCCAACCACTGAGGCATGAGCTCTGTGACAAACAGAAAAGGCATCGTTAATATAAATATCTGCAAATTTGGAAAGAATTTTGGCTAAATCGGGGTCATTTTTGGTTTCTCCCTCATAAAATCTTATATTTTCTAAGAGACAGACCTCTCCTTCTTTGATTTCATTAAGAATTCTTTCAGCCTCTTCTCCTACAATATCCTCAAGAAAATAGACTTTTGCTTTAAGTTTATCTTTTAGATACTCATAAACGGGTTTTAGAGAAAATTCAGGAAGTCTTTTTCCTTTAGGTCTTCCGAGGTGAGAGCAAAGAAAAACCTTTGCCCCGGAATTTAGAGCATATTGAATAGTGGGGAGGGCTTCTATAATTCTTGTATCATCAAGTATCTTTCCGTTCTCCATGGGCACATTGAAATCAACTCTTATAAAAACTTTTTTGCCTTTCAATTCAAAGTCCCTTATGGTCTTCATAGAAGCTCCTCCTTAAAGGGAGTTAATCTTTTTAAGAAGATTTGCAATTTCTAAGGCTGTAAAGGCAGCCTCAGCTCCTTTGTTTCCTGCCTTGGTTCCTGCTCTTTCAATGGCCTGTTCTATGGTATCGGTTGTTAAAATACCAAAAATCACAGGAACCCCTGTTTCAAGCATAACCTGCGCAATACCCTTTGAGGCCTCTGCTGCCACATACTCAAAATGAGGAGTGGCCCCCCTTATTATGGCTCCAAGACAGATTACGGCATCAAACTTTTTACTTTCGGCAAGTTTTTTAGCAACAAGAGGAATTTCAAAGGCCCCAGGAACCCAGGCTATGGATATTCTTTCTTCCGCAACCTGATGACGCCTCAAAACATCAAGGGCACCCTCAAGAAGTTTTTGCGTAATAAACACATTAAATCGACTAACCACAATGGCAAAATTTAAATCCCTTCCATCAAAATAACCTTCAAGAACTCTAAAGCCCTGCATATCAGCCCCCTTGCCTTACTTATAAATTATAATTTTTTCCCCATCTTTAATATATCCCATTTTTACCCTTAAAAGTTCTTCATAAGCTTCATCAGAACTCTCATATTTTTTTATTTCTGACCTAAGAGACTGATTCTTTGTTTTTAATTTTTCAACTTCTTCATTTTCTTTTTTTATTAACCAATTAAGAAAAAAATAAAGAGAAAGAGTAAAAACTACCAAAACTGATAAAAAGAAAAGAAAAAGCCTTCTCAGTCTTTTTTTTCTCCTTTTTTTTGAATAAGGCCTAATAATAATTTCGCGAGACCTGGGCATGGCTAATTCTTATTATAAATAAATTTTTTTAAATGTATAGAGTGAAATTAATACCAGCGCCAGGGAGAGGGGGTTACTTGAGTTTTTTGTGGTTGACTTTGTGTCTTTGGGGATTCAAGCTCTAAAAAATTGGGCTTTTCCTTTTCACTACCTACAAAGGATTGAGTTTGCTTTTCCACCTTTTGATTAATACCTTGGTTATTTTGAAAAAGAATGGATGGGGGAGGAGGTGGAGGAACATTAAGCTTAAGTCTAAGGGGATTTTCCTTTTTTGGAAAAAGGGAGGAAAACCACTTTAAAGGATTAAATTGAGAAATTAAGGGGTTTTCTTCGTATAATGGGGCCGGAAAAACCGGCCCTGGGAGAAATAAAATTGCCAAAATTACGAATAAAATCACTTTTTATCTTTCTCAAGGGCCTTTTCTTTTTCTGCAACAAGAAGCCTTGTTTTAATAATGGTGTCTGGGGTCAAACTCATGGAGTCTATACCGCACTCCACAAGAAACTCTGCAAAATCAGGAAAATCACTCGGGGCTTGTCCGCAAATACCAATTTTTCTTCCCATTCTTTTGGCTACCCCGATAACCTCTTTTATCATTTTCTTGACGGCTGGATTTCTCTCATCATAAAGGTGTGACACATGTTCAGAGTCCCTGTCCAAACCAAGCACAAGCTGAGTTAGGTCATTGGATCCAATGGAAAAACCATCAAAGACCTTGGCAAACTCTTCTGCTAAAATCACATTGCTTGGAATTTCGCACATTACATAAACTTCAAGCCCATTATCTCCTCTTTTTAAGCCATACTTTTCCATAACTTGCATGACTTTGACACCCTCTTCAGGGGTTCTGCAGAAAGGAATCATTACCTTAATATTGGTAAGCCCCATTTCATTTCTTGCCTTAAGAAGGGCTTTGCATTCAAGGGCAAAGGCCGGCTCAAATTTGGGATCGTAATAACGAGAAGCCCCTCTCCATCCAATCATGGGGTTGTGCTCTTCTGGTTCAAAGAGATATCCCCCCAGCAAATTGGCATATTCATTACTCTTAAAATCAGAAAGCCTAACAATCACCTCCTTAGGATAAAAGGCAGCTGCAATGGTTGCAACACCTTGAGCCAGTTTGTCCACAAAGAAGTCCGCCTTATTCTCATAACCGTATGTTTTTTCCTCAATAATTTTCACAAGTTTTGCAATTTTTTTATCCTGAGAGGCCCTTTTCTTAAGTTCATCAAAATAGACAAGGGCAAGGGGATGGATTCCAATGTGAGAACCGATAATGAATTCAAGACGGGCAAGGCCTACTCCATCATTGGGAATCTGTCCTTGATAAAAGGCCTGTTCAGGAATGCCCACATTCATCATAATCTTGGTCCTTGTCTGAGGTAGTTTTTCTAAATCAATTCTTTCAACTTCAAAGGGAACAAGCCCTTCAAGAACCCTCCCTTCTTCACCCTGGGTGCAATCCACTGTAATTTCCATACCTGTTTTTACAACCTTGGTTGCTACTTCTGTTCCCACAATACAGGGAATACCAAGTTCACGGGACACTATGGCTGCGTGGCAGGTTCTTCCTCCCTTATCGGTAACAATAGCTGAAGCCTTTTTCATGATGGGTTCCCAGTCAGGATCTGTCATGGTGGTAACAAGTACATCTCCATCCTGAAATTCTCCGATTTGACTTACATCTAAAATAACCTTTGCTTTTCCCTGACCAATTTTGCTTCCAACGGCCTTACCTGTGCAGAGAACCTTTCCATCCCCTTTTAATTTATAAATCTCATAAAATTTCTGATCCTTTATAGCATGCACTGTCTCTGGACGGGCCTGAACTATAAAAAGTTCTCCTGTTCCAACCTCTTTTCCATCTCCATCTTTTGCCCACTCAATATCCATTGGTCTTCCATAGTGTTCTTCAATAAGAATGGCCCATTCAGCAAGCTTTAGAATTTCATCATCACTTAAAACAAAGCTCATTCTTTCTTCTTTCGTGGTTTTTACTTCCTTTAAGGGTTTTTTTGAACTATCTCCGTAAACGAGTTTTACATGCTTACTTCCAAGTTTCTTAGAAAGAATAGGTCTAAAACCCTGTTTGAGGGTGGGCTTAAAAACATAGAATTCGTCAGGATTAACTTTTCCCTGAACAACATATTCTCCTAGCCCCCAGGCCCCAGTAATATAAACCACATCTCTAAAGCCTGACTCGGTATCAAGGGTGAACATTACCCCCGAAGAGGCTCTGTCTGAACGAACCATCTTCTGCACAGCAACAGATAAATACACCGAAAAATGGTCAAAACCTTTGTCCTCTCTGTAAGAAATGGCTCTATCAGTAAAAAGAGAGGCAAAGCATTTCTGCACATACTCTATTACTTTTTCTGCTCCTCTTACATTAAGATAAGTTTCTTGCTGACCGGCAAAGGAGGCATCAGGTAAATCCTCAGCAGTAGCAGAGGATCTTACCGCTACATCGGGATTCTTTCCATATTTTTCTTCAAGCCTTTGATAGGCCTTTAAAATCTCCTCAGCAAGTTTTTCAGGCATTTTCGCCTGAAGAATGAGGTTTCTAACCTTTTTTCCGCGTTTTTGTAAGTCAAGCACATTATGAGTATCAAGCCCCTTTAAGGCCTCTTTAATCTTGTCATCAAGATGATTTTCTCTGATAAAATATTTGTAAGCCTCAGCTGTAACGGCAAATCCATAAGGTACATTAATCCCCTTAGGTGTTAACTTTGAATACATTTCTCCAAGAGAGGCATTCTTTCCACCAACAAGAGGAACATCTGCATAGCTTATTTCATCAAACCACACTACAAAGGGTTTTTCAGCCATACTACCCCTCCTTTACCAATTTAAACCAAAATAGCAAATAACTTTAAAGTTGTCAAGGCTTCAGCTATTTCAATAATTTTTCTTTACTTTTATTCAAAAATTGTTATACTTTTGAAATAAAAACTCATTTAAAAAAGGAGGCTCCTATGGAAGCCAAAGTAACCCTTTTTGGAAATCCCGTTACCTTAATTGGGAATCAGGTAAAAGTGGGAGATTCAGCCCCAGACTTTGTGGTTCTTGACAAAGATTTAAAGGAGGTAACCCTTAAAGATTTTAAAGGGAAAATCAAGCTTATCAGCTGTACCCCTTCTCTTGATACCCCTGTATGTGATCTTCAGGCAAGAAATTTCAATCAAAGGGCAGCTGAACTTCCAGAAGAGGTTGCTATTTTAAACATCAGCATGGATCTTCCCTTTGCCATTGCGAGATTTTGCACTGCTGCTGGAATTGATCGCGTAAATGTTCTTTCGGATCACAGAGAGGCCTCCTTCGGGCTTAACTATGGAGTTCTTATCAAGGAATTAAGACTTCTTGCAAGGGCCATCTTTGTAATAGACAAAAATGACATTATACGATACATTGAGATTGTTCCCGAAATTACCAATCATCCCGATTATGATAAGGCTATTCAGGCTGTAAAAGATTTACTTTAGAGGAGGCACAGAAATAAAAGCCCTCATTATAAGTGCTGACAATTTTGAAGATACTGAACTCCTCTATCCCTTTTATCGCCTGATTGAAGAAGGCTTTCAGGTAGATATAGCTTCTTTTGAAAA
>DJWK01000023.1 GCA_002441555.1 Thermodesulfobacteriaceae bacterium UBA6232
GTTCATGCACTTTGGAAACCTGTTCCAGGAAGATTCAAAGATTACATAAGCCTTCCCAAGCCCAACATGTATCAAAGTTTGCATACCACAGTAGTTGGCCCTGAAGGTAAAAAAATAGAAATTCAAATTAGAACAGAATATATGGATAAAATTGCCAACGAAGGTATAGCAGCCCATTTTCTCTACAAAGAGGGGGCAAGCATTGATGCTTCAAAATACAAGCAATTTGAATGGATTTCCAAACTCATTGAACTTCAAAAGGAACTACGCCATCCTCGGGAATTTCTTGAATCCCTTAAATTGGATCTCTTTCCTGAAGAAATCTATGTTTTTACTCCCAAGGGAGATGTTATTGTTTTACCGGTTGATGCAACCCCAGTAGATTTTGCCTATGCCATTCATACTGAAGTAGGGCACCGCTGTGTAAGAGCCTATGTCAATGAAAAGCTTGTTCCTTTAGATTATAAACTTCAAACAGGAGATACCGTTCGTATTGAAACCTCTCCTCACCAAAAACCAAGTAGAGATTGGTTAAAATTTGTTAAAACAAGCAGAGCTCGCTCAAGAATAAAACAGTGGTTTAAACAGGAAGAAAAGGAAAAACAAATTGCCCTTGGCAAGGAACTTCTCCTAAGAGAATTGAGAAAGGTAAACTTTGCCCTGGGAGATTTTCAAAGGGAGCCCCATTTAACTCAACTTCTTCATAGGTTATCACTAAAAAATCAGGATGAATTATTTATCCTAATAGGCACAGGAAAATTAAATCCTAAACAAATTCTAAAAATTTACAGCGAAATAAATAAAGAATTTAGATCCCTTGAAGAAGAACCTCACGAAATCATTACTTATCATAAACCCCATGAGGAAAGAATAGGAGAAAAAGCTCTCTCATTGAGTCTTTCTGTTGATGGTTCAACGGATCTCCTCTTTCATCTTGCTCAATGCTGCAGACCTATTCCAGGAGATGAGGTTATAGGATACATCACGAGAGGTAAGGGAATCTCTGTTCATAGGGTTGATTGCCCCAATCTTAGAGATCTTGACCCTGAAAGGATGATTGAGGTCCAATGGGAAAAGCCCGACGGCAGGGTTTATCCGGCTCATCTTTATGTGGTATCCTTAGACAGAAAAGGGCTTCTTGCCAGTGTATCTTCGGCCATAGCCAGTGCAGAAGGAAATATTCTTAAAGCAGAAGTTAGAACAACTCCTGATAAAAAGGCCTATTTTGAAATCTATGTAGAAGTAACTGATAAATCACATTTAGATAGAGTGATAGCTAATATAAGTAAAGTTGAGGGTGTTTTAAAAGTAGAAAGAAAACTTGTTTAACTCACAGCCTTTTGAATTTTTCCCGCTTTTATACAGCGGGTGCAAACCTTCATTCTTTTTACCTGACCATTAGGTAACCTAACCCTAACTTTTTGAATATTGGGATACCACCAGCGGCTGGATCTCTTTCCAGAATGACTAACCTGATTTCCACAGGAAGGTCTTTTTCCACAAATTTCACAAATCTTTGACATTTATCTTTGCCCCCTTTAAAGAGTTTTTCCAAAATATAATCTAAATCAAATTTTTTGCAAGGATAATTAAAATCCTCCGCCGATCTGGAAATTAAGATTAGAACTGTCTTCTCCAGGTTTTTTATCAATATTATATCCCCATTCAATTCTTAAAGGCCCAAGAGGAGAAAACCAGCGGATACCAATTCCTACACTCTTTCTAATTTCAGAAGAACTGAATTTGTATTTTTGACTCCACACGCTTCCCATATCGTAAAATAAAACTCCATTAAGATTGATGTTTTTTATAAGAGGAAAGATAGTTTCTCCCTGAAAGTAAAACATTCTTGTTCCACCAATTCTTTCACCTGTAGTTGGATCAATGGGAGAAATATCACCAAATTTATAACCCCTAACAGAATTAATACCTCCGAGGAAAAATCTTTCATAAACAGGAACTTTTTTGCCTGAGCCCTCAGGTATATAACCATATCCAAAAACAAGATGTCCTGTAATTTTTCCTACAGGAAAATAAACCTGATGTTCTGCTGTGAACTTAACAAATTCACTATCTCCTCCGAGGAAACCTCCTGCATAGGAAAGACCAAGTTCGTGATACCACCCTTTAGTTGGCAAGAAAAACCTGTTTCTCGAATCATAAAGGGCTCCAAGCTCAAAGGCACTGGTTATGTGAATATCCTTGGACTCTTGAAGTATAACAGAGGAATTATCAATGATGTCTTCAAGATTTGTATCATCATAACGATAGCCAAGATAAGCTGAAAATTCAGGGGTAAAAACATAGCCAATTTTTATAGATCCCCCTTTGCTATCCTTGGTAAAATCTTCGTATTCGGTCTCATAATTATAAAGGGACCATCCTAAGGAATAGCGGGTATCTCTAAAATAGGGATCAAAAAAATTAATAGAATAGCGACTTGAGCGCGTGCCAAGTTTAGCAGCCACGCTAACCCTTTGTCCCTTTCCCAACCAGTTTCTTTGGGTTACCTCCGTAACAAAAACCAAACCCTCGCTTGAACTGTAAGCAGCTCCGATACTAAAGGTTCCGGTCAGGGCTTCCTTAACCTTTACTTTAAGATTTAATTCATCTTCCTTAACCCCCTTTTCCTTTTCTATCTTCACATCTTCAAAAAATCCAAGCCTTCTTAAACGTTCTTCACTTTTTTCAAGTCTTCTTCCTGAATAGGGCCAACCCTCAGCAAGTAAAATTTCCCTTCTTATTACCTTATCTCTTGTTTTAGTATTACCCTCAATTTCTATGCGATTAACATAAACCATAGGGCCTTTATCCACTTTAAATGTAACCTTTAAAGCCTTTTCACCAGGAATCCTTTCAAAATTTGTGTCCACTTTGGCATAAGCATAACCAAAATCTGAAAAGAGATGAGTTATAATAACTTCATCTTCTTTAAGCTCACCAAGGCTGAAAATTTTCCCTGGTTTGGTATTCAACCTTTTATATATCTCCTCTTCTGGAAAGAGATCCTGAATAACTTTGACTTCTTTAACTTTATACTGGGGCCCCTCTTCAATGGGAATTTTAATGACTACACCATCTTCCTCTTCTATAACTTGGGGCTCTCCGATTTTAACTTCAATATATCCCCTATTTTTATAGGCTGTTTCAATCTTTCCGAGATCCCTGTAAAGATAAGCCAAATTATAAACTCCAGGCTCTGCCTGAGGCTCAGGACTTACAACCGAAGTAAGATATCTTACATACTTTTTTATAGGGGAAAACAAAGTTTTTTCAGAAACAGAAAGATACCCCTTCAAATCCTTATCACTAAAAGCCTTATTACCTACAAATTCTATTTTTTTGATATATTTTTTCTTCCCCTCTTTTATATTAAAAACAAGCTCTATTTGAGTTGGGTTTACTTTTTTTGTTTCAAAATTTAGCTCTGTTCCGTGAAATCCAAGCTGTTCATAGTAGGCCTTTATATTTTCCAGAGCTTTGTTTAACTTTTCTGGTGTTGGAATATCTCCTACTTTGATTTCAATTATCTTGGCAAGATCCTCGCTTTTTGCCTCCTTTATTCCCTTAAAAGTTATAGCCTTTATAGAAGGTCTCTCAACCACTTTAAAGGTTATAATAGCGCCTCTTTCCCCTTCATCAAGTTCAACCTCAACATTCTCAAAATATCCAAGTTTAAAAAGATTTTTCAAATCCTCATTAAGGACTTCAAAGTTTAAAATCTCTCCCTCTTTGCTCTTAAGTTTCGGTAAAAGAAGGTCTTCTCCAATTCTTTTGTTCCCAGAAAATTTTATTTCTTCAATTATTATTTTTTCTTCAAGAATTCTCTGAATTTCTTTTAGGGTCTCCTCATAAAGGGAATCCAATTTTTCTACCTTTCCTGTCACAAAGAAATAATAGGGATTTCTTTTTCCTGCCCGATAAATTTTCCAATCAAGGCTAATAGAATCTTTTATCAAAGTTAATTTGACCTCTCCAATACCGATATATTCACCAGCTTTAAGAAAAGCCAAAGCATCCTTTTCAGAAAAGGTTTTAATCTCAAGTTCATAATTAGCAGCAGAAAGTCTCTTTCTTAATCCCTCAAGATATCTCTTAAGAACCTCCTCTTTAAAAGGCTCACCATAGCCTCTTTGATTATAGAGAAGTATTTTTTCCTTGGCATAAAGAGGGGAAATAAGGACAAATCCCAAAAAAATGAAAAGAAAAAGTTTGAGACTTATTTTAGAGCTCACCGATTCTTCCTTTAAGGCTTTTTATATTCTACAAGAAAACCCTCTTTAAGTAAATATACCCTGTCCATTTTTTTGGCAATCTCCATATTATGAGTAACCATAATAAGGGTTATATGAAATTCTTTGTTTAATTCAAGGAAAAGATTAAGAACTTCCTTTGCACTTTCTGGGTCAAGATTACCTGTTGGCTCATCAGCAAGCAAAAGCTCAGGTTTTAAAAAAAGGGCTCTCCCTATGGCAAGCTTTTGCCTCTCTCCACCAGAAAGAGTATAAACCCTGGCCTCTTTTTTATGAAGCAATTTCAAACGATCTAAAAGCTCATATCCAATTTTTTCAATATTCCTGAAAGATAAGCCCTCAATAAGTCCTGGAATAATGATATTTTCAAAAACATTAAGTTCTGGAAGAAGATGATAAAACTGAAAAACAAATCCGATTTTTTTTCTCCTAAGTAAAGAAAGCCCTTCATCATTTTCATAATCAATTTTTTTTCCGTTAAAAAGAAGTTCTCCAGAGGTAGGTTTATCAATGGTTCCTACAATATTTAAAAGGGTTGTTTTACCAGAACCTGATGGGCCAACAATAGCTATTTTTTCACCCCTTTCCACCTTCAAATCTATTCCCTTCAAAACTTCAATAACCTTTTCTCCATTAAAAAAGCTTTTTTTTATGCCCCTTAATTCCAAAAACATTTTATTCTTTCCTCAATATCTCTGCGGGATTCATGGATGAAGCCTTTTTTGCTGGATAAAGAGAAGAAAGAAGACTTATTAATAAAGTGATAACTCCAATTAGAAAGAGATCAAAGATTTTAAGACTTACAGGCATATACTCAACTGGATAGACCTCCCCAGGAAGTTTGATAAGGGGATACTTAGAAAGAAAGATACCTGTTGCAACCCCAAGGGATAATCCCAAAATTACCCCAGTTAATGCAAGAAAAAAGCCTGCAAAAAAGAAAACTCTTAAAATATTTTTTGAGGTTGCCCCAAGGGCCCTTAAAATGGCAATATCAAGCCTCTTTTCAGAAACAAGCATAACCATCGCAGAAAGAATTGTAAAAAGGGAAACCACTACCATAAGACTTAAAACTACAAATAACCCGAGCTTTTCCATTTTTAAAGCTGAAAAGAGATTTTTATTCCACTCTTGCCAGTCAAGCACAAAATAAGAAAGCCCAAGACTTCTCAAAAGTTTTTGCTTATATTCATTAGATTTGAAGGGATCCTTAAGTTTTATCTCCAAAGAAAAATTTTGAGGATTTTTCTTAGCAGTAAAGGTTTCAAAGGGAGTAAAAACTAAATTCAAATCATAATCATAAAAGCCTGTTTCAAAAAAGCCCACCACTTTTAAGGTAGAAACCTTAGGAAAAAAACCAAAAGGTGTATAAAAGCCCTCAAGAGTTAAATATGAAAGGGTTTCTCCCTGAGCAATACCAAGCTTGTCTCTTAAACGAGCTCCAATTATAACTGGAAGAAAATTATTTTCATCTGAAGGACCTTCCATATTAAAATACTTAAAGCCCCTTTCTTTTGAATATTCTTTTAAATCAACGGCCTTTAGAATAATTCCCACAGGGTTGCCAGCCTTTATGATAAGGCCCTGCTCCACGGAAACAAGCTGAACACTCTTAATCTCCTCTTTGGGAAGGGTATTCTCAATTATCTGCAGAATTTTTTTTCCTTCCAAAGGATTGTGAAAGCTTATGCTTATGTGAGGATTTAAACTGAGTATTTTTTCTGTAATTATTTCCTTAAAACCAGTAATAACCCCATTGACAACCGTTAAGGAGGCCACACTGAGAATCACCCCTATTAAGGCAAGGATGGTAATAATCCCTGTAAATCTTTCCCTTTTTGGTGCAAGGAGATATTTTAGAGCTAACCAAATCTCCCAGGAAATCTTTATTTTCACAGATCTTCTCTATGTCTAAGATGAGGAAAAAGAATTACCTCCCTTATGGAGGAAGAGTCTGTAAAAATCATAACCACCCTATCAATACCTATGCCTTCTCCAGCGCAAGGGGGCATTCCGTATTCAAGGGCCCTTATAAAATCATAATCAATTTCTGGAGGGATTTCTTCATCAACCTCCCTTAATTTAATCTGTTCTTCAAATCGTCTCTTCTGATCCTGAGGATCATTCAATTCAGAAAAGGCATTGGCCACTTCTTTTCCAGCAATATAAAGTTCAAAACGCTCGGCAACCTCAGGATTCTTATCACTTCTTCTTGCAAGGGGTGAGACCTCAACGGGATATTCAAGCACGAAGGTGGGTTGGATAAGTTTGGGTTCCACAAGTTCTTCAAAAAGTTTAGTCCACCACTTACCTATTCTTGGATCCTTGACATTTAATTCCACTCCTTTTTCTTCTGCAAACTTTAAAAGAGCTTCCCTATTCCTCAAAATTTCTCTTGGAACCCCACCAAGCTTAACCAGGGCATCAAGGAAGTTAATTCTTTTAAAGGGAGGGGTGAAATCTATAATTTCTCCCTGATATTCTATTTTAGGGGACCCTTTAATATTAAGGGCAAGTCCATAAAATAGCTCTTCTGTTCTTTTCATGAGGTCTTCATAAGTGGCATAGGCCTCGTAAAACTCAAGCATAGTAAACTCAGGGTTATGTCTGCTTGAAACCCCTTCATTACGAAAATTTCTATTTAATTCAAAGACCTTTTCAAATCCTCCCACAATCAATCTCTTAAGATAAAGTTCTGGGGCAATTCTTAAATAAAGGTTCATATCAAGGGCATTATGATAAGTCACAAAGGGTTTGGCTGAAGCCCCTCCTACAATGGGATGCATCATAGGAGTTTCTACCTCAAGAAAACCCTCAGAAATAAGATAATCCCTTATGTATTGGATAATGCGGGTTCTTGTCTTAAAAATTTCCCTTGTTCTTTCATTCATAATAAGATCCAAATATCTCATGCGATATCTCAATTCCACATCCTTTAATCCGTGAAACTTTTCAGGAAGAGGCCTTAAAGATTTGGTTAGAAGCTTTAAATCCTTAACCAGAATGGTCACCTCACCTGTTTTGGTTTTTATAACTCTCCCTGAGACCCCGATAATATCACCTATATCTATCATTTTTTTAAAGAACTCAAATTTTTCAGAGGGAAGTTCATTTTTCGCAAGAAGAATTTGAATCTTTCCCGTTTCATCAAGAAGGTGAGAAAAAATAAGTTTTCCCATTTCCCTCTTGGACATCACCCTTCCAGCAATTACAAATTCCAAATTTTTCTTCTCAAGCTCTTCTTGAGAAACTTCGGCATATCTTTCTTTGATAAATTTGGCCTTATCCCTTGGTTTGAAATCATTAGGATAAGGATCAATCCCCTGAGAAATGAGTTTCTCAAGCTTTTCATAGCGGACTTTTATTATCTGAGATTCCTCTTTCATTTTCTCCTCCAGAAAAAATTTTCTAAAATTTTATTACTAAAAAGGGGTTTTCCAAGATCTTCTTATTGATCCTTTGTGGACTTTGCTCTTGGATGAGCGTGCATATAAACTTTTAAAAGATGTTCATATTGAACTTTGGTGTATTTTTCAGTGGTTGCAAGGCTTGAATGACCGAGAAGCTCCTGAATGGATCTTAAATCCATCCCAGCATTAAGAAGATGAGTTGCAAAGGCATGCCGCAAGGCATGTGGATGAAGTCTATATAGTTTATACCTTTCACCCTCCCTTTTTATTATCTCAAAAATCCAACGGGTGCTCAATTTTTTCCCTCTCTGGTTAATAAAAAGATACTCTGTGCTTTCAGAAAGGTTTTTCAATAAAGTTTCTCTTTCTTTAAGATATTTTTTTAATACCTCAAGGGCTCTCCTGTTTATGGGAACAAGCCTCTCTTTACTGCCCTTTCCGTAAACTCTAATTATTCCTGTTTCCAAAGAGAGATCACCTATCTTTAAATTGGCGAGTTCGGATATTCTCAATCCACATCCATAAAGAATCTCAAAAATGGCTTTTTTCCTCAACTCCAAAAAATTGTCCCCTGATAAATTATCAATTAGCCTGTTAATTTCCTCTTCTAAGGGCACATAGGGAAGTGTCTGAGGTTTTCTTCCCAAGTTAAGCTTTATATGAGTTTTGGAAGGAACATAACCCCTCTTTGAAAGAAATCTCAAAAAACTTTTTACAGCACTTATTTTTCTCATAATGGTCAAGGCTTTAAATCCTCTTTTTTTTAGCTCAAAAAAATACTCCCTTAAGTGATGCTCCTCTAAGTCCTCAAGTTTTATCTTAACTTTTTCAAGAAAGGCTTCAAAATCTTTTAGATCTGAAGAATAGGCCCTTATGGTTTCCTTAGAATAATTCTTTTCGCTTGAAAGATACTTAAGAAATTCAAATACCCTATCCATTTAAATTTTTCTTAATTTTCTCAAGAAGCTCTTCAATTTTAAAAGGCTTTATAAGAACTTTATCCTCAGGAACCTCAGATAAAGCAAAAATATCTCCTGTAATATAAAGAAATTTCAGGGTTGGATCTTTATCTTTAAGAGCTGTTATCAGTTCTCTTCCGTGAATATCAGGAAGATTTAAATCCACTATAATTAAATCAGGTCTTTCAAGGGTCTCCCATTTTTCCAAAAGGGATTTCCCTGAATTAAAAGTATAAACTCTTATATTATGTTCTTCTAAAAGGGTTTTAAGGGTCTCACGGATCTCTTCTTCATCCTCCACAATGAAAATAACTTTATCTTTAAAAGATATTTCTTTTGAAGGTAAAAGGGGTCTATCTTCGCACAAAGGCACATAGATGCAAAAAGTTGCTCCCTGACCAGGGTTACTATCTACCTCTATAAAACCTTCTAAACTTTTCACATGGTGATTGATAAGAAATAGACCCAAGCCACTTCCCTTTTCTTTAGTGGTAAAAAAGGGATCAAAGATTTTAAGAAGGATATCCTCAGGAATTCCAGGACCTGTATCTTTAACGCAGAGTTTAACATATCTTTTCATATTAGAGACATCTTCAAAAGTATTTAAAGAAATAAAAATATCGCCTTTTCCTTCCATGGCATCTTTAGAATTTATCAAAAGGTTTAAAAGAATATATCTCCAAAAAGCAGAATCTCCATAAGTACAAAGACTTTTATAAAAACCAAAATCAAGTTGCAAGCGAATATTTTCTCCAAGAATTAATTGGAAAACCTCTATATTCTCTTTAAGAAATTTGACAAGATCAATCTTTCTCTGTCTTAATTCTCTAACTTCCTTTGTATAATCAATAAGGATGCGGTTTATATCTATCCAGGAATTAATATTTTTTTCAATAGCA
>DJWK01000011.1:0-27194 GCA_002441555.1 Thermodesulfobacteriaceae bacterium UBA6232
TACACAATTTTCTTGACACTATGGTCAAGAAAAATTTGTGTTGTAAAGATTTAATTTTCAATTAAAATTCATAAGAACTTTTTCAGAGCTGGAGGATTTATGAAAAAACTTTGGGATCACTTGGCTTCAGCCAAGCTTGCCATAGTTCTTTTTTTTGTTCTTGCAGTCATTTCCATTCTTGGTACTATAATTCCTCAAGGTCAACCAGAGGCCTTTTACCTTCAAAAATACGGAACCGCCCTTGGTAAAATTATTCTACTCCTTCAAATTAATGACGCCTATTATTCCTGGTGGTATATCAGTACTCTTTTTCTCTTTCTTGCCAATCTTATAGCTTGTTCTATAAAAAGATTGCCCTTTACCCTAAAATTATATAAAAGAAACCCCCTTGAGGTTAATCCGCAAAACCTTCCCAACAAAGTTGAAATCAGTCTAAATATTGATTTTCCCCGTCTGGTCTCTTTCATTCAGGATAGATTAGCTTTCAAAAAGGGAAAAGAGTTCTCAAATGAGGGAGCTCTCTTTTATAAGCAAATTAACAAATATGCATTTTTTTCAGTTTATTTTGTCCATTTTTCTTTGGTTGTTATTATAATTGGTGCTTTAATTGCTTCCCTTTTTGGTTACAGAGGAAATATGAATATTCTTGAAGGTGAAAGTTCAAATATTGTTCAACCCTTTAGAAAAAAAGAACCTATTTATCTTGATTTTTCGGTAAAATTAAATCAATTCATTCTTGAAACTTATCCTAATGGTATGCCCAAAGAATACATTTCAAATGTGACTTTTGTAGAGGGAAACAAAACTTCTAACGCCATAATAAAGGTGAATCAACCAGCCAAATATAAGGATATTACCTTTTATCAGGCAACTTATAATGTGATCCCTGAATTTAAAATTAAATACTCTTTAAATGGAGAAACCGGAGAGGCCATATTAAGCCCTTTTAAACCTTTTAGTATTAAAAACCGTTATAGTGTTGCCCTTCAAGATTATGGTCAGGCTCATGGATTTATTTATTTAAGGGTATGGATTATTGACGAAGAAACTGCTGAAACAAGAGAAGGTTTAATTATTAGCGGATTTCCTCCCTTAGAGGCCAACTTTTCTGACAAAAAGCTCAGTCTTGAATTTATAGATGTGGGCAAAATTTATTATATGACAGGGCTTCAGGTTAAAAAAGATCCGGGCAAATGGGTAGTCTATTTGGGATTTATTCTTATGATGTTTGGTCTATTTTTGGTCTATTACTATGACCCGCAGACTTATTGGATTTATGTTGCTAAAGAAGAAAACTCTTTAAAGGTAATCCTTGGTGCCTATGCAAAGAGGGAGCGTCAATCCATAAGGGTTAAATTAGAAGAATTGGCAGAAAAAATAAAAAAGGAAGTTCTCGCTTAAATTTTTTAGTTTTTATTAGATTTTTCCTTTGATGGTTCCAGATGAATAGTTACATGGATTTCAGGATGAGTTTTTTGGATATTTTTCTCAATTTCATCGCAAAGATTATGGGCTTCCTCTACAGAGGTCTTCCCTGGAACGGTTAAATGAAACTCTACAAAACTTTTCCTTCCTGCTCTTCTGCTTTTGAAGTCATGATAATCTGCCTCCTGAATTTTGCTCTGTGATATAGTTGATTGGATAATTTGATGGATACTTTGAGTTTTTTCTTCACTGAGTCTTACATCAAGAAGCGAATTTACAGACTCTTTAAGAATTTTATATCCTAAGTAAGAAATATTTAATCCCACCAAAATAGCAAGAAGAGGGTCTAAATACCAGAAATTTGAAAGTTTAGCAATAATAATTCCCAAAATAATTCCCGCAGTTGTAATAACATCAGTAAAGAGATGAGCAGCATGGGAAATCAAAATGGGAGAGTTTTCCTTTTTTCCTTGTCTGTATATCTTATAAGAAAGAAGGCCATTTAATAAAGAAGCTAATAGAATAAGGGCAAGGCCCTTCTCAAGGGATGAGATTTCTTCAGGTGAAAGGAATCTTTGATAGGCTTTCCAAATAATAGAGATTGAGGCCGTGAGAATGAACAAAGCTTCCAAAATAGCAATGAGATACTCAACCTTTGTATGACCATAAGGATGCTCAGCATCTGAAGGTTTAAGAGATATACGGCTACCTATAAAAGCAAGTAAAGCTGAAAAAATGTTTACAATTGATTCCAAAGCATCTGAATAAATGGCAACAGATCCCGTAAGGAGATAAGCAAGAAATTTCAGAAGAAAGATTAAAAGACTAATAAAGAGACTTAATCCCGTTAATTTTAAAGCTTTAGACTCTAAAGAATGAAAGTGTTCCATATCAATCTTTGGCTTTTTTAATAGTAATTATGGCTATAAAAAAACAAAGCATAGCTATAATTGCTAAAATTAAGATATTTTGATAATAAAACTCTTCACCAAAAGCAATAGCTCTCAGTGTTTTTGAAACCAGTGTCAAAGGTAAAATTTCAATTAGGGGTTTAATAAGAGGGGGAAGATTTTCTACTGGAAAAAAGGTTCCTCCTAAAAACATCATAGGTGTTATAATAAAGTTTGTAATAAGGGTTTGATCGGCATGAGCCTTAATACTCATAGCTGAGGCAAGACCAAGGGAAGCAAAAATAAAGGCATTAAGAAAAACCACGAGAAAAAAGATACCGCTGAAATTGAGTTTTACACCTCCGAGAAGATAGCCAAGAACTATTATTATCAAAACCGAAAGAAAGGCCCTTGTTACCCCTGATAAAACTTCTCCTAAAGCATAGCTTAAAGGAGAAATGGGGGCACTTTGAAATTCTTCAAATACCTTTAAATAAAATCTGGCTACATTTATTTCCACATTTATGGCAAAAGCCTGAAGCATACTGCTTGCTGAGATAAGCCCAGGAATTAAAAATTCAAGATAGGGCCTTCCCATAATACTTAAATGTTTTCCAAGGCCTATACCAAAAGCAAGGATATAAAGAAAGGGATTTACTGAAAAGGACAATAATACCTTGAAAAGTCGTTTTCGTAAAAGAAAAACTTCTCTAAGATAAATAGCTAAAAAACCTTTCATACTCGCTCACCAGTTAGTTTAATGAAAACATCTTCTAAATTAACTTTCCTTAAACTTACATAAGGGTATTTTTGGGAAAACTTAAGTAAAGCTTCTTCTGCCTCTTCTTTGTTTTTAAAAAAATGGGTAACTATTCCATTATTAGAGTAAATATCTATAGCAAAATTTCCAAGCTTTTTCACAAAATTTGAGGGTGTATCAATGGCAATAATTTCTCCTTTATTTATAAAAGCCACCCTATCTGAAAGAGCTTCTGCCTCTTCCATATAATGGGTGGTGAGTATAATGGTGGTCCCACTTGCCTGTATAGTCTTTATAAAGCTCCATATTTTTCTTCTAATATGAGGATCAAGACCCACGGTAGGTTCATCAAGGAGAAGGATTTCTGGAGAATGCATAAGGGCTCTAATTATTAGGAGACGCCTTCTAAGCCCGCCTGAGAGCTCTTTAACTTTGGATTTTTTTCTATCCAAAAGATCTGCCATTTCAAGAAGTTCAGTTATTCTTTTTTTAATCTCTTTTAAAGACATTTTAAAAAGAAGACCGTGAATGAAGAGATTTTCTTCAACAGTTAATTCAAGGTCAAGATTAATTTGTTGAGGAACAAGCCCGATTTTGTTTTTAGCCCAGATTTCTTCTGTAAAAAGACTCTTTCCGAAAATATAAATATTTCCTGAGGAGGGAGCAGTAAGTCCTGAGATAATTCTTAAAGTTGTGGTTTTACCAGCACCATTGGGGCCCAAGAGAGAGAAAAGTTCACCCCGATATACTTGGAATGAAATACCCTTTAAAGCAAAAAGGGAACCGTATTTTTTCTTTAAATCTTTTATATCTAAGGCAACATTTGACATCTTTTGCCATAATTATATTTTAAACCAAGAAAAATTTCAATTTGAAAGAATTTTTTCTAAGAAAAGGCTTCCCTCTTCTTCTGCAATAATTTCGAACTTGTATTTTAAAGCAAGTTTAATCATAGGAAGATTTTCTTTTCTAATTTCCATCCATATTTTTCTATAACCATAATTTTTGGCAAAATCTAATAACTTACCCACGAGAATAGTTCCCAAGCCTTTTCCTTGAAATTGGTCTATAATTTCTATAGAAAGCTCTGCAATATCTTCGTATGTTTTCATTAAATGAGCTGCGCCTATTATCTTTTCTGAGTTATTTTCCTTAATGAGAGCAACAAGAGTCATTTCCTGGTCATAGTCAATGTGGCAGAATCTGATTAAATCACTTTTGCTTAAGGGTTTGTTGGGTTGTTGAAATCTTAACAAAGTGGATTTTTCTGAAAGATTTTTAAATAGATCTTTAAGAAGAGGTTCATCTTCAGGTTTTATGGGTCTTATTATAACAGAGGTTCCATCTTTAAGTTTTTCCTCAGAAACAAGATAATTTGGATAGGGACATATGGAAAGGTGGAAGGGGCAATAAACTCCTTCTTTTTTCTCATAAAGATCAAATACTCTTTCTCCCAGAAGAATGGTTCCTCTTACACAATAAAAATTTTCGTTATGATAAAGAATGGGGTTTAATATAATTTCTTCAATTTCTGGGAAATCAATTATAAGATGAGAAAATTTAACAAGAAGTTCTTCAAGGCGATTAACAGGATATTCGAGAAGATTAATCAATTCATAAATATTGGTTTCTTCAAGAAGTCTTTTTGCTAATATTTGATTTAAAGGTGGAAGACCAATGGAATAATCTAAACCGAGTTTCCCGAGGCTTTCTCCAAGACCAAAAATAATAACGCTACCAAAAACTTTGGTTCTTTTGGTTCCAATAAGCAAGGGAACCTTTCCAGAGGTAGGAATATATTCTTGAAGCACTATATCTTTTTTGATATAGGGGAAATTTTTAAGTTTTTCCATAAGTAATTCAGCCTCTTTAACCAAGGAAGCCTCTGAAAAGATTCCTCGATAAGCCTGTTCTATTAAATAGTTTAACTCCGATAAAGAGAATTGGGTTTCTGAAAGAATGGAAAGAGGATATCCAAGTTGTTTGCCCTTTTCAATTAGGTCTTCTATAGAAGAAGCTATAGTAAAATTAAGAACAAGGATTTCGTAGGCTTTCAAAATTTCCATAGTTTCTGAGAAGGTTAAAACCATTCTTCCTTCGTCAAGGGCTTTCTCAATAATTCTTAAAACTTTTTCTTTGTCTGGTTTAAAATCTTCAAGAATTACACTGGGAGTTTCAAAGAGAAGATCAAGATTTCTTTGATATTGATATAAATAAATGAAGCTTTTGATAGCTTCTTCTGGGGTATTATATACAGGGAGTCCCACTTCATTAAAATATCTCAGAGCATCTCGAATTTTTTCTGCCCCAACAAAAGTAATTAATAAAGGCTTTTTAATGTTCGTTGATTTATAGGCTGAAACAATTGAAAGAGCAACATCTATAGAGGAAGGGGTATATTGAGGTGAATAAATAACAAGAATACCATCAATTTCTTTGGCTTGTATAAGTATTTGCAATACATTTTTGTATTTTTCTGGAGGCGCTGTTGATAATAAGTCTACGGGATTTTCTATTTCATTCTGTTGCAGCCCCAAAGCTTGCTTCAACTTTTCTTTAGTTTCTAAGCTTAGTTCAGCGGGTTTACCTCCCAAATTTTTTAAAGTTTTTAAAGCAATATGGGAAAACCCTCCAGAGTTAGTAATAATTGCTAGGCGAGGACCTTTAGCTTTGGGAAGTTTTTCAAGAATTTCAGCTAAATTAAAGAGATCTGTTACCTCTTTTACCTCAAGAACACCGGCTCTTTTAAAGGCCGAGGAATAAACTTTATCTTCATTTACTAACTCATCAAGAATACTAAAGCAAGCCTGAATCTCCTCTTTTGGAAAACCCCCTTTCAATATGATAATGGGCTTACTTCTTGCAAAACCACGGGTGGCTCTCATAAATTTTCTTCCACTTTCAACAGATTCAAGATAGATAACGATAGCCTGAGTTCCTGGATCATAACCCAAATATTCAATCATATCTTCCACATCTACATCCACCTTTTCTCCCACGGACACAAAGAAACTAAAACCCACATTTTTTTCCACCGCCCAATCAAGGATTCCTGAGGCAAGGGTGGCACTATCAGAAATAAATCCGATATGTCCTTTGGGAAGCGCTCCTTCATAAAGACTTGCATTTAGATTTAATTTGGGAACAATAAATCCCAAGGTATTAGGACCAAGTATTCTAATTTTGTGGTGATAAGAGAAAGTCTTAATTTCTTTGAGGATTTTTTCATGATTTTCAATAATTGTTTTGAAATCTGGATAATATAAAGCTACAGCCTTAACTCCTTTTTTTGCACATTTTTCAAGATCTTCAAGCCATTGTGTGGGTTCGGTGGTAAAAAGTGCCAAATCAATCTCCCTTGGAATGGAAAATAAATTAGGATAACTCTGAATTCCCCAGAGAACTTCTTCTTTTTCTGAAATCAAAAAGAGAGTTCCCTGAAATTTTCCAAATATGAGGTTTTTGAATAGAGTTTCTCCTAATAAAGGATTTTTAGCATCGTAAAAAAGGGCAATTCTTTTGGGTTTAAATAAATAATCCAGATTATAGATAGACATAGTTTGAGGGCAAATATAGTTAAAAGTTTTTTCCTCGTCAAGACTTAAAATTTTAAAATTTTGAAATAATTTATTTTAAAGAAATATGCTGAACATTAATCTTCAGGAAATCCCTCAACAATCAGGGGTTTATCTTTTTAAAGGAAAGAGGGGGGAGGTTCTCTATGTGGGTAAAGCTAAAAATTTAAGGGCAAGGCTTTCAAGCTATTTTAAAGGCCATGTCCTTTCTCCTAAACTTCAGCTTCTCCTTGAAAGGGCAGAAACTCTTGAATATTTTCTTACTCAAAATGAAAAGGAAGCACTCTTACTTGAAGCCACCTTTATTAAAAAATATCGCCCTAAATTTAATGTTCTTTTAAAGGATGACAAAAACTATCCTCTTTTAAGGCTTTCTGTAAAAGAGGAATATCCAGCTCTTCAAATTGTAAGAAAGAGAAAAAAAGGAGATGAAGCCCTTTATTTTGGACCTTTTACTTCTGCAAGAGGCCTTAGGGAGATTTTGAAACTCCTTTCTAAAACCTTTCCTTTGAGAAAATGTAGTTTAGCAGAAATGAAAAGAAGAAAAACTCCCTGTATTTATTATCAAATAAAAAAGTGCCTTGCTCCCTGTGTAAGGAACATCCCGAAGGAGGAATATGAAAAGCTTGTTCAAGGGGTGATTGATTTTTTTCAGGGACGGGGAGAAAAACTCCTTGAAAAATTAAGGGCTGAGATGGAAAAACTGGCTGAAAATCTTGAATTTGAAAGGGCTGCCTTTTTAAGAGATAGAATCAAAGATCTTTCTCTTATTCTTGAAAAGCAGGCAGTTGTTTTAAGTGAGCCTGTTGACCTTGATTTATGGGAAGTTAAAGGAGAGGATTCAAAGGAATACATAATCGTTCTTTTTGTTAGATATGGCTATCTTTACGGTTATCAAACTTTCAGTGTGCAAAGGCCTTTAGAGGAATCTTCAGCCCTAAAGGAAATTATGCTTCAATTTTACATGGAGGGAAAAATTATTCCAGAAAACATTTTTGTCCCTTATCTTTGGGAAGAAAAAGAAGATTATAAAAAGATCTTTGAAGAGATGGCAGGCCATGCGGTAAAAATTGAGCTTATTCCGGAAAGTCCAGAATATTTAAATCTTAGAAATCTTGCTTTAAAAAATCTTGATAATTTTATCTTTTCTGAAAAAAGAAGGGAAAAGCCTTGGTATACAGGCCTTGCAGAGGAGGTAATGCAGGTTTTTCGCCTTGAAGAGGAGCCAAGAAGTATTGAGGCGATTGACCTTTCTCAATATTATGGAAAGGCCAGAGTTGGAGCTATAGTTGCCTTTTTTGAAGGAGAACCTGATAAAGAAAGATACAGGCTTTATAAAATAAAAGGGGAGGGTAGAGACGATTTTTCCATGCTTTATGAGGTGGTTTACCGAAGGCTTAAAAGGGGACTTGAAGAAAACAATCTCCCTGATTTATTGCTTATTGACGGAGGAAAAGGGCATTTGGAAACTGCCCTTAGAGCTGCTGAAGACCTTGGAATTGAACAGGTTGCCATAAGAAGTGTTGCCAAGAATGAAAAAAGGGAGCCTGAAAAGGTCTATCTTCCTGGTAGGAAAAATCCTCTTTTTCTGCCAAAGTATAAAAAGGTCTATCACTTGGTTGGAAGAATAATGAGTGAGGCCCATCGTTTTGCTTTAAGTTTTGCTGAAAAAACCCTTAAAAAGGAAAGTTTTGCCTCCTATCTTGAAGGAATTCCTGGAATTGGACCCAAAAGAAGGGAAATCCTTCTTAAAAATTTCAAAAATCTTGAAGAAATCAAAGAGGCGCCTTTAGAAAAATTGGCCAGTCTTCCAGGGTTTAATCTGAAAATTGCCAAGACCTTGAAAAATTTCCTTTCTCAAGGGTAGCCCTAAAACATTCCTTTTCTTAAGGTGCTCTTTCTTTTTGAAAGGGCATCCTGATTTTTGACCCATTTGGCTGTAAATTGTTTATAACAAGCCTCTCCGCAAAAATACCAGGGTTTATTTACACAACAGGTCTTTACAGCAATGGGCTCCCCGGTTATAGTTTTACCACACCAGGAGCACTTAACCAGTTTTTTTCCTTTTTCTTTTACCTTTAGAGGCACCTTTTAGATCCCCCTCAATAATTTCTGCAAGTTTTTTTCCACTCATAAGCATTCCCCCGAAAATGGGGCCCATTCTGGGAAGTCCATAAACGGCACAAACGGCAATCCCTGTAACATAGAGACCTTCAGCCACCTTTCCGGTGTGTTCCACTACCAGTTTTTCTGAAACTTCACTCCAGTTGGAGCGCTCTCCTGCCATCTCAATTCCAAGCTCAGGATTTTTTCTTCCGGCAATAGCAATAAGTTCGGCATCGTGCCCAGTGGCATCAACCAGAGCCTTGCAATGGGTATAAAGGGGGTCCACATGGAGGCCTGATAGTTGTATAGCTGTCCAGTGCCAGAGAACTCCCACAACTCTTGGAGGATTATCTCTAACAATTACATCATCCACATTTACACCAAGAATTATTTTAGCTCCAGTATCAAGAGCTCCGGCAGCCAGTTTGGCAATAAGTTCAGCAGGATCTATGGTAAAAAAGCCGTTTTCCACCTTTTTATATCTGATTTTAAAGTCCTCCACAATTGGAAGTGCCTCCTCTTGAACCACAATTTTGGGAATCATATTTCCACCACCACCAATTCCTCCTCCAAAAGAAAGCCTTCTTTCATAAATCAAAACCTTGAATCCTTTTTCTGCAAGATACCTTGCAGCGGTTAATCCTGATGGACCTGCCCCTGCAATAAGAACATCAACATCACTGTATTCTTCAAGATCCTTCATTCCCTCACGAATAATAGCCTGATTAATCTGAAGTTCCATAAAAGAGAAACCTCCTTTAAAAATTTTTTATTTACCAAATACAAAATAATTTTTCATTTCTGATTTTAAGAGATGTAGTGAAAAAAATAACTAATTAGATCTCCCTTTCAAAGGCGGGTTTAAAAATTTCTCTGAAGTGATAACCACTGGCAATATGAGCTATGAGAAGGGGAAAGATTTGTGGTTTTTGAAAGAGACATTTAAAAATAAGCCTCCAAAAATAATTTCTCCATTTATCAAGGACTCCGAATTTAAAAAATATTTTGGGCAAACCCAGAAGATAACCGTAATTTACCTTAAGATAATTAAGATCAGGCTTGAATTTATTATTTATTTCGATTTCCTCCAAAAAATCAAATAATCTTTGATAGTAGGATTTAGTATTGTATAACTCCTTTATAACCTTTTTATATCCCATAATCAGCTTTTCATAGCCCATTTTGGGGATAATGTTGGTATCAAGATCAGTATTATCCCCTTTAAAAATGGGTCTTATTCTGCCTTCGGCCTTTAGTCTATTGAAAAGTTCAGTTCCTGGTGGTGCATTTAAGAGCCCAACCATGGCAATAATTATTCGAAATTCCTTAATATAATTAACCAATTTATCAAAGATATTAGGAGGATCACTATCAAAACCGAGAATAAAACCACCCATTACTTCAAGGCCTTTTCTCTGAATTTTTCTGATGTTTTCCACAAGATTTCTTTTTAAATTTTGAACCTTTTTTACCTCTGCAAGACTTTCTTCGTTAGGGGTTTCAATGCCAATGAAAACAGAATTAAAACCTGCCCTAACCATAAGGTCTATTAATTCATCATCATCAGAAAGATTTATGGAGACTTGGGTATAAAAATAAAATGGATACTTATGTCTTTCCTGCCATTGTATTAATGCTGGGAGGAGCTCCTCTTTTACTTTTTTCTTTCCTCCAATAAAGTTATCATCCACAAAAAAGACAGAGCCTCTCCAACCAAGATGATATAAATTATCTAACTCAGCTATGATTTGCGAAACAGACTTTGTTCTTATAGCATGCCCGAAGAGATTGGTTACATCACAGAATTCGCAATTAAAAGGGCATCCCCGTGAATATTGCACACACATACTGGTATAATGAGAGAATTTAATAAGATGATAAGAGGGGATAGGGCTTTGGGTCAAATCCGCATATTGCCCCTCTGAGCGATAAATCTTTTTGGGATTTCCCCTTTCTAAGTCCTTTAAATATTGGGGAATGGTAATTTCTCCTTCATCTAAAACCAGATGATCAACTTTATCAATAAAATCTTTATAAAAGGAAGTAAAAAGAGGCCCACCAGCAACTACTATTTTCCTTAGGGCTTTGGCTTTATCAATTACTTCACAGGCAGAGTTTCGCTGAACATACATGGCACCAATAAGAACAAGATCAGCCCATTTCAAAGCTTCCTCTCTGAGAGGCTCCACATTGAGATCAATTAATCTGATTTCCCAATCCTTAGGTAAAAAGCTTGCAACAGTTAAAAGGCCAAGGGGTGGGTGAGAGGCCTTTTTATTGACCAACTTTAAAGCATATTTAAAACTCCAGAAGGTATTAGGATAAGCTGGATAAACTAAAAGAGCTTTCAAGGAATTTGACCTTTTAAAATTTACCCCATTTCTTAAGCTTGTCTCTTAAGGTCTTTCTATCAATACCAAGAAGCCTTGCAGCAAGGCTTCTATTCCATTTCACCTGGTCTAATACTTTGAGTATATAGTTTTTTTCAACCTCTTCAAGAGGCAAAATTTCATTTTCTGGAGGTAAGACCCCCTTTAAAAGAATATTTTCTTTTTCAGGCAATTCTTCACTTTTTTCAAAGCCTGCAAAAAATAAATCCTTTTCTGTAATTTCTTCATTTTTACTGAAGATTACCAATCTTTCAATTAAGTGTTTTAATTCCCTTACATTTCCTGGCCAGGAATATTCAAAGAAAAATTTCATAACCTCCGGTTTAATTCTCTTTAACGGACGCTTATGCCTCTCACAGAAATATTTGAGAAAATAATCAACAAGAAGGGGAATATCCTCTTTTCTCTCCCTAAGAGGAGGAAGATGAAAATGCACCACATTTAAGCGATAATAAAGATCCTCTCTGAAGGTTCCCTTTTTAACCTCCTCTTTAAGATTTTTATTAGTGGCTGCCACAATTCTTACTCGTGCCTTAATAACTTTAAGACTTCCCACAGGGGAAAATTCCTTTTCTTCAACCACTTTGAGAAGTTTTGCCTGAAGGTCAAGGGGAATATTGCCTATTTCATCAAGAAAGAGCATCCCTCCTTGAGCCAGTTCAATTTTTCCGATTTTTGAATTATTGGCCCCTGTGAAAGCACCTTTTACATGCCCAAATAGTTCACTTTCAAAAAGGGTAGGAACAATACAGCTACAATCCACACACACCATCGGCCCTGGATAAAGCCTATCATATTCGTGGATTTTTTTGGCAAGAAGCCCTTTTCCTGTTCCTGACTCACCTGTAATCAAGATGGTAGAATCGGTCTGCCCAATAATTTTAGCCTTCTCAAGAAGATCCTTTATAGCTTTACTTTTACCTATGAAAGGAATTTTTTCATCTTTTTCAGAAAGACTGAGCTTTAGATAAATATTTTCAAGGGTTAATCTCTTTTTTTCCAGGGCCTTCTCTAAAGCCAGTTTGGCTTCATAGATCGAAAAAGGCTTTTCAAGGAAATCAAAGGCTCCAGCTTTTATGGCTGCAACGGCGGTTTCTATGTTTCCATAGGCTGAGATTACTATAATTTGGGTATCTAAAACATTTTCCATAAGCTATTTGAGAAGATCAAGGCCATTTACATCAGGAAGCTTTAGATCAAGAAAAGCCACATCATATTCATATTTGGAAAAAAGCTCCTTGGCAGTTTTCCCATCAGGAGCAAGGTCAACCTCATAGCCTTCCTTGGTAAAATATTGAAAAAGGCTCTCTCTAATAGAAATTTCGTCATCTACAATGAGTAGCTTTGCCTTAAAAGACATCTTCTCTCAACGCCTCCCTTGTTGCAAGTGGTAAAGTAATTTCAAAAAGGGCTCCCCCTTCTTTGGGATTTTCAACCTTTATTTGTCCTCCATGTCTTTTTATAATGCTATGGCAGATGGACAACCCAAGGCCTATCCCTTTTCCTGTTTTTTTAGTGGTAAAAAAGGGATCAAAAATATAAGGTAAAATCTCCTTAGGAATACCAGGGCCGCTATCCTTCACCCTTATAACAATTCTATCATCTCTTGCTTTGGTTTCAACCTTAATGGTTCCTTCCCCTTTCACGGCTTCTGCAGCGTTGGTAAAGAGATTTAAAAATACCTGTTCCATTTGTGTAGGATTGGCATAATAGAGAGGAAGCTTTGGATCAAGCTTAAAAATAAAATTCACTTTTTTAAAAACCTGATACTCTGCAATTAAATCATAGATTTTCAAAATAATATCATTGAGATTTACCCATTCCTTTTTTCCTCTTTCGGGTCTTCCAAAATCAAGAAGCGCTCTTGCAATTACCTTACATCTTCTTGCAAGACCGATAATCTTATCAAGAAGTTCATGCCATCTTGGATTTTGGGGAAGTTCCTCCTTTAACATATCTGCATAAAGAAGAATACCCCCAAGAGGATTGTTCAATTCGTGAGAAATTTCGCCTGCAAGTTTTCCAAGACTTGCCAGTCTCTCTGTATGAAACCACTGGGGAAATTGAAGCCAGATCTTTTCTTCAATAAAAATGTGCACTTTATAAGGATTTTGAAAAGGCAAAGTCAAAAGATAAAAGGGATTAGCCATAAATTGAAAGGAAATAAGACCCACCTCTTCAAAGAGTGGCCCAAAAAATTCCTCAAGGGTGCTTTTTTCTGGTGTAATCTGAAGATTGGCAAAGGTTTTAATAAAGGCTTTGTTTATATAAATTATTCTGTGCACCCCTTCACTTTCTCTTCTTGAAAGTGCAATAGGGTAGGGATATTCCTCCCAGGGGGTTATATCCTGCAAATTAAACATAAAACTCCTGATTTAGAAGCTTTGATAATTCTTCAATCTCATTCTTCATGAAGGCACTTGACATAAAAACAATAAGAGTTCTTCTTTCAGAATTGAACTTCGCTTTATCAAAGGGACAATTTTTTTCAAAAATAAAGGCTTCTTTTCCTTTTTCTTTTAATTTAGAAAGCACATAATTTAAGTCAATTCTTTCATTTTCTGGAATATTTTCAAGTCCAGGAGGTATTTTTATAAAAATTACATCTGCTAAGGCTAAGGCCTTTACATAGGCCTCTTGAAAAATTTTTCTTTTGCTGGAATTAGTTCTCGGTTCAAAAACAAGAACCATTTTATCGGGCTTAATTAAATTTTTAAGCTCAAAAAGGGTTATTTCAACAGCCGTAGGGTGATGGGCAAAATCATCTATAATTACGAAATTTTCATTAATATTTATGATTTCTTGTCTTCTTTTAACCCCGGAAAATTTTGAAAGGGCATAAAGAATATTATTTCTTTCAAATCCAAGGGATTCACAAAGGGCAAGAACCGAGAGGGCATTAAGTAAATTATGAAACCCTGGGATTTTAAGTTTTATCTCAAAGATTTCTCCCCTTTTATCTCTGATTTTGCCAATATTTGTAAATCCATTTTTTTCAAAAAAACTCGTGTTTTCAATAAGTTGATAATCAGCAAGGTCTTTTCTTCCGTAGGTAAGAACTTTACAAGTTGGTTCTGCCTTTTCTACAACTTCTCTCAAATTGGCATCATCAAAATGGTAAACAAGTATTCCCTCAGGAGGAAGGAGTTTAATAAGATTTGAGAAGGCTTCTTTTAACTCCGAAAGATCTTTATAAGCGTCTGCATGGTCAAATTCAAGGCTTGTAAGAATTAACCCAAAAGGCTTGTAATGGAGAAACTTTGGGTTTTTATCAAAAAATGAGGAGGGGTATTCATCTCCCTCAAGCACACAATATTCACCTCTTCCAGATCTAAAATTTTTCCCGTAATCCTTGAGAAGCCCTCCCACAAGAAAGATTGGGTCCTGCTTCAAAAAGTCCAGAACAAAGGCAAGAAGGGCACTTGTTGTAGTTTTCCCATGGGTTCCAGCAAC
Organism: Thermodesulfobacteriaceae bacterium UBA6232; assembly: GCA_002441555.1. Lineage (GTDB taxonomy): Bacteria > Desulfobacterota > Thermodesulfobacteria > Thermodesulfobacteriales > Thermodesulfobacteriaceae > Caldimicrobium. The sequence goes on from DJWK01000011.1 coordinate 14,600, forward strand.
CACCAGATTTTTTTTCTCATTAAGAATGAATTTTTCCAGAAATTCGGGAAAAGATAGAAGGGGAATTCCATTTTTTTGGGCTAAAACCACCTCTTTGTGCTCAGCTTTTACCGCATTTCCAACCACAAGAAGATCCGGCTTAAGCTTTAAAATCCTTTCAGGATCTGGCTTTGAAACTTCTATGCCGAGGTCTTGCAATAACAAGGAAGCCGGAGGATATAGCTCTTTTTCATCAGAACCAAAAACTTCAAATCCGAAAGTCTTAGCTAAGCCTGCAACCCCTGACATTCCAATTCCGCCGATTCCAACAAAATAGATTTTCATCTCAACCTCTCCAGATTTTTCCAGAGGAATTTTACCACCTGATTGTGTAAAGACATCCCCTTTTCTGTAAGGGCCATTTTTTCTTCAGAAAGCCTAAGGTAGCCCGATTTTACAAGTAAAGAAAGAGCTTCTTCTTTAAGGATATAGCCCAGGTCTCTAAGCTTTGAAATTTCAATTCCCTCAACAAGCCTAAGTCCCATAAAAATATACTCCTTGGCAAGCTCAAAATTATCAAGCCTTTCAATTATGCGATTGGGCAGAATTTCTTCTTTGAGAAGCTTTTCAAAATATTTCTCTAAATTTTTTATGTTCTCAAAGCGGTAATTACCAATTCTTGAAACTGCTCCTGCTCCTATTCCAATATAGGGCTCCATTTTCCAGTATTTAAGATTGTGCCTGCATTCAAAGCCGGATCTGGCATAATTGGAAATTTCATATTGATGAAATCCCTTGTCCAGAAGATAGTTTCTTATAAAAGAAAAAAGCTTAAGAACTCTTTTTTCATCTAAAAAGTACAAGTCCTTTTGGTGTTTTTTAAAAAAAGTAGTTTCTGGATAAAGGGTTAGTTCGTAAAATGAAAGGTGGGTAGCTCCTGAAGAGAAAGCAAGATCTAAGTCTTTCTTAAGAGTTTTAAGCCCTTCTCCCTTCCATCCGTAAATAAAATCAAGGGATATATTTTTAAAACCAGCTTTAAAAGCTGCATCAATGGCCAAAAAACTTTCTTTGGGTGAATGAATTCTTCCAAGAAATTTAAGCCCCCTTTTTTGAAAGGTCTGAACCCCAAGACTTAAACGATTAAACCCCACATATTTGTAATCTCGTGCCTTTTCCAAGGTCAAACTTTCAGGATTAGCCTCAAGGGTTAATTCTAAAGGTTTGAAATCAAAGGTTTTAGATAATTTTTCAAAAATTTTTTCAAAAAAAGAAGGAGAAATAAGGCTCGGAGTTCCACCACCCGCATAAAAAGTATCTATGGTGACTTTGTTTGCTTCAAATTGCTTTTTAAGAAAATCAGAAGACAACTTAATTTCTTTTGTGAGGGCTTTTAAGTAAAGTTCTTCATCGGGTTTTTGGGTAACAGAAAAAAAATCACAATAAGGGCATTTTTTCTTACAAAAGGGAATATGAAGATAAAGACCAAGTTTCATATCTTAATCTTTAAAAATAACCATTCTTTAGTAAAATTACAGCCATGAAAACCTTTTTTATATTTCTCCTTAAAGAACTTTTCTTTTATACTTTTCTTTTTTTACTTTTTTTCCTTGTACTTTTAACTCTTATCATGGGAACCCTTAACTTAAGAGATGTTCTTGAATTTAATCCGAGTTTATTAATGATTTTAGGCTTTTATATATTAACCTCTCTTCAACTTTTGTCTTTTCTTTTACCCCTTTCCTCCTTTAACTCCGTTCTTTTTACCCTTCAGAGGCTAAAGGAAGAAAGAGAACTTCTTGCCCTTTTTTCTCTTGGTTATACTATCAAAGACCTTATTAAACCTTTTTTGTTATTTATGATTTTTATTTTTTTGGCAACCCTTTTATCTCATGTTTATCTTAATCCCTCTGCCAAAAGGATGATGAAAGAGGCCCAAATTAAACTTGCTAAAGTTTTTTTTGAAAAACCTATACCTTCCAAAACCCCTGTTCCCCTAACAAATACTTTTTATCTCTATGTGGCTGAATCACAAAAGGTAGATTCTAATAATGTTATGAAAAGGGTTATCCTTTTGGAGAGGAAATCCCCAAAAGAGAGAGGAATTTACCTTGCAAAGGCTGCAACTCTTGATTTAAAAAAAGGGATATTTTATCTTAGTGACGGGATTGTTTTTACCCATTCCAATTACAAAGAAATAAATATTCTCAAGTTCAAGGAGTATCTCTTTAAAATTTCCAAGGAGTATTTAAAAAAGCCAGATCTCTATGTTAAAAGGGGGGAAATGAGTTTTTTTGAGCTTAAAAAAACCATTAAAGCTCTCATACCGGGAAGCGAAAAATATTATCGTTATCTTTCTGAATATTATCAGAGAATATTTTATGGCTTTTCCATTTTCCCGCTTCTTCTTCAGGCCTTTATCCTTGGCCTGGTTATAAAGCCCCAGAGTCGTTATTTACTTTTATTAATGGGACTAACCTTTTATCTCTTTTTTTATTTTGTTTATAATTTCTTTGTTTCCCTGGGAGAAAGCGGAAAAATTTACCCCCTTTTTAGTCATATTTATTTTAATGGTCTTTTAATTTTTCTTCTTGCCGTTGAGTTTGCTTTTATAAGAAAGAGGGGAATAAGCTTCTCATGAGTTTACTTTTTCGCTATCTTTCAAAGGAATACCTAAAAACCCTGCTTTTTTTCCTTATTCTTTTTCTTTTCTTTTTTTTGGTAATTGATTTTTTTGAAAAGCTTTCTTCCTTTTTAAAAACAGAAAAGACCTTTAGCTTTTTTCTTGAATACCTTTTTTGGAAAGTCCCAGTTAGCCTTTACCAAGTCTATCCCTATGCTTTGGCACTTTCTTCTCTTCTTTCGCTTTTTTTTCTTTCACGATCAAGAGAGCTTCTTGCCTTAATAAGCCTTGGAATCACAAGAAAGGAGCTTTACAAAAAGTATCTTTTTTTGCTTTTTCTTTTTTCCTTCATTGGGGGCTTAGTATTGAATTATTTTTTACCCTTTTCTTTTTATAAAGCAGTTTATATCTGGGAAACCAAAATTGAGGGAAAAAGGGCAGAGCATCTTATTTTTGGGAATACCCTTTTTTTTGAAGGGGAAAACTTTTTTTTGGTGGCAACTCCCCTTGAGCCCAAGGGAGAGTATCTTGCAGATTTCACTCTGGTTTTGTTAAAGGAGGGTGTGCCAGAAAGATTAATTTCTGCCAAACGGGCCCTTTACAAAGGAGATAATCTTTGGGAATTTGAGGAAGCAATCCTTCAGGATGTGAGGGAAGATTATAAACCCCATTTATATAAAACCCTTTCAGAGAAACTCCCCATAAAACCTAAAACCTTTGTAACCGTTGAAAAATCGGCAAAATTTGCCTCTTTCAAAGAACTTAGGCAAAGACTTAGCTTTTTAAGAAAAGTTGGAAAGCCTCAAACAGAAGTTCTTGCTGAGATTTTAAATCGCTTTTCTTATCTTTTTGCAGGTTTTATTCTTGGAATCGTTCCTCTCTGGCTTTATTTGAGGGAATACACCCCTGCGAACTTTGGATTTACCTTTTTAAAGGCATTAACGGTCTTTCTTTTGCTTTCAGCCCTTTTTCTTTCCCTTCAAACCATGCTTTATAAAAGTTTTGCAATAAGTTTTTTCCTTTTTATCTTGTTTTATCTTTTCCATCTTTTCTTTTTAAAACTTGCTCTTTTCCGTTAAAGTTTTTGGTCACTTAACCGATATATATCCAAAAGAAAAAAGAAAAAAACTTAAAAGGAGGTGTGAGCCATGGCAGTAAAAATTAATTTTAACGAAGCTGCCGCCCAAACCCACACGGCGCTCATTCGTAATGAGCGTCTCATGAACAAAAGCTTGTTAAGGCTTTCAACGGGATTGAGAATTATTAATGCCGCTGACGACTCTGCAGGTCTTTTCATTGCAGACCAACTTGGAACAGTTGCCAAGGCTTATGAGCAGGGTAACAGAAACATCCAGACAGGAATCTCAGCCCTTCAGATTGCTGAAGCTGCAGCTGGAAACATTTATGAAAAGCTTCAGGAAATCTATGTGAGAGCCCAGAATGCAGCTAACGACATCAATGACCCTGTTGCACGCCAGGCCCTTCAGCAGGAAATCAGAAACTTTGTTGATGCCATCCAGAAAATCGGAACTGATACCGAATATAACGGAATAAAGCTCCTTGACGGAAGTTTTAAAGACAAATATATTCATTACGGCGCAAGAATGACCCAAACTGTTTATCTCTCCATTGAGGATGTTAGAGCTCAAAATCTTGGTGGACATATGCTGGTGACTGAAGGAAGCCAGACAAGTGCCTCAGGATCTTTTACAAGTCTTACAAATTATGTCTCAGCATCTAAGGTCACTGCAAGCCTTGCAGGACGAACCATCAATGCAACTATACAAAGTGAAAGTAATTATATTTATGATGCTGGATTTATTGCGGAACAAGTAAATGAAAATCTTTCTGATATTGGTTTTGTTGCCAAAGCTGTAAATGTTAGTATTGCCGATAAACAATATGCAGCCATTGCAGATATTTCTACAACGGCAACTTTGAATTTTTATGTTGGAGACAAAACTTTCTCTGTTACAGCAGATACTACAATTACTTTAGATGACCTAATTGACAGAATTAATGAGGCCGCTGCAACAAATGGTGCTGATCTTACTGCTTCAGCTAATGCAGGAAGACTTGTTTTAACTTCATCCAAGGGATACACCATCGGCCTTGAGGTAACTTTAACGAGTGGAACAGGAACTATTAATTTTGATCAATTAATAGCAGGTACAACTTCTGTATCTTCAGTAACACAAGGCTCAGCTGTAAAAGTTGGAGAGCTTTATATTGCTAATGATAAGGAATTTACTCAATCTGGTATAAATACAACCCAATTTGGAAACTATGTCGTTGGTAGTTCCTCCAACTCAGAATTTAAAAATCTTTATGGACTTGATGTTACCCAAAATCAAGGGGCTGAAATTGCCATGTTAGCCACTCAGGTTGCTTTAAGAAAGGTTGACTCCATTCGTGCCCAGATTGGTGCTACCATGAACAATCTCCAGTCCATCTTTGATGCTCAGAAAGTGGCTTATGATAACACTAAGGAGGCTGAATCCGTTATCAGAAACACCGACTATGCCAAGGAAATGGCTGAATTTACTACCTACCAGATCCGTATGCAGGCAACCATTGCCATGCTCGGACAGGCAAACACCCTTCCACAGCTCGTCCTTCAGCTCCTGAGGTAAACCCTGAAGGGGGCTTAGGCCCCTTTTAGAAAGCCTTTCAGGTAAGGGAGGGTCCAACCCCCTCCCTTTATTTTATTTTCTCTTCTAAACCATTTATAGCTTTTTCAAGGGTTATAACATAAACTTCTTTTATTCTTCAGCCCTTGAGCCAAAAAGAATTATTTTTTCAGGTTCAAGCTCTTCCTTTAGAAGTTTCACAATCTCTGACAAAACTTCTTTATATTTTCTTTCGTGATTTGAATTAACCATTTTTTAGATATTTTAACAACAGCCCAATTTTTGTCAAATTCAACCATTCTAAGCTTGCTAATGCTTTTAAAAGTTAGTATAATGAGAAAAATATAACCTTAAGTTTTGGTAAAAGGAGGATAAATACTATGCTTTCTCCTTTTAAGGCCTTTAAAGAACCCATTATAATTGATGAGAAAGAGCATAAAGATTTGAAGATTGCTAAACCTGAAGATTATAGCTTTATGAAAAAAGTCGAAATCGTTCCTTTGACCTTCTCAGAGCTCCTCTCAGTCTCCATGTATTATCCAGTTATGTTTGGAAGTTTTGAGGGAGAACTTTTTCCCTTTGCTGTTCTTGGAATAAATGGAAAAAACGTGTATTTAAATGAAGAGGGCTTTTTTAAGGTGGATGTAATTCCCAAGGCAGTAGAGAGCTATCCCTTTGGTGTTTTAAGGAAAAAGGAGGGAGAATCTATAGAGTGGATTGTGATTGTGGATAGAGCCTGCGAAAGTGAGGAAGGATATAGGCTTTTTGAGGAAAGCTGGGAGGATACTCCATATTTTAAAAGCATTAAAACGGAGCTAACAGAGCTTGCCCTTGACTTTCAGAGAGTTTACGAATTTGCTAAGGAGATAGCAAGCCTGAGACTGCTAAAACCGATAGATTTTGAAGTTACAACCAGATACGGAAGGGCTCAATTCAAAAGGGTTTTTATAGGAGACACTGAGGCCTTATCCAAAATCCAGCCTGAAAAACTTTACTTTTTAAACACATCTGGATATTTACCCATCCTCTATTCCATCTATTTTAGCGTGAGGAATTTTAAATTATTTGATTTGATATAAAATTTTTACTGCATTAAATCTAAATACGGTCCAAAATCAGGAGCATGACCAATATGCTTAAAATAGTCAAAATATAACCAATAACGAGGTGGATTGTAAAGTTCAATCGGGTCAGGATCAGGAAATAGCTCATTATTCCATAAGTCTTTTCTTAAAAAGAAAGCATTAGTTCCAGTAATATTAGTTCCTACTAAAACATATCCTTTCTTTTCTGCAACTTCCACAATGGCTTTAAGAGATGAACCCATATAATCCGTTCCCTGCCACCAAAAATTCGGATTATAGGGAGGTTTTTTATGTAACTTGGGAGGAAATTTGGAGTTATACTCAATGCAAATTACTAAAGGTTTTTTGGTTAAATATTCTAAAAGATATACATCCATTCCATCAATATCTATAGATAAAAATTCAAATTCTTCGCTTTTTATTCTGTGCGCTATGAGTCTGTTAATATTGTCAATTCTTACATATTCATTTAACACCATTAATTTTCCGTTCTTAATCACATAATCAAACTTATTTTTTATGAAATTAACATAGTTTGTGTTTGCTTCTATCCACAGGCCCTTCCATCCTTTATGTAAAAGATAAAGGGTATTGCACTCAAGCCCATTTTCAACCCCAATTTCAACAAAAATACCTTTGTCTATCTTAAGACGCTTAAAGATTTCCTCAATAATACCATCTTCTTCATTTTGGCTATAAACTTTAAATCCGTAAGGTTCAAGTCTTTTAGGATCTTTTTTGCGAATTTCTTCTAATATATTTTTTATTTCTTGTCTTGCTAAATAACCTGCTATTCTCATATTTTGAAATAAAAGCTGGGTTAAAAGCTGATAAAATTGATTCATTTCCGCCATTTTTTTACCTCCTCTCATCTCTCCACATAATATCTGCTGCTGAGATGGCTATGGCATCCCTTATAACCTTTTCCCAGTTAATTCCGCTTTTGCCTTTAACCCCAATGGCATACATAAAATTGCCGAGATACCTTGCATTTACATAAAGGGGTTTCATGGTATCAAGAATAATGGCAGTTGTAACCTCCTTTGGGAGAGTAATTTTTTGCCCATTCTGAGTGGTAAGTTCAACGGCCTTAGGAGTTATTCCTTCAAGGATTGTTCCTCTAAGTAAAGGTTCTGTAAACACCACTACTTCCTCAAAACCTACAAGTTTAAGCCCGTAATAGAGAGTCCAGGGTTTAAAACGGTTTAAGTGATTGGGAGGATAATCTCCATACCACCATTTATATTTCCGATAACTTAAAGACATGTTTTCAAACTTAAAGTAAGTAGGACAGCTCAAAATTGCAAATCCATTTTCTTCTAATAAATTGTAAATTCCTTTTAAGAATTCAAAGGGCCTTTCTACATGTTCAATGACTTCAAAAGCAGTTATAACTTTATAGGGGCCTTTAAAATCCTCTGGAAGCTCTTCAAAAGTGAGTGCCTGAGCAATATTCAAACCATATTTTTTTCTACCTAATTCTACTGCTTCTTTAGAAGCTTCCATTCCATAAACTTCATAGCCAAACTTTTTAGCTATCAATAAAAAGTTGCCTGTAGCACAGCCTACATCTAAAATTTTTCCTTTGGGAAGAAGACTTAATATAGGAAGAAGTATATTAAATCTTGGAAGCCGTTCCCACTTTATTCTTTCTTTTATTTCCTCTTCAAGATTCTTGTAGTTTATGTAAACCTTAGCAGCTTCAGAAAATTGAAATATATTTTTTGCCTCACCTTTATAAGCTTCATCATAATCCATAGCTTTAACGGGATAAGGAAACTGAAGCCCACAACTTGGGCATTCAAAGATTCTGTGCTGATTTATAACTTCAAACAGGCTGAATTCTCCAGAAAATTGACAGAGGGGACATTTTTCGGGCTTTGGATAATCTTTTTCACAGGTAAGTTCTGCATCTTTTAATGCAAAATAAACAACCTTTGGAGGTATGCTCTCAAGACAGGGGCTGTAAAATTGGTGTTTCACTTTAGCCTCAGGGCAGGGTTCCCCTGTTGCGTGAATACCACAGGGAGCTTTGCAGGTCTTTCCTGTGTAATTAGGACGAACTGGTATGACCGTTGGATATGTTCCAGAGGTCATGGATGCTTCCCAATGCCCTGTAATTTGAACTGTAGGTTTTTTTAAACCAGCTGCTATATGTAAAGTTGCCGTATCTGCTGTAATAACTGCATCAGATAAATATACAGCTGCAATTAAATATTTTACATCCTTCATTAAATAAGAAAGATTTCCAGCCCTTATCCCGTAAACATCAAGGGCAACCTCAACGGTAATATCTTCCTCTGGAAGACTGCATATTACAGGCACATATTCCTCCCAGATTAAATCCTCAATCTCCTTTAAAAGTCTTGGTGGAAGAGTTCTGTGAATAGATGAGGCAAGATAGTGAAAGAGTAAAACCTTGTTTTTACCTGACAATTTTTTGACTTCTTCAAAAACAGGGGTTAATTCTTTGACGATTTCCTGGTCAACATAAACATCCGGAGTTTCATTTTCAGCAAAATAGAGCCTGAACTTCCAGAGGAACCACTTTACCATATTGAGATTATCAAAAGCAGGAGTATTAACCATTTCAACGGCTTTTATCATATAGTTGGCCTTAACCACCTCTTTTACAGGTGCAGGATGGGGGAAAAGTTTATCTATGTAGGAAAGATTTTCCAGAACCGGACGAGCTCTTCCTGAAACTGCCACCCACAGCTTGCAATCAGGATAGCGTCTTTTTACCTCTCGTAGGGCAACTGTGGAACAGAGAACATCCCCTATAGCCCCCTGCATAAAAACGAAAAGGGTTTTCCCATTAAGATCCTCCCCGTCATAAAAAGGAGGAAGAGCACTGTTTGTTTTTTCAAAGGCATTTTGAAGCTCCTTGGGAAGGAGAGCAAAAACATCATTGGCAAAAAGAAGTTTTTCTCCAGGTTTTAAATCAAAATGATACCCATTGAAGTCAAAGCTCATCTTAGCTTTTGCCTGAACGGTAAGCATCCTTTCCTCCTCATTAAAAGACCTTGTTGTTTTTATTATTAGCAAATTTTATACCATTTTAGATTTTAACAGGAACCAGTATTTAGAAAAGTTCAGTTTTAATAGTTTTTGCACTAATGGAATGGATTGTAAAATAAGCTTTTAATTTTGAAATTAGGAATTATATTAGAATCCTAATTCGTAAAAAATTCATTGAACACTTAAAATTCAAGGAGGTGGGGTTAGATGCCTATTTTTGAATTTCAGTGTGAGGAGTGCGGAGAAATATTTGAGGAACTTATACTTGGTGGAAAACTGGAAGAGATTAAATGTAAAAAATGTAAAAGTTCAAAGGTGTATAAACTTATCTCTCAAGTGGCTTATAAATCTGAAGGAAAATTTGTTTCAAGTGGCGGTTCAGGATGTAGCTCCTGTAGTGGGGGAACTTGTAGCTCCTGCCATTAGAGTGCAACCCTACAATAAATTTTTGGGAAGGAAAAAAAATGAAAAAGAAATTTTTGCGAGTGGGAACAAGGGGTAGCAAGCTTGCCCTTGCCCAGACTGACTGGGTCATCACCCAACTTAAAAACCATTACCCAGACCTTGAAATTGAAAAAATCATTATAAAAACTACAGGAGATAAAATCCTTGATGCTCCTCTAAGTAAAATCGGTGGTAAGGGGCTTTTTGTCAAAGAAATTGAAGAGGCCCTTTTGAGGGGAGATATAGATTTTGCCGTGCACAGTATGAAAGATGTCCCATCGGAAGTTCCTCAGGGCCTTGAGGTCTCAATTATTCCCCAAAGAGAATCTCCCTTTGATGTCTGGGTTTCTCAATATGAAGCCCTTGAGAAAGTTCCCTTTTCAGGAAAAATTGGCACAAGCAGTTTAAGAAGGCTTTCTCAATTAAAAAGGCTTCGCAAAGATTTAAAAATTGAGCCTTTAAGAGGAAATGTGGATACTCGCTTAAGAAAATGGAAAGAAGGTTTATATGATGGAATTGTTCTTGCTGAGGCCGGTTTGAGAAGACTTGGTATAGAGGTTAAATACCGCAGATTTACCCTGGAAGAGATGATACCAGCTGTGGGGCAGGGAGCTTTGGGAATTGAAATAAGAAAGGATGATAAAGAAGTAAAGGAAATTTTAAAAGTTTTGCATTCTGAAAAAACAGCCCTTGCTGTCATGGCAGAAAGAGCCTTTTTGAAAACCATGGAGGGAGGTTGTCAGGTTCCACTGGGTGCCCATGCCTATTTTCAAAATGGTGACTTAGTTATTATGGGTTTTATCTCTGATCTTGAAGGAGAAAGGTTTTACAAGTTAGGTCTTAAAGGCTCATCTTTTGAGGCAGAAAACCTCGGAATAGCCCTTGCAAAGGAACTTTTAAAAAGAGGTGGAAAAGAGATTTTAAAGGAGCTTTATGGAGAAGGAAAATGAATAAAATAGGTAAGGTCTATCTTGTTGGGGCTGGGCCAGGAGATCCCGGGCTTTTTACCTTGAAGGGAAAGGCCCTTCTTGAGAAAGCGGAGGTGGTGGTATATGACTACCTTGCCAATCCAGAACTTTTGAAATTCTGTAAAGAATCCTGTGAGTTCATTTATGTGGGTAAAAAAGGCGGGGCTCACACTATGCCCCAGGAAGAAATTAATAAACTTCTCGTAAAAAAAGCCAAAGAGGGAAAACTGGTTGTAAGGCTTAAAGGGGGAGATCCCTTTTTATTCGGAAGGGGAGGAGAAGAATTAGAAGAACTCGTAAAAGAGGGGATACCCTTTGAGGTAGTTCCGGGAATTACATCCGGGATTGCCGTTCCTGCCTATGCAGGAATTCCTGTTACTCACAGAGATTTTACCTCAACCCTTGCTCTTATTACAGGACACGAAGCTGAGGGAAAAGAGGAAAGCAGAATTGATTTTAAAGCCCTTGCAAGGCTTGGAACCCTTGTTTTTTTTATGGGAGTAAAAAATCTTCCTCATATTGTGGAAAACCTCATTAAAGAGGGGAAAAAACCTGAAACACCCTGCGCTGTTATTCAATGGGGAACAACACCAAAGCAGAAAACTGCAGAGGGCACCCTTGCAACTATTGGTGAAGAAGTAAAGAAAAAGGGAATAACTGCTCCTGCCATAATTGTGGTTGGTGAAGTGGTAAATTTAAGAAAAAACTTTAACTGGTTTGAAAAAAAGCCCCTTTTTGGAAAAAGAATAATTATCACAAGAACCCGTGAACAGGCAAGTAAATTAAGAGAAGCCCTCTATGAAAATGGAGCAGAAGTTATTGAAATCCCTACTATTGAAGTAAGGCCGATTATAAATGAAGAAACCAAATATATAATAAGAAATCTTTCAAACTTTGACTGGCTTATTTTTACTTCAGAAAACGGAATTCGCTTTTTCTTTGAGGCCCTATTTAATGAAGAGCTTGATGTAAGAGCTCTTGGAAGCTTAAAAATAGCTGTTATCGGGCCTGCAACTCTTGAGGCTCTTAAAAATTTCGGATTAAGAGCAGACCTTATACCAGAGAAAAATTATACTCAAGAAGGCTTGGTTGAAGCCTTTGAAAAGGCTGAAGTTTCTGGAAAAAAGATTCTTTTAGTTAGAGCAAAGATTGCAAGGGAGGTGCTCCCTGAAAGTTTAAAAGAAAAAGGAGCTGAGGTTACCATTCTTCCCATTTATGAAACTCTTAAACCAAATGATTCAGCTGAATTACTTAAAAAGGCTTTATCCGAGGGAGTTGATGCTATAACATTTACCAGTTCTTCAACTGTTGAAAATTTCTTTGAATTAATAAAGGAAGAAGGCCTAACCCTTTCTGATAAGGTTGTTCTTGCTTCTATTGGACCCATAACCTCTTCAACCTTGAGAAAATTCGGTTATAATCCCACAGTTGAGGCTAAAGAATATACCATTCCAGGGCTTGTTCAGGCTCTTATTGATTACTATCAATCTCATTAAGGAGAGGGGAGAAAATGCGGGAGGAAATTAAAAGGGACCTCGAAATAATTAAAAGGGGAATAGTTGATCTTATTGAGGAAGAAGAGCTTATAAAAAAACTTGAGAGATATTATCAAACTGGGAAACCCCTTAAAATAAAAGCTGGCTTTGATCCCACAGCCCCTGATCTTCACTTAGGGCATACAGTTCTATTGAGGAAACTTAAACATTTTCAGGATCTCGGGCATGAGGTTTATTTTTTAATTGGTGATTTTACAGCCATGATTGGTGATCCCACAGGGCGCTCTGAGACAAGGCCTGCCTTAACCAAGGAGCAGGTGCTTGAAAATGCCAAAACCTATAAAGAACAGGT
>DJWK01000011.1:27254-36273 GCA_002441555.1 Thermodesulfobacteriaceae bacterium UBA6232
ATACACGAGCTAATTTATCCCCTTTTTCAGGCTTATGATTCTGTGGCTCTTTCTGCAGATGTAGAACTTGGGGGAACGGATCAGCTTTTCAATTTACTTATTGGAAGAGATATTCAAAGGGAATATGGCCAGGAGCCTCAGGTAATTATTACCCTTCCCCTTCTTGAAGGGCTTGATGGTGTTCAAAAGATGAGTAAAAGCCTTGGCAATTATGTAGGAATTATGGAACCTCCTAAAGAGATGTTTGGAAAACTTATGTCCATTCCTGACAGTCTGATGTGGAAATACTATGAATTGCTTACGGATTTACCTCTTGATGAAATCTCCAGAATGAAAAAAGGGGTGGAGGAGGGGGTTCTTCATCCCAAAGAGGTTAAAAAGAAGCTTGCACGCCTTATTGTTTCTCAGTATCATTCAGAAGAGGAAGCCTTAAAGGCTGAAGGAGAATTTGAAAGAGTTTTTAGCAAAAAGGAACTACCCAGCGAAGTTGAAACCTATGAAATTCAGGAAGGAAAGGCCTATCTTCCAAGGCTTTTGAGGGACCTTGGAATTATAAAATCTTCTTCAGAAGCCAAACGCCTTATTTCTCAAAAAGCCATTGATATTAATAAAGAAACTATAACTACAGAAGAGTTTGAATTTACCAAAGGTGAATATATTCTCCGCATCGGGAAAAAACGCTTTGTTAAATTTGTGGTAAAATAAAATTCAATGCCTCTTTTTACTCCACTTCAGGTCATAAAGCTTATTGATCTTGCCAAAAAAAATCGTATAGCCCCTCTTTATTTGTTTATAGGTCCCTATGAAATTTCCTATGAAAAGGCTAAAGAGATTTATAAAGTCCTCCTTGAAAAAGGAGCAACCCTTGAAGTTTTTGATTTGAGAGATAAGGAGCAAAAAAAGGAATTTCTTAAAACCAAAGGTTATCAGGAGGGGCTTTTTGGTTTTCGAACTATTTATCTTGTTATCGGGGGAGAAGAAATTCCCTCTTCCAAGGTGGAAGAAATTTTAAAGTCTTTTAGAGAAAAAACTCAGCTTTTTTCCTGGTTTATTTTATATGAAAGCCTTGAAGAAAATCATCCTTTATATGAGTTTGCCCTGGAAAAAGGAGCAATAATTCCCCTTCACACCAAAAAGAAAGAGGATCTTCTTGAGAGTGAACTTCTTTTAACTCTTAAAGAATATCAACTTCACATGGATAAAAAAACTGCAAGTCTTTTTATTTCTCTTGTGGGTGATGATTATCATCACTTCAAAAATGAACTTGAAAAGCTTGTTCTTTATACTCTTGATGAAAGGGTTATTACAGAGGAAAAAGTTCTTGAAGTAGCAGTGCCCCTTGAAGAAAAGGCCTTTTATTTGATCGGAGATAGCCTTTTTACCCAAGGGCCTGAAAAGACCTATCGCATGATTTCTGCTCTCCTTGATGCCAAAAAGGAGCCCGGAGAAATTCTGGGGTATCTATACAGATATTTTAAAAAATTGCAAATACTTAAGGATTTCTTAAAAGAAAATCCTGAGCTTGAAAAAGAAAATACTTACACCTTTTTTTCCAAGGAATGGCAAAAAATAAAGGAAGATCCCTTAAAGGAAATACCTAAGATACTTGCTGAAAGCCATCCTTATGCCCTTTATAACATGAAAAGGCACATTGAAAAAGTTGAGTCCCTTGATATGTTCTTTTCAGAACTATTTAGGGCTGAATGGGCCTTAAAAAGGGAATTTCAACCACCTCCAAAGGTATTTCAAAATCTTGTGTTTAATCTTTGGGCAAAAATAAATAGTTCTTCACTCAAGAAGGCTGCGTAGAAGTTCAAGATTTTCTTTATTAAGATGGGGGCAATCTTCAGGTTCAGCCTCAGCCATGGAGATTTTTGCTGCGAAGGCAAGGCAGGTTATTTCTCCGCAATCCTTGCAATTGGTTTTAGGTAAATATTTGTAGATCTCAAGGGCCTGTGGTCTTTTAACTGGTTTTAGGTCTGGCTCAATCTCATCCATTTTCGTGAAAAGCTCCCTTAAATACTCAATAAGATCTGAAAAAACTTCCCTTGCCTCATCTTTGTCAGAAACTACTCCAAATTTAAGTAAATCACCTTGAAGAGAAATTTTATAGAATGTTTCTCCTCTTTTCCATTTGAAAATTAAAATATTTTCTGGTTCATAATAGAGGGCTTTAACCTGTGGTTTTAAATAGGGCAAAAGGGAAGAAAGGTCTTCCCTAAAGGAAACTTTAGCAAGATAGCATCCCTTTGGTCTATGACAATATGCTGATTCAAGTTTTATACCCTCAAGAAGAGCTTCTTTATTCAAAGATGGAAAAGAGTTTTTCTCCTTCATTTTCTAAAAGTTTAAGAATTTTTTTAAGATCTTCAATATTTTTCACATTAAATTGCATATTAATTTCTTTTTTTTCCAGATAGGGATTAAAATCAACTTTAATTCCCTGAGATGAAAAAAGTGCCTTTATTTTTTCTAAAACTTTCTTTTTTTGATAATAATTTGGATATTTAATCTGATTTAACCATTCAAAAATTTCTTTTCTTCTTTGGTTAAAATCTTTGTTTTCAAGGCTTTTTTTAATTTCCTCTGGAAGAAGTTGTGAAGATTTCGTTAGTTTCTTATAGTCAAGCAAAATCTCCAAGATTTCACGCTGTTCACTAAAGGTAAGATGCAGTTTTTCAAGTAAATCAAGAAATTCCTCCCTTTCCTGCGGACTTAAAAGAGAAAGAGAATCAATTATTTTTGGATTTAACTTTTCTTCGGCAAGAAGTTTTTTAAAGGGGTCTTCAAGATTTAAGATTTTTTTTAAATAAAAAAACCAATTTTGGTTTCTTGAAAATCCAAGGCGTGGAAGAAGGTCAAGAAGTTCATCCCTTGAGAAATACTTTTCTCCCTTTTCAAAAAAAAGGGCCTTTTCAACAAGATTTAATCCCCTTGGAAGATTCAACTCAAAGGAAATCAGGAGAAGATCTTTCATTGAAAAGGTGTTTTCTAAAATAAGGGCTTTGATAGGCTGTAAATTAAGGGTTCTTAAAGCAGAAAGCCTTGCAAATCCATCAACAATAAGGTATTTCTTATTTTCTTTATATAAAATGGGTGGATAAAAGGGCTTTCCTTCTTTTACAAGTTTTAAAAAATGATCAGTTTTTAAAGGGTAAGAAAAATTAAAATCAGTGAAAGTAAAATCAATCTCCTCAAAATTGAGTTCTTTAAGAGTAAAGTTATTCATGCTCTAAAATATATTTCACTTTTTTTGTTAAGTCCAGAAAAACTAAAAATTTCCCTTGACTTGCCTATTTACTCAGGTAAATTTTGAAAAAATGAAAAATTCCGCAAAGCTTTTTATAGTTGAATCTCCAAGCAAAATAAACACCCTGAAAAAACTTTTAAATTCTTCAAAAAACAAATTTATTCTCAAAGCCACACTGGGTCATATAAAGGATTTACCTGTTAAAAAGCTGGGAGTGGATTTAAAAACCTTTGAACCTCAACTTTTTTATCTCCCTCAGAAAAAAAGAATTTTAGAAGACTTAAAAAAGGCCATTTCAAAAATAAAAGAAGTTTATTTGGCAACCGATCCTGACAGAGAAGGTGAGGCTATAAGTTATCATTTATGGGAATACCTTAAAAAACTTAATCCTACTCTTCAATTTTATCGCCTTGAACTGCATGAGATAACCGAATTCGGTTTGAAGGAGGCCTTTAAAAAAATTAGACAGGTTGATGAAAATCTTTATCTTTCCTGGAAGGCAAGAAGGGTTTGTGATAGACTTATTGGATATGTGATTTCTCCCTTTCTTTCTAAGAATTTTAAAAAAAATTTATCCGCTGGAAGGGTTCAAAGCCCAGCCTTAAAGCTGATTGTAGAAAGAGAAGAGGAAATAGAAAATTTCATTCCCCAAAAAAGCTTTTCTCTTGAAATTTTCGCAGAAAATGAAAAAGGAGAAGTAATTAAATTAGAACTTTTTACAAAAAAAGAAATATTTAAAAAACAAAATAAAGAAGAATTATTGGAGATTTATGAAAAGTATTTGAAAAATAGGGAAATTAAGGTTGTATCTATAAAAGAAAAAATTTTAAAAAAGTATCCACCTTTACCTTTTAAAACAACCACATTGATTGAGTGGTCAGGAAAAGTTCTCTCTTTTTCACCCAAAGAGACTATGAAAATTGCACAAAGTCTTTATGAAGAAGGTTATATAACTTATATGAGAACTGACTCTGTGAGAGTGAGTCCTTTAGCAAGAAAGGAGGCTCAAACTTTTATAGAAAAAATCTTTGGAAAGGAGTATGTAGGAAGTGCTCGCAGGATAAGGAATACTTCCTTTTCTCAGGATGCTCACGAATGCATAAGGCCAACGAGAGTTTCTTTGGATAGGATTCTACTCGGAAAAAGGGAGCAGGCCTTATATGACTTGATAAGACGAATTTTCATTGCTTCTCAGATGAGCCAGGCTCAGTATCTTGAAAAAACCTATGAATTCAAAAGTGAAGAATTGCCAAAGGATTTAAAACTTATTTTTAAAGGTAAAAGGTTAATTTTTGAAGGATATTTAGCCCTTTTGGGAAAAGAAGAGGAAGATACCTATTTTCCTGAATTAAAAGAAGATGACCTTTTGCAAGTAAAAGATTTTTGTATAAAAGAACATCTCACCAAACCCCCTGAACGCTACACCCCTCAATCCCTTATAAGAAAAATGGAAAGTCTTGGGATTGGAAGACCTTCGACCTATGCCACCATGCTTGATATACTTTTCACAAGGGGTTATGTAGTTGAAGAAGGAAAATATCTTAAACCTACAGAGCTTGGAAAGCAAGTTTGCAAATTTTTAGAAAAAGAGGCCTCTCCTTTTATGGATTATAAATTTACAGCTAAACTTGAAGAAGCTCTTGATGAAATAGCTCATAAAAAAAGGGATTATTATTCTACAGTAAAAGAGGTATTTAAAGTTCTCGAAAGGTATATTTCTGTATGAAGCTTTATGTAATTGGAGTTGGTCCTGGAGATTCTGAACTTATAACTTTAAAAGGGTTAAAAATTTTAAAAAAGACTCCCCTTATTTTTTATCCCACAGGGGGGAAAGAAACCTTGGCCTTATCCATCATAAAGGACCTCATACCTTTAGAAGAAAAAGTTTTAATTGAACTTTATTTTCCTATGAAAAAAGAAGGAGACCTTTCCTCTCACTGGAAAACCCTTGCAGAAATCATAAAAAAACATATTTCTGAAAAAAAAGAAGGAGTTTTTATAACTCTTGGTGATCCTGCTTTTTATTCTACTTTTTTTTATCTCAAGCCTTATCTTGAAGAAATGAAAATTGAAACAGAAATAATTCCAGGCATAAACTCTTTTTCAGCTGCTTCTGCAAGACTCGGAATACCACTTGCTTTAAGCAAAGAGGAAATTGTTATTACCGGTGCGGAAAGCTTTCTTAAAAATTCGGAAAAATATCTCTTTTATCATACCATTATTTTGATGAAGTGTCACAGATATTTAAGAGAAATTGGCGATTTTGCCAAAAATTATGGATTTTCTGTTTTTGTAGGAAAAAGAGTAGGTCAGAAGGGGGAAAAATTGTGGTATAATCTCTCTGAAGTTAAAGAAGATGACCTTGATTATTTTACCCTTATTATTTTAAAGAAAACCTTAAAATGAAAAGGGTTTATTTTATCGGGATTGGCCCGGGTGATCCCGAACTTTTAACTCTTAAGGCCTTAAAGGTCATAAAATCTGCAGATCTCATTATTTATCCAGGAAGTTTAATTAGTGAAGAAATGCTCAATTTCCTAAGAAAAGAAAATGAAAAAGCAGAATTTTTTGATGCTCACGGAAAGACCCTTGAAGAAATTCTTGAAAAAATAGTCAAAGCCCATTCCGAGGGAAAAGCCATTGCAAGGCTTGTAAGTGGCGATCCTGCCATATATAGCTCAATTATGGAACATATTGAGATTTTGAGAGAAAAGGGCATTGAATATGAAATTATCCCTGGAATCTCATCAGGGCTATACTCAGCCTGCAAGTTGGGTATTGAATATACCTATCCTGAGATTTCAAATTCTATTATTTTCACAAGGCTTTCTGGAAAAACAGGGGGAGCAAGGGAAGAAGAAATTTTAAACTTTGCTAAAACAAACTCAACTCTTATTTTCTTTCTTTCAGCAGGCCTTGCAGAAAAACTTTCAAAACTTTTACAAAAGGTTTATACACCTGATACAAAAGTTGCCATCCTTCACAAACTAAGCAGAAAGGATGAAAAAACTTTCATAGTTCCCCTTTCAAAATTAAAGGATACCATTGATAAAGAAGGGATCAATCGAACATCTTTGATAGTTGTAGGGAAAGTTTTAGATTTGCTTGATAAAAATTTTTACAAAAGATCATATCTTTATGACAAAAAATAAAGAAATTTTCATTTTTTATTTATCTGAAAGGGGAAAGGGTCTTGCTGAAAGAATTTCAGGTTATTTTGAGGGAGATAACCCTGTTAAAGCCCTTTTACTTTCAAAAGAAGAAATAGAGAAAACCTGGAAAAAGGAAAATGTGCTAATTTTTGTTATGGCCCTTGGAATTGTAGCGAGATTTTGTAAGGATTTTATTAAAAGAAAGGACCATGATCCTGGAGTTATCGTTATTGATGAAGCTGGAAATAATGTAATAAGTTATCTTGGAGGGCACTATGCAGAGGCTAACAAATTAACCCTTGAGCTTGCAACATATCTTTCAGCAAATCCGGTTATAACCACTTCCTCAGATAATCTTTATCTTCCTCCTCTTGACATCTGGATAAAGGAAAACCAATTCATTGTGAAAAATTCTCAAAAAATCTATGAAATTATGGCAAAATTTAACGAAACTGAAAAATTAAAAGTTTTTCTTGAAGAGGGCCTCAATTATCCTTTGCCAAAAAATTTAATAAGAACGGAAAATTTTGAAGAAGCAGATATAGTCATAACTTACAAAAAAAGAGAAGGAAATAAACTTTTTTTAATCCCTAAATGTCTTTATGCAGGAATTGGTTTTCATGAAGTTTTAGGTGAAGAGGATTTTGAAAGACTTTTTAAAGAGACCTTTGAGGAAGCCTCTTTAGAGTTTATGGCTTTAAAGGGAGTAGCAACCCTTGATAAAAAAGCAAATTATTTACCTTTAAAAAATTTTTGCTTAAAACACAACCTTGAGCTTTTAGAGTACACTAAAGAGGAACTCTCAGGAGTTAAGACAAAAACAGTTTCTGTAGGGGCTTTAAAAAATTTAGGAATTGAAAGTGTTTCAGAAGCAGCCTCTCTTCTTGCAAGTTCAGGGCCACTTATCTTACCCAAAAGGGTCTATAAAGATTTTACAATAGCTATATCTTTAAAACCCATTGAGAAAAAGGGGAAATTATATGTTGTTGGAATAGGTCCTGGATCAAAAGATTTGCTTACTCTTAAAGCCTTAAGGGTTCTTACTCAGGTTTCCGCTGTTGTAGGTTATAAAACTTATATAAAACAGGTTTTTTCTTTAGTAAAAAACAAAGAGATATATGAATTTTCCATGACCCAGGAAATTGAACGGGTTAAAAAAGCTATAGAGCTTGCTCTTTCTGGAAAAGATACCGCTCTTGTGAGCGGTGGAGACCCTGGAATTTACGGTATGGCTGGACTTGTCATTGAAATTTTACATAAAAATAAACTTTCTCTGGAAGTGGAGATTATTCCAGGGATATCGGCCTTAAATATAGGAAATGCCCTTCTTGGAGCCCCTCTTGGGAATGATTTTGCAGTTATAAGTCTTTCAGATAGACTTACTCCCTGGGAAGTGATTGAAAGGCGTCTTATTTTGTTTGCTCAGACCGATATACCTTTGGTGATTTATAATCCAAAAAGTAAAGGAAGAAAACTCCAGTTTGAAAGGGCTCTTCAGATATTAAAAGAAAAACGGCCTCCTGAGACCCATGTAGCCATCGTAAACTCCGCATCAAGAGAGGATGAAGAAATTATTTTGACAACCCTTGCAGATATTCCCTCTGAAAGGATAGGGATGAATAGCCTTTTGATTGTTTGTGGAAAAGATACTCAGGTTTTGGGAAAATTCCTTGTAGCAAAAAGAGGGTATGAAAGAAAATATGGGAGGGTCTATGAAATCAGCGCTTCTCATCTCTGATTCTCATCTTTGGGGATTATGGAGTTACAAAGCCCTTAAAAAGGCAGATCTTGATTTTGAACCTATTCTTACAGAAGAAATAGATGAAGAGTTTCCCAAGAAATATAAAGCCCTTTTTGTTCCAGGGGGCTGGTCAAAAAATAAGTTTGAAGCTCTAACGGAAAGGCAAAGGGAAATCTTAAAAAATTTTGTCAAGGAAGGAGGTGTTTATATAGGAATTTGTGGTGGAGTTAGTTTGGCAGGTGATGAAGGGATTGGAATAGCAAATATAAAAAGAACATCAGAGAGAGTTCCCAGTTATAGTGGCCCCTGCAGGGTGGAGTTTGATAAGGATCATCCCCTTTTTTATAAGGTTAAACCTGTTTTATATCTATGGTTTCCTCCAGAACTTGAAATTCTCTCCCCTGAGATAAAAATCCTTGCAACCTTTAAAGAACCTGAAAAAGGTGCTTATGTTTCTGATTTGTGTTTAGATGATCATAAAGAATATTTAGACTTTTTTGAAAGCTCCTATGGCATTCGTTTAAAACCGGAATACATGAAGGGAAAACCGCTGATTTTAGAAAGCACCTTTGGCAAAGGAAGAATTTTATTATCTCTTGTGCATTTTGATACGCCAAATTGTAAAAATGGCCAAAAGTTTCTTAGAAATCTTATTGAATATTTTGGCCTCACCACAAACCCCAGGATATTAAAACTCATTAGCCGAAAGTCCATGCTTCAAAAGAAATTTAAAAAACAAATAGATACCTGTTACAACAATGCCCTTGAAATTTTGAATTTTGGAATAAGGAATTATCTATTTCACAAGAGATATCCTTTCTTTTATCACTGGAAAAGGGGAATAAGGGGGCTTGAACTTTTAAACTTAATCTACCT
>DJWK01000011.1:36300-46747 GCA_002441555.1 Thermodesulfobacteriaceae bacterium UBA6232
AAATATGATTATTTGAACTTTAGAGGAATTAAAATTAAAAATGCAGATAGCCTTTTTGAAGAAGTTTTTGGAAGCAATAAAAAAAGTTATGGCGGGATTTACAGAACTCTCATTAATCTTCTTGAAAGAGTGCTTGTTAGACTCTGGAGAGAGGCCTATAAATGATAACCTTTGTCCTTGGAGGAGCAAAGTCAGGAAAAACAGGTTTTGCTTTGAAATATGCAAAGGAATTAAAAGGCTTTAAGAATTACTATTATCTTGCTACAGCTCAGGCCCTTGATGAAGAAATGAAAGAAAAAATTGAAAAACATCAAAAAGAAAGACCCTCTTTCTGGAAGCTTATTGAAGAACCTTTAAATATTTCTTATCACCTTGAAAAACTCTCTGATTCATTTTCCGTTATCCTTCTTGACTGTGTTACCCTTTGGGTCTCTAATATTTTACATTATAACAAAGATTTAGATAAAGAGACAGAAAGATTTTTAAAAGCTTTAAAAAATTATCGTAACCATGAGAGATCTTGGTTAATTATTATTTCCAATGAGATCGGGCTTGGAATTGTTCCGGAAAATAAGCTTGCAAGAAAATATCGTGACCTTGTGGGTTCTTTAAATCAAAAAATTTCCGCCCTCTCAGAGGAAGTTTATTTCATAGTAGCAGGACTTCCAATTTCTTTAAAAAAAGCAACTTCTCTTGATTTGGAAATCATTTAATCACTTTCAAGATAAAAAGGGGATTTTCCGGTTTAAAGAAATGATAATCTTTAAGGGAAGAAAATTTATTTACCTGAAGTTGAAGCAAATCTAATTCATAGGGTTTATCTTTAAAAAATTCTAAAGCTTCTTTAAGGTTTTCATAGGTTATAAAGGAAAAAACAGAAATTTTTAAATCCTTTAAGCTTTCAAGAAAATTCAAAATTTCTTTTAGTTTACCTGAGGTCCCTCCCACAAAAACTCTGTCTGGAGAGGGAAGATTTAAAAAGGCTTCTGGTGCCTCACCGTGAATAACTTTTATATTGTTTATTAAAAATTTTTTGCAATTATTTTCGATAAGCCTGCAATAATTCTCCTTTTTTTCAATGGCATAGATTTCAAGATAAGGAGAAAGCCTTGCAAGCTCAAGGCTTACGGATCCAGAACCAGCCCCGATATCCCATATAACTCCCCTTAAAGGGGGTTCAAGTTTGTGAAGAATAATAGCTCTTGCCTCATCTTTGGTAATCATTCCCCTTTCGTGAAAAATCTCCCTTTCTTTAATTCCTAAAATGATATGTTTGCCCCAGTTGGAATTTTCAATTAGAAGGGAATTTGGTTCAGCAAATTTTGAATTTACCAGTTCTGAAGGATGCCCTTTAAAAATTCTTTCTTCAGCATAACCCAATCTTTCACCAACATAAAGAATGAGTTCATTTAGGCCTTCTCTTTCAAGAATATCTGCAATAAAAGAGGGATTGTTTTCTGAATCAGTGTAAACAAAAAGATATTCACTTTGTAAGACCTCCCTTAAAAAGCTCTCTCTTTGAAATTTTCTTCCATGAAGGGAATAGATTCTGACTTTATAATAAGGAATTTTTAAACGACTGCATAAAACTTGAGGAGTTGTCAAATCTGGAAAAATCTTAATTTCTTCTTGAGAAAAATAGGAAATAAGCTTTTCACCCACACCGAATAAAAGAGGGTCTCCTCCTGCAAGCACTACCACATCTTCTCTTTCTCCCTCTATTTCCTCTAAAAGCTCATTAACTCCTTTAACTACCTTTATTTTTTCTTTAAAAAAAGCATGTTGAGGATATCCCTTAAAGATTTCTTCAGTTCTTTTAAAAGTAAATATTTTTGAGGCCTTCTCTAAAACCCTTTCTTCTTCCTTAGTAAGGGGTTTATATCCAATTCCGATGAGATAAATATTTCTATTCATTTTTCTTTAAAGGTTTCAAAAGATAAATTTCCATAAGATAGCCTTTTTTTTCCTTGAGATTTTTTCTGAGGGTTTTTATTTTGTCTGTTTTTTCTGAAAGTTCACCAAAAACAAATATTTCTTCCTCTTGCCCCACATAGGCCCCCCAGAAGATTTCAAGGTCTTGGTTTTTATAAAGATTGAAGGTTTCGTAGTTATCTAAAAAAACTATAACCGGGTGTTCAATATTTTTGATTTTTCTTAAGGTTCTCGGAGTATGAAAGGTAAGTGGAGTTGATAAATCTGTTAAAGAAACCTGTAGTTTGGCACCGAGCACTTGAAAAGAAGAAATCCCCGGAATTACCTCGAAAGAGATACCTATTTCTCTGGCCACATCTTTCACAATATCAATATGTCCATCATATAGGGTTGGATCTCCCCAGATTAAAAAACCAGCCTCATCCTCTTCAAGCTTTAAAAGGGTTTCCTTAAGTATTTCTCCTTTTTTCTTCCTCCACTCTATAACTTTTTCTTTGTAATTAATCCCTCTTTCTCTCTCAGGAAAGGAAAGATAAACACATTGAAAGGGTTTATCTCCTTTAACAAATTTTATAATTTCCGTTCTCTTTTTGGTAAGTTCCTCTTTTTTCCCTTTTTTTTCCGGGATAAGAAAGAGATTTAATCTATCAAGCAGATCTTTAGCCTCAAGGGTTAAATATTTGGGATCTCCTGGGCCAATTCCTATCAAATAAAGCTTTTTTATCATAAAATTTTCCTTTCTTACTGCTCTGCAAGCTTAAGCAGTGCATTAACTACAGCACAACAGGCAGGGCTACCCCCCTTTCTGCTTAGATTGGTTATAAATGGGAAATCTTGGGTAGAAAGAAGGAGTTTGGCTTCAAAGGCCTTAACAAAACCAACGGGCATCCCTATAACCACAATATTTTTAATATTATTTTTATTAAGGACCTCTACGGTTTTAAGAAGGGCTGTAGGTGAGTTACCAATGGCAATTATTCCAATATTTTTTTCCTTCTCAAGGGCAAGAGAAATGGCTTTTTCTGTGCGGGTTCCATCTTCAGGCTCTTCGGTAATTTCAGATAAATAGGAAATTACTTGGTTTCCCTTTAACAATCTTTTGGAAATACCAGCTCTTACCATTTCCACATCAACAAGGATATTTTTCCCATTTTTTATGTTTTCTATGGCAAGAGAGACGGCCTTTTTATGAAAGACCATGGTATCCTTAAATTCAAAGTCAGCGGTTGCATGGATAACCCTTTTTACAATCACCTTTTCTTCCGGAGAAAAATTACTTAAATCAATTTCTTTTTCAATAATTTCAAAGCTTTTTCTTTCAATATCCACTCCTCTTTTGACACCCATTTCTTCAATTCGTTCTTTTACAATCTCAGCAAGTTTTTCATGGATGCCAAGGGGTTTGGTGTAAATTATTTCAACTTCAGGAATTTCCCTTTTTACCTCTTCTAAAATTTCTGGAATATCTTTAGTGACATGAAGCCCTGCACTCAAGAAAAAGGGATGAACAATTATTCTTTTGGCACCCTTTTTAATAAGGGCTTCAAGGGCGCTTTTTACATCAGGCTCTCCGAACTGTAAAAAAGCAAGGGCAAAATCTTCCCGAGGTCTTCCAAAGGTAGCAGCAAGAAGACTTAAAAATTGATCCCAGGTATTGGCCTCTTTTTTGGGACTTCCGTGAAGCACAATGAGAAACTTTTCCATTTTTGCCTCCCCCTGCAAAAATCTTTTTAAGCCTTTGCAATAAAATGCATATAAGTTGCAAGGGCATTTCTATAGTAAAAACCCTCAAGAAAAGTCTTTCCATCCTGACTATAAACTCTAAAAATTTTTTTCAAATCTACCCTTTTTTGTGTTTCTATTATATCAGTATAATGAAATTCATGAGCATAAAACCTTTTAATACCCTCAAAAAAGGGATGTTTTTCACAAAGGGTTACTTTCCGATAGCCAAGAGTAAGTCCTTTTTTTCTTGTTTCAAAGGGAAAAATTCCAGCCATAGGATAGAATTTATCCTCCCAGTAAAGGCCTTTTGATAAATATAAAAGCCCTCCGCATTCAGCATAAATGGGCCTGCCATCTTCAAAAAAGGCTTTTATCTCTTTAAGAATGGATTTATTTTCGCCTAACTCTTTCGCAAAAAGTTCAGGATAACCTCCTCCAAAATAAAGCAAGCCAACCTCAGAGGGAAGTTTTGTGTCCCTCAAAGGACTGAAGAAAAGGATTTCACTTTTTTTCTTAAGTTCTTCAAGAAGGTGAGGATAATAAAAATTAAAGGCTTCATCAAAGGCAATTCCAATTTTTTTAAAGGGAATTTCAGGCAAAAAGGAGGGTAGGGAGGAAGCTTCAAAATTTGAAAAATCTATGGGTTTAAAAATAGATAAATCAAAGTTTTTTTCAAGGTCTTCAGCTACAATTGAAATAACTTTTTCTGCCTCCTTAAAGTGTTCTGGAAGAAAAAGGCCAAGGTGCCGTGAAGGAAGTTCGTATTCTTTTTTTCTGAAAAGATATCCTGCAATAGGATAACTTTTTAATGCCTTTTTTAGTCTTAAAAGATGTCTTTCTGAAGAAACCCTGTTTAGGAACAAATAAAAGGGAAGACCAGCCCTTTTTACCCTTTCTGAAAATCCTTTTACTATGTAAGAGAGACTTTCAGCTACGCCAAAGGCATCAACAACAAGAACAATGGGAAGTTTTAGAAGTTTTGCCACCTCAAAGGTGGAATACCTTCCGTCAAAAAGGCCCATCACCCCTTCAACAACGGCAAAATCAACTTCCATAGCCTTATTGTAAAAAAGGGCTTTAAGCCTATCCTTTCCCATTGAAAAAAGGTCAAGGTTATAAGAGACTTTGTTGGTGGAAAGGGCATGCCACTTAGGATCAATAAAATCAGGCCCAACCTTAAAAGGCTGAACTTTTAGGCCCCTCTTTGTCAATAATCTTAATATTCCGAGGGTGATAAGAGTTTTTCCTTCACCGCTTTTGGGTGCAGAAATTATAAACCCCTTAGCCATTCCTCCAAAGCCTCACAAAAAAGGATTAAAGAACCCTCTTCTTTAAGGGACACTCTGATATCATTTTCACTAAGCCCCAAAAAATTAAAACAATTTCTAACAAGGATATTTTTTTCTCTAATAAGCCAAACAAAAAAGTTATAACCCCTGGGTAGATTTTTTAACAAATAAAAATTGGTTTTACTTGGTAAAAATTCAACTTTTAAAGTCTTCATCCTTTCTTCAAAAAGGCTTTTAAGCCTTGAAAAGTAATTGAGACTTTCTCTCACAAAACTTTCATTTTTTAAAATTTTTATGGCAAAAAATTGAGAAATGGTATTAACACTCCAAAAGGGTTTTAAAGCATTTACTTCCCTTAAAAGAGGATTTGAAGAAATAAGGAAACCAACCCGTGCCCCAGCAAGCCCGAAAAATTTGGTAAGGGATCTAAGAATAAAAAGATTGGCATAAGTTGAGACCTCGGTTATCAAAGAATTTTTCTCATCAAACTCAATAAAGGCCTCATCAATAATAAAAAATACATCAGGATAATCCCATATAAAGCTTAAAAGAGATTCTTTATTAAAACTCAAACCTGTTGGATTATTGGGATTGCAAATAATTACTGCTTTAGGTGAGGGAGAATTTTCAAGAAAATTTTGTAAGGTTTCAAGATGCCTTTCTGGATAAAGGGATATATGAGGGTGGGGGATGAGATTCCTTCTTTTGGAGATGATTTTGCGATATCCAATAAAAGTTGGTTCTGGAAGAAAAATTTTGGTATTTGAAGGTAGGCTAAAAATTAGGAATTGCAAAAGCTCAAAGGAACCGTTCCCCACAAGGATAAAACTCTCACTGAGGGAATATTTTTCAGCAAAAAGTCTTTTGAGTTCTAAACACTCAGGATCAGGATAACGGGAAAGTGCCTCCAATAGCTCATCCTTTTCAAAATCAAGAAAGCTTTTTATCATAGGATTTACAGAGGAACTTAAATCAACAATTTTGGAAGGAAGTAACCCAAACCTTTCTGCAAAGAAATATATGTTTCCACCATGGTGAGGAAGTATAAAATCATTCATTTTATTCCCTTAAAGAGAAGAATTATAATAAGCATAAAAAAAGCACTCATTATAAGCAAATTTTTGGCAATGAATATGGTTTTATCAAAATTATTAATTAAATTTTCTCCGATATAGGGTTTCACTATCAATTCTCCATTATAATAAGCAGGCCCAAGAAGCCTCACTCCCAGAGCCCCTGAAAGAGCTGATTCAGGATATCCTCCATTGGGTGAAGGATGAAGTTTGGCATACTTAAAAATCCATTTAAAACTTCTAAGACCAGAATTTATTCCCAGATAGAAAAAACTTGCCAAAACAATTAAGAGAGCTGTAATTCTTGCTGGGATTAAATTTACTAAATCATCCATCTTGGCAGAAAACCAACCAAAGTTTTTATATTTTTCATTTTTGTAACCCACCATGGAATCAAGGGTGTTAACTGTTTTATAAAAGACCATGCCTGGAAATCCTAAAAGGGTGAGCCAAAAAAGAGGTGCTATAACTCCATCATTTAGATTTTCCGCATAGCTTTCAAGCACAGCCCTGCGAATACCCTTTTCATCAAGTTTGTCTGTATCTCTTCCCACAAGGGCTTTAAGTTCCCTTCTTGCAAGCTCAAGCTCTCCTTGGGATAGATATTTTTCCACACACAAACCCGCATCAACAAGACTCCTCAAAGCAAGAAAAAGGGATAGGGTAAGAAAAAAAACCCCTTCTGCAAGAAAAGGGGAAATTTTTTTTAATTGAATAAGAATTTGCAGAAAAAGAAAAGAAACAAATAGAGTTATAAAATTTACCGCAAAAAAGAAAAAAATCCCCCTGATTTTGTCATTGAAAAGGGGAATTTTTCTAATGGGAGGTTCTAAAAGGGAGATGGTTTTTCCTATTCCTTTTACAGGATGGGGAAAATTTTTGGGGTCTCCCAGAATAAAATCAAGAAAAAAAGCCAAGGCTATTTGATAGCCCTTTACTGTAAATAAATCCATTTAAAATCCTGAAATTTCATTAATTTTTTCCATATCAAGATAGTTCTCAACAAATTGAGAAAGTTTTTCAAAGTTTTCTTTAAGGGCGTCCCAATATCGTATTTTTACTGGAAGAGGAGAAAGCCCCTTTTTAATTCTGTGCCTGTTTAAAAGCTCTCTTCTGAATTTATCGTTGGTAAATATTCCGTGTAAATAGGTTCCCCAGACCCTTCCGTTCTGCGAACCTTCAGAAAGTTTTTCTCCTGTTGCAAGCCGTTCAATTTCAAAAAGATTTATATCTCCGTAGGAAATTCCTTTATGGATCTCAAAACCCCAAAGTGTATTTTTTTTATTTTCCGTGCTTAAAGGCCGCGCTAAAACTTGAGTGGTAATTTTTTCAGGATAGAAAAGGGTTTCAATATCAAGGAATCCCAAGCCTTCCATCTCTTTAATTTCACCCTCACTTTTATAGGGATTTTTTAAAACTTTCCCAAGCATCTGATATCCTCCGCAAATCCCTATTATTTCTGCTCCTCTTTGAAGGGCTTTCTCTAAAAGTTTTTTTATCCCTCTTTCCTTGAGAAAAAGTAGATCACTAAGGGTGCTTTTACTACCAGGAAGAATAATAATATCCGCAGAAAGAATATCCTCTTCTCGAAAGGAATAAACTACTTCTGCATCCTCTTCAATATAAAAGGGGTCAAAATCTGAAAAATTGGAAATACGCGGTAAAGGAAGAATAACTATTTTAACCTCACCTTTGGTAAAATCACGATTTTTTCTTTTGGTGAAAAAGGAATAGCCGTCTTCATCAGATATCTTTAAATCTTCTTTATAGGGTAGGATTCCTAAAAAGGGAAGTCCAGTTACTTCATTAAGGGAATTTATCCCAGGGGAGAGGATTTTTTTACTACCTCTAAATTTGTTTATGATATATCCTTTTATTAGCTTTGCATAATCAGGCTTAAATTTTTTAAGGAGTTCCAGGGTGCCATAAAGGGAGGCAAAAACTCCACCTTTGTCTATGTCTCCTACAAGAAAAACAGGACAATTAAGATAAAGGGCTGGTTTGATATTAACAATATCCACCTCAAGGAGATTAATTTCTGCAGGGCTTCCAGCACCCTCAAGAATAAGAAGATCATACTTGTCCTTTAAATAATCAAGAACCTCTTTTACAGTGGCCCATAATATTTCTCTCTCTTTATAATAATCCTCTGCAGAAAGGGTTTTATAAACCTTTCCCAGAAGAAGCACTTGGCTTTTTTGATTTCCCTCTGGTTTTAAAAGAATGGGATTAAAGTATTTTTCTGGCTCAATACCACAAGCCATGGCCTGTAAGGCCTGAGCAAGGCCAATTTCACTTCCATCTTTACAGACAAAGCTTTGAAGGCTCATGTTTTGCGCCTTAAAAGGTGCAACTTTAAACCCTTTCTTTGCAAAATATCTGCAAAGGGCTGTTACAAGAAAGGACTTTCCTGCAGAGGAATTAGTTCCCGTTATCATTAAGGCCTTTACCATAAAACCGCACCATAAAAAAGGGTTAAAGCCTCACTTATTTCAACCAAAGCCCCAAAGTTATCTCCTGTAAGCCCTCCAAAGGCCCTCTTAAATTTTCTTTTAAAAGAAGCAATTATTAAAAAATTTAAACACAAAATCAATAGGATATGATAAATTTTTAAGAAATTTGCTATAATTAAAAACCCTGAAAGTATAAGTAAACTAAGAATCATCCCTTTGAAAAAGGTTTCTTTATGTAAACTCTTTTTCATTAAAAACCCGAGGCCTTCTTTTTTTGCTGGTTTTGAAAAATAAATCACAGGAAGAAGAAAAACCCTTGAGAGAAAAAAGGGCAAAAAAAGAAATGCATAGTGGGGAATGTTGAGAATATCCTTTAAAAAAATAAACTTGGCAAGTAAATTTATAAAAAGGGCAGTTATTCCTGAAACCCCGGCTCTACTATCTTTCATTATTTCAAGGCGTTTTTTTCTATCTTCCTCTAAATCAGTGTTCCCCTTGTACGCTAAAGCATCAAAGGTATCAGAAAGTCCATCAAGATGAAAAATACCTCTTAAATAAAAAAGAATTAACAGTAATAAAAGGGCTGAAATTTCTTCTTTTAGATAGGGATTAAGGTTCTTAGCTAAGATTGCAAGAATAAGCCCTTCCATCGCTCCGATAGCAGGAAAGAAAACAAGGGCCTTTTCAAAATCTCTTTCTGAAACCTCTTTTATCTTTATAGGGAATCTCCAGAGAAAGGAAGCAGCAAGAAAAAGACCTTTAAGCATGACTAATGGAGATTTTTAGAAACCCCAGCTGAGTCAAAGGTTGCCATTTCATGATAAATCCTGAGGGCTGCTTCAATGAGAAGCATGGCAAGGGCTGCCCCTGTCCCTTCACCGAGTCTCAGATTGAGATCAAGCAAAGGAGAAAGCCCCATGTATTCAAGCTGAGCCTGATGCCCTCTTTCCATAGATCTGTGAGAGGCAATTACATAGTTTTTCACCAAAGGATTAATCTTATAAGCAAGAAGAACTCCTGCCCCTGTAATAAAGCCATCCATAACCACAGGGACTCTATTCTCAGCACAGGCAAGAACAACCCCTGCGCAGGCTCCGATTTCTGTTCCACCAACTTTGGAAAGGACATCAATGGGATCCTCAGGATCCGGCCTGTGAATTTCTATGCCCCTTTTAATAACCTCAATCTTTTTCTGAAAAAAGTGGTCATTAATCCCTGTGCCCCTTCCCGTAACTTCCTCAACGGGGCTTCCTGTAATCACTGCGGTTATGGCTGAAGAAGGAGTGGTATTCCCAATTCCCATATCTCCAATCCCTATGAGATTATATTCCTGAGAAATGGCCTCTTTGGCAAGTTCATAGCCAACTTCAATACATTTGAGGGCTTCATCCCTTGTCATAGCAGGCTCTTTAGCAAAATTTTTAGTGCCAGAGCAAATTTTTTTGCAAATTAGGTTAGGTAAATTTTCAAATTGATAATCCACTCCCACATCGACTACTTTTACCTCTGCCCCTGCAAATCTGGCAAGGACATTTATTCCTGCTCCACCTCTTAAAAAATTGTAAACCATTTGCGCAGTAACTTCCTTTGGGAAGGCAGAAACTCCTTCTTCAGCAATCCCGTGATCCCCTGCAAAAACAAAGCTTAGTTTTTTATTTATTTTAGGGAAGGGATCTTCAAAGATAGCAACGAGCTGGGCTGCAAGTTCTTCAAGTCTTCCAAGACTTCCCTTTGGCTTGGTGAGGTTATCAAGCCTTTCCCAGGCCTTTTTATACCATTCCTCTTTTAAAGGCTCAACCTTTATCTGAAAAGGCCACTCCTTAAACATAAATAGGCCTCCCTCCTTTTCATGGTAAAAATGTTTACCATAATATAACCTAAAATTTACCCTTGTAAACTTTTAACAAACTTTTCTATTATTATAAAAAAAGACCTCTTTTTAAGAGGGAACGGTAGTATTATAAATTTTGTGTAT
>DJWK01000032.1:0-36065 GCA_002441555.1 Thermodesulfobacteriaceae bacterium UBA6232
AAATATTTTTACACATGAATTTGTAATAGGCTTTATTTTATTATTTCTTAATTATAAAAAGGAATATTGAAAAACTTCAAGAAATAATTTTAAAAAGATATTTTTCTTTAAAATCTTTTTCAGGAATAGGCCTTTCAAAGTAAAAACCTTGAACAAAATCGCATCCCATAATGTCAAGGATCTGGTATTGTTCATAAGTTTCTACACCCTCTGCCAAAGCCTTTGCATGAAGAATATGGGCAATATCAATAATGGACTTCACAATACCCTGAGCCTTTACATCCTCAATAATTTCTCTAGTAAAGGAAAAGTCAATTTTAATATAATCCACGGGGAGATTCTTCAGGTAAATCATATTGCTGTAGCCTGTTCCAAAATCATCTAAAGCAAACTTTACATTGGTAAATTCGGCTTTTAGGTTTTTTATAATTTTTACTGCGGTCTCGGGATCAGACATAACTCCACGCTCTGTAATCTCAAAGACAATGTTATTTTTGAGTCCAACAAGGTGTTTACTTACCTCTTCCCAGAATTTTTCATCTCTAAAGGTATCAGGATAAAGATTCACCCCTATGGAAAGATTCCATTCGTTTATCTTTTTTACTATCTCACTTATACTCCATAATTCAAACTCTCTGCGAAGGGGGGACCTCTCAAGAACCTCTATAAACTCCCCAGGAAAAACTATTCTACCCTCTGGCATAACTATGCGAACAAGGGCCTCAGCTCCGCTAAGCTGAAGATTGCTTGTAATAAAATAGGGCTGATAAAAAAAGGTAAAAAGATTATTAGAAAGGGCCTCTTCAATAAGTTTTTCCTTTTCCAAAGTCCTTTTGATATTAACTGTCAATTCTTCTCCATAAAATTTAAAAACATTAGGCCCTACTTTTTTAGCTTGACTACAGGCTGCATTGGCTTTGCGATAAAGTTCTTCAAAATCCTTTCCATCCTCAGGGTATAAACTTATACCTAAATTCCATTTCAATTTAATTAACTCCGAATCTATCAAATAAGGCCTTTCTATGACAGTAATAAGTTTCTGTATCAAAAGGGCTAAGTCCTCTTCACTATGGACCTCTGTAAATAGGATAACAAACTCATCTGCAGAAGAGCGGGCTAAAAAAGCTCTTTCCTGCAAATATTTCTTAAGCCTTAGGGCTAACTCCTGAAGGATTTGATCACCCCATTTAAAGCCATAGTAATCATTTATATAGGTGAACTCGTATAAATCCAATACTACTAAAGCCGCACGGGTCTTACCATGAAAAAGGAATTCTTCAACCCTTTTAAGTAAACCCCTTAAGGTTAAGAGCCCTGTAAGGGGATCATAATTTTCAAGCCTCTCTATGGTTTCAAAAAGATTTATTTCTAAGGTAATATCTCTTCCTATCCACACATAAAGGCTTTTTTCAGGAAGAATTACAGGTATAATTTTTTGATCTAAGTATATAATTTCTCCGTTTTTCTTTCGCACTTTAAATACCTCAAAATAACTCCCATCCTCTTTGAGGATTCTTTCAATCTTTTCTTTTTTATCAAGGGTACATTCTTCATAAAGAATACAAATAGGTTTACCCAAGAGTTCTTCCTCTGAATAATCAGAAAAGGCAATCGCAATATTATTTACATAAATTATGGAAAATTTTTCGTCGGTTATAAAAAGCCACATATCAGAATTTTCAAGGGCTTTACTTAAAAGAATTCGAAAGGAGAGTTCCTCAATACGTTTTAGAGCATATTCAAGATCCTCCTTTAATTCATAAAGGAGGTCTTTTATTTCCTCTCTAAAATAAAAGGGCTCTTCAGAATAAAGATTAAGAACCGCTTTTAATTTTCCATCTGTAAAAAGGGGAATAGCAGCGCTTGAAAGATAGCCTCTTTTTAAAGCCTTTTCTCTAAAAGCTTCATAAAGGGGATTTGTTCGGGTATCAGGATTAATGGAAATTTTCCCTTCACGAATTGCAGTTGCCGTTGGCCCCTTTCCTTCAAGTCTTTCTGGGTCTAAGACAATCTTTATTTCCTTTAAATATCCCTCCTCATAGCCATAAGAAACAAGGGGAATTATTTCAGAACTTCTCTCATCAGGAACACCAACCCAGGCAAAGCGTAGCCCGAACTCATCAACCATAACCCTGCATATTTCTTTGTAGAGCGCCTTTTCTGATAAAATCTCTTTAATTATTATTTTATTTACAGCCATTAATATTCGTGAAATCCTTTTGTAAGTGTAAATCTCCGTTACATCCCATCCATATAGTAAAAAAATTCCCTCTTTTCCTTTTGCCTTTTTTATATGACCTTCAAAATATAAAATGTCCTTATCCCTTTTTTTAAAGCTTAGCTTTATCGGGAAAATCTCGTCTTTTGATTGTGCTTGAGAAATGAGATTGAGAAAATTCTCTCTACAGGCTTCATCACAGAGAATTTCACATAAGCTTTTCCCAAAAAGCTCTTCTTCTTTAAATCCAAGCTTTTTCTTAAAAAAGGAGTTTACTTTTAAAACTTCTCCCTTTTGGTTTAAAATAACAGAAAGGGGATAATAAGCCATTTTTTCTAACCAGAGATGGTTCTTTTAATCACCTCAATAAGTTTGGCGTTAGCCTCCTCTATTCCTATGGTGATACGAAGGGAGGTTGGAAAACCGTAGGCTTTAAGGGGCCTAACAAATATTCCAGCAGAAAGGAGGGCCTCATAAATTTGATCAACCCTTTTTCCAAAGTCACCCATGATAAAATTAGCCTCACTGGGATAAACTTTAAAGCCAAGTTCTGAAAGGGCCTTTGTCAAAAACTTTCTTCCTGTTAATACCAGTTCCCTTGTCTTTTTTTGATATTCAAGGTCTGAAAGCACAGAAAGTCCTGCTTTTACGGCAAGGAGATTTACATTAAAGGGCTGGCGAACCTTCTCAAGCTCTTGAATAATCTCTTTCCTCCCAAGGCCATAGCCAAGCCTTAAACCCGCAAGGCCGTAAAATTTGGAAAAGGTGCGCACAACCATAACAGGATAACCCTTTTTAATAAATTCTATTCCTAAGGGCACCTCTTCATCCTCAATAAATTCTCCATAAGCCTCATCCATTACCACTAAAACTTCTTTAGGAAGCCTCTGAAAAAAGGCCTCCCAATCCTTTCTCTTAAGGCATTGCCCCGTAGGATTATGGGGATGATCTAAAAAAATCATTTTCGTCTTCGGAGAAAGAGCCTTTAAAATCCCCTCAAGGTCATGGCAAAGCTCACCTGTTAGAGAAACTCTTTTGATATTTACCCCGTAAATTTCTGCAAATTTGGTATACATAAGAAAGGAAGGCTCACTCACAATGATTTCATCCCCCTCGAAAAGATAGGCCTTAAAAAGAAATTCAATCACCTCATTTGAGCCGTTCCCGAGAATAACCTCTTCAGGAAATACTTCCCATTTTTCAGAAAGGGCCTTTCTTAAAGTGAGATAACTTGCTTCGGGATAGAGATGAATTTCTGAAAGGGATTTTCTTAGGGCTTCAATTACCTTTGGGGAAGGCCCGAGGGGATTCTCATTGGAATTGAGTTTATAAATGGTTGTTAAAGAACCACTCTCTTTTAAAATCTCCTCTAAGGTTTTACCTGGTGGGTAAGGTTTAAGATGAGAGAGCCATGGCTTTACCTTCATTAAAAACCAAGTTTAGCAAGCTCAAGGGTTTTGTCAATCTGTTTTTGCAGTTCCTGAGAGAGCCCTTCAATTTTTACGCTTAGAAAACCTTTAACGATAAGAGAGGTTGCCTCATCTTCAGTTAAGCCCCTTGCCATAAGGTATTCCACCTCTTCCCGGGCAATCTTTCCCACAGCTGCTTCATGGGTTAATTCCACATCGGAGTAATGACTGTCAAGTTCAGGGATAGCCATCATAAGGCCCTCATCACTGAGCATAAGGCCCTGGCACTCAAGGTGACCCTTGACCTTGGGGGCCTTGGCAATGATTTTGCCCCTTGCAATGTTAATGCCTCCATAAACCACATTTCTTGAAATAATTTCTGTTCTTGTATTTTCAGCCTCAAGATGAACCTCTCCGCCAATATCAATATGGGAGCCCGGATGATTAGCTATGATGGTTGCAAAGGAGGCCCTTGCTCCCTCACCAGTTAGCCTGCAAACAGGGGCTGTCTGAATGGTGTTCACAGGAAAGAGACTCACATAAGTGGATACATAAGTTCCGCCTTCTTCAACGATAATTCCTGTTCTCGGGCGAACAGCCACCTTTTCACCCCACATGTGAACCATAGTAAAAGTAAGCTTTCCCCCTTTTTTTACATAAAATTCTGATATTCCGATGTGAAGGGCTGAACTAATGTGGGGATGAACAGAGCAAGATGTAATCAGATTAAGCTCTGCCCCTTCCTCAACAATTACGATATTGTGAACTTTTTGAGCAATCTCATCAGTTCTTATGTATAAACAGGTCTGCACAGGATAAACAAGCTTATACCCTGGCAAAACCCTTATAAAATAACCATCGTCAAGGTCTTCTGCTGCTGCTTTAGTAAATTCATCCTTTTCAGGGGAGACTGCTTTCCAGAGATAATCCCCGATTTTATCAAAGCTCTTTAAGGCTTGAGAAATGGGCATAACCTCAAGGCCCTCAACTTTTCTTCTGCAAAGAAGAGGCTTAGCATCAACCTGCACATATTCTCCCTCATGAGGAATATTTTCATCAAGACCTAAAAGCCTTAACCTTTCCCTTTCTTCAGGAGAAAGCTTAGATAAATCTTCAGGAACTTTTGCTTCCTTTGCAGATTTAAAGGCCTTTAAATCTATTTTCTTTTCAGCCACATTTAACCTCCTTATTTAATTTTTTAATTTTTTAAAATTCACATCTTCTTAAACACTGCTGACAGCCTTCATAACCAAACTTCTGAATCCCCTCAAAAATTTCAATGGGATTTCCTTTGCAATAGATCTCTCCGTTCATAATCACATAACCGAGGTCTGCTGCCACATATTTCAAAATAAAGCCTGTATGGGTGATAATTAAGCCGCTTTTTTTTCTTGGACGATGGGTATCCTTTTGCAAAAGCTTTTTAATCATCTCACCAATGAGGTGAATATTTTCAAGGTCAACCCCTGATTCAGGCTCATCAAGAAGAACAAGGTCTGGATCCTGAATAAGCAGTTGCAAAAGCTCACTTTTCTTTAACTCTCCCCCAGAAAAGCCCTTGTTGACCTCTCTATCAAGAAAATGTTCAAACTGAAAGGCCCTGGCAAGTTCCTCAATTTTAACCCCGTTTTCTTTGGCACAGAGTTTTAAAATTTCTCTTAACTTCACCCCCTTGATAGTGGGAGGCCTCTGAAACATTATTCCAATTCCCCTTTTTGCCCTCTCATAAGGAGGAAGATGGGTTATATCCTCCCCTTTAAATATAATTTGACCGTGCTTAACTTTATAGGTTGGAAATCCCATAATGGTCATAAGAAGCGTGGTTTTCCCAGAACCATTTCTTCCAAAAATAATATGGGTCTCTCCAACGGGTATCTCTAAGCTTATTCCTTTTAAAACCTCCCTTCCCTCTACCTCAACCCATAGGTCCCTTATTTCAAGCAAATTTGCCATTTCGTTGCCTCCTTTAGTTTACCAATTAAGTTAATTTATATTATAATAATCCCCTTCAAAAAAAACAATGCACTTGAAAAATTTTTTTCTAATTCTAAACTTATGAATGAATTTTTCAGTGCTTTTAGAAATTTTTTTATTTTCAAAAAAATACAACGAATGGTGAGGAAATATGGAAAGGGTAGTAATTTTACTTGATGGAAGGGATCCAATCACTATTGAAACAGGTTGGTATGCCAAGTTTGCCGGAGGGTCTGTAGTTGTTAAACAAGGAGGAACAGCTGTTCTTGTAACTGCCTGTCTAAGTGAAAAACCCGTTGAAGGCGTTGACTTTCTTCCATTATCTGTAGATTACAGGGAACAGAGCTCTGCTTGGGGAAAAATCCCAGGAGGCTTTTTCAAGAGAGAAGGAAAGCCAACAGATAGAGAAATCCTTGTTTCAAGATTAATGGATCGTTCAGTTAGACCCCTTTTTCCAGAGGGATTTAACCATGAAGTTGTGGTAACAGCTCTTACAATGTCAGCTGATGAAAAATATGATCCAGATGTGCTTGCTCTACTTGGTGCTTCAGCGGCTTTAACTCTTTCACCCGCTCCTTTCCTTGGTCCTATTGCAGGGGTCAGATTGGGAAGAATCAATGGAAATTTTATTATTAATCCTACCTATGAAGAAAGACAGGCCTCTGATCTTGATATTGTGGTGGCAACTTCTATAGATTCCATTGTTATGGTTGAAGGCGGAGGAAAGGAAATAAGTGAGGAGGTGCTTTTACAGGCCCTTTATTTTGCGCTGGAAAAAGCCCAGCCTTTGATTTTAGCTCAAAAGGAACTTCTTCAAAAAAAAGGCAAGGAAAAGATCAGCTTTGTTTCCCCCTTTGAAAATGAGGAGATTCTCCAATTTATTAAGGATAGGGCAACCTCTTCTCTTCTTTCTGCTCTGAGTATTAAAGATAAACTTGAAAGACATCGTGTCCTTGACGAAATCTTTGAGGATTTATTAAAAGAAGTAGGAGAAGAAAAAAAGGGCGAACTTTTCTTTGCTTACAAAAAACTAATTCAAACCCTTATGAGAGAAAAACTTTTTAGTGAGAGACTTCGCATTGATGGAAGAAAACCAGAAGAAATTAGGCCTATAACCATTGAGGTTCATCCCTTTGAAAGACCCCATGGCTCAGCCATTTTCACAAGGGGTCAAACCCAGGTTTTTGCCACAGTTACCCTTGGGTCTCGTGAAGAGGCTCAGCTTGTTGAAACCATTTTTGAAGGGGAGACCTTCAAAAGATTTATGCTTCATTATAATTTTCCACCCTTTTGCACAGGAGAGGCTCGTCCGTGGGGGCCTCCAAGAAGAAGAGAAATCGGACATGGGGCTCTTGCTGAAAGGGCCCTTGAGCCCCTTATTCCATCAGAAGATGATTTCCCTTACATCATAAGAATTGTTGCCAATGTACTTGAATCCAATGGTTCCTCTTCCATGGCAACGGTCTGTGCTGGATCCCTTTCCCTTTTTGACGCTGGAGTTCCTGTAAAAAAACATGTAGCCGGGATTGCCATGGGGCTTGCCACCTATCAGGATAAATATCTGATTTTAACAGATATTTTGGGAGATGAAGATCAGCTTGGAGATATGGATTTTAAAGTAGCGGGAACAAGAGAGGGAATAACCAGTGTGCAGATGGATATCAAAATAAAGGGACTTAAAAAGGAGATTCTTGCTGAAGCCCTTGAGAGAGCTAAAATTGCAAGAAACTTTATTCTTGATAAGATGTATGAAGCTATCCCTGAACCAAGAAAAGAACTCTCTCCTTATGCCCCCAAAATTGAAATCATTACTGTTCCTGAAGAAAAGGCAACCCTTATTATTGGACCTGGTGGAAAGACTGTAAAGGACATTCGTGAAAGAACAAACACGGTTATTTGGGTTCTTGAAGGCGGAAAGGTCTCTATAACAGGGCAGAGACAAGAAGACATTGAGGCAGCCAAAAGGGAAATTTTTGCCATTGTTTCTGATGTAGAAGTGGGAAAGGAATACGAGGGTAAAATTACCCGCATTGAACCTTACGGACTCTTTGTGGAGATTCTTCCTGGAAAGATTGGCCTTCTTCATGTTTCAAAGATGTATAATCCGCCAAAGGATTTAAAGAATGCTTATAAAATCGGAGAAAGGATAAGGGTTAAAGTTCTTGAAATTGATGAACTCGGAAGGCCGAAACTTACCACCTTTTTTGAGGAAACCAATGCAGGACCAATCATTTAATCAAGATGATTTTTATCAAAAGGTTAAAGAAAGTTTTGAATTTTTAAAAGAAAGGTCTCCTTTTTCACCAGATATAATTATTACCCTTGGAACGGGTCTTTCAGGGCTTGCAGAGGCCTGTGAAAAAGATTTAGTCATCCCCTATGAAAGAATTCCCCATTTCCCCAGATCCACTGTGGAAACCCATACCGGGGAACTCATTTTTGGAAAGCTTTCAGGAAAAAAGGTTGCCCTTTTTAGAGGAAGATTCCACTATTATGAAGGGTATTCTGCCAAAACTTTGACCTTCCCCTTGAGGGTTTTAACGCTTTTTAAGCCAAGGATTTATCTTGTTTCAAATGCTGCAGGAGGCCTAAATCTTTCCTTTAAATCAGGAGATCTTATGCTGATAAAAGACCACATCAATCTCATTCCAGACAATCCTTTAAGGGGGATAAATTTTGAAGAATGGGGCCCGAGATTCCCGGATATGTCAAGGGCATATGATGAAGAGCTAAGAACTCTATTTAAAAAAGTTGCGAGCTCCCTTGGCGAGGAGATTAAGGAAGGGGTTTATGTGGCAGTTCCTGGCCCAAGTCTTGAAACCCCTGCAGAAACCAGATTTTTAAGAATGATCGGGGCCGATGCTGTGGGAATGTCAACTGTTCCTGAGGTAATTGTGGCAGTACATGCAGGACTTAGAGTTCTTGGAGTCTCTGTAATTGCCAATGTGAATGATCCCGATAATTTTCAGCCCATCCTTTTTGAAGAGGTGGTTAAAGCCTCTCAAGCTGCAGAAAAAAGGCTAACCCGCCTTATTACAGAATTTTTAAAAGCTCTTTAAGATTTTATGGGTAAACTTCTTATCAGCTATACTCCCTTTGAAATAAGAGTTGGTCTTGTGGAAGACCAAAATCTTGTTGAATTCTATGTTGAGAGGGCTTCTGAAAAAAGCCTTGTGGGAAATATTTATAAAGGGAGAGTGGTGAGGGTTGTTCCTGGCATTAACTCTGCCTTTCTTGACCTCGGTCTTGAAAGAACAGCCTTTTTATTCGGAGACGATCTCGTTCCCTCAGAAGACATTGATTGGGATAAAGAACTGGCTTTTTCTGGTCCAAAAGAGGTTCTAAAGGAAGGTATGGAAATTCTTGTCCAGGTCATAAAGGAACCTTTGGGGCAAAAAGGAGCAAGGGTTTCAACCAATCTCACCCTTCCAGGGCATTATCTCGTTTATCTTCCCTATTTTCAACACATTGGTATCTCTCGAAAAATCAAGGAGGAAAAACTGAGAAAGGCTTTAAGGGAAATTGTTGAAAAAATCCGTCCTCCTGATACAGGATGGATCATTCGCACCGCAGCAGTTGAGGCAGATGAAGAGTCCCTAAAAAGGGAAATGGAATTTCTGCTTTGTTTGTGGGAAGATATTAAAGAACGGGCAAAAAAGGTTAAAGCCCCTGCCCTTATTTATGAAGAGCTAAACATAGCCTTTCGGGCCATAAGGGATTTTTTTACCAAGGAAATCTCTGTTATCCTTGTGGATGATGAAGAATTTTACAGGAAACTTAAAGAGTTTCTTGAGAGATATTTTCCTGACTTTATATCAGCTTTAAAATTATACGAAGGAAAGGAAGACATTTTTTATGCCCACGGATTCCAGGTTGATGTTAAAAAGCTTCTTTCTCGAAAGGTCTGGCTTAAATCAGGAGGTTTTATAGTAATTGAACCCTGCGAAGCCTTTACCGCCATTGATGTGAATACCGGAAGATTTGTAGGTGAAAGTGAAATGGAAGAAACTATTTTAAAAACCAACCTTGAGGCAGCCCAGGAAATTGCTACTCAGTTAAGGCTTAGAAACATAGGCGGTCTCATCGTGATAGATTTTATTGATATGGAGGACCCTGCCCATCAGGAACTGGTTCTTGAAACTCTTAAAGAAGCCTTAAAAAAAGACAAAGCCAAACACAGTTTTCTTCCCATTTCACCCTTCGGAATTCTTGAGATGACGAGAGAAAGAAAAAGGGATTCTCTCTATGATGTCTTTTATGAAACCTGCCCTCTTTGTGCAGGCGAGGGAAGAATAAAAAGCAAGAGAACTGTTTATTACGAAATTTTAAGAAGAATCCAAAAAATGGGACCCCATATTAGAAATAAAAAGCTTGAAATAGAGGTTCATCCTGGAATCACAGAAGTTATCGGTGAAGAAATTTCCTATCTTGAAGACCTTGAAAAAAAATTCAACTTTAAGGTAGAAATTAAATCCAATAAGGATTTTTTGCCCTGGGAATATAAATTTCATATTTTGAATATGTAGTTATGCAAAAATTTCCTGCTATCTTTCTTGACAGGGACGGAACCATAAACGAAGAAGTGGGTTATCTTAATCATATAAGCCGGCTAAAAATTATTTCTGGAGTTCCTAAAGCTTTAAAAATATTACAAGAAGCGGGTTTTAAACTATTTGTAATAACCAATCAGAGCGGACCAGCAAGGGGTTATTTTCCCAAAGAACTTGTAGAGGAAATTCATAAAGAACTAACCAAGAGGTTAAAGCGTTTCGGTGTTAAAATTGAAGAATTTTTCGTTTGTCTTCATCATCCCGATGAAAATTGTTCCTGCAGAAAGCCAAAAACCGGACTTTTAGAACTGGCCTTTTCTAAATACCCCCTTGATAAAGAAAAGTCCTTTGTTATCGGAGATCGCCTTATTGATGTGGAACTTGCGAAAAATTTTGGGCTTAAAGGAATCCTTGTTTTAACTGGTTATGGAAGGGGAGAGGTAGAATATCTCCTTCCTAAAAAAAATATTAAGCCAGATTATATAGCTGAAAATCTTCTTTCTGCGGCAAATTACATCTTAAAGTTTATCCAGAAATTACCTTGAAAATTCTGATAGTTAAACTTTCAGCCTTAGGAGATGTCCTTCAGACCCTTCCTGCCTTAAATCTTTTAAAAAAAATATATCCAGAAGCCGAAATTGATTGGCTTGTTGAAAAAAGAAATGCCGAACTTCTTATCAATCATCCCTGGCTTAAGAGAGTTTTATTGTTTAACAAAGATTTTTTCAAAAAACCAAAAGCCTTTTACAACTTTGTAAAAGACTTAAGAAAAACTTCCTATGATGCTATCATTGATTTTCAAGGACTTTTAAAAAGCGGAATCTTTGTTCTCCTCTCAAAGGGGCGCTATAAAATAGGATTTAAAAATCATCGGGAAGGAAGCCCCTTTTTTTACAATGTGAAGTTTCCACCCTATGACCCCGAATTACACGCAGTTAAACGCTATCTTGACCTTGTTATTAAATCTGCCAAATTTTTGACGGAAGATGTAAAAATTCCTGAAATTAATTCAAAAATTCTTTACGAAATTCCCCTTCCTGAAAAAAAACCTACTTTTTCTGTTAAAAAACCCTTTATTGTCCTTATTGCAGGAGCAAGATGGAAAAGTAAGCTCTGGCCTTTTGAAAACTGGAGAAAATTTCTTGAAATTACCGAAGATTTAAGAAAAAAACTAAACTTTTATTTTGTAGGAGGCCCCTCTGAAGAAAAACTTAGGGCCTTCTCTGAAGAGGCGGAAAAAATTTACCACGGTGTCTTTTCCCTCGTAGGAAAGCTTTCCCTTGAAGAACTTGTCTATCTTATGAAAGAATCTGAAGTTGTTCTTTCTGTTGACACAGGAACTATGCATCTTGCAAGTCTCCTCAATAAGCCCATACTTGCCCTCTTTGGACCTACCTCTCCTGAAAGAACTGGGCCATGGAGTGAAAAATTTATAGTTTTAAAAGAGCCTCTTGTCTGTTCTCCCTGTTTTAATAGAACCTGTAAAAAACCCTTTTGCATGATAAATCTCTCACCTGAGAAAGTTAAAAAGGCATTAATGGAATTGCTTAATCAATATTTAGCGTCAATGTATTGACATAAGGAAAATTTTTCCTTTTTATTTTTATTAATCCTTTAAAAATTTTCTTTTCGCCTCATTTAAAGGCTGAACAAGAGACCCTTTCTGTAGGCATGCTTTTTGATATTTTATTAATAGATGGGAGGACCTATGAGGGATTTAAGGATTAATCCTCAGCTTGGGTTGCTTGAAGCCCTTGAAGCCCTTCAGCTTCTTGAGAGAAAATTTACGGCCACCACTAATAATCTTGCTAATGTGGATACTCCTGGATTTAAGGCTGATGGTCTTACTTTCAGAGAGGTTCTTATGAAAAAAATTGGTCCTAAATACAGAAGGGCCTTTAAGGAGACGGTGCCCTATCTCAATACAGAGCAGGGATTTCTTGAGCCTACCCATAATCCCCTTCATTTCGCTATTGTGGGAGAGGGTTTTTTTAAGGTTCAAACTCCTCAGGGAATTGCTTACACAAGGGCTGGAAACTTTACCCTTGATGCTGAAAGAAGGCTTGTTACTCCCCAGGGCTATCCTGTGCTTGCCAATGGCGCTCCTGTAATTATAGACCCAGGTATGGCTGCAGAAGGTCTTGTGACCATGGAAAATTTGAAACTTCGGGTTTCTCCTGATGGTCTTCTTTCCATTGATGGAACAGAGATTGCAAGACTTGATGTGGTTACCTTTGATGATATGAGCAAACTCAAAAAAATCGGTGAAAATCTTTATGTCTCTGAGGGTGCCCAGGAGATGACAGCCATAAATTATGAAATAAGACAGGGTTTTGTGGAAAAATCCAATGTAAATCCCATAAAGGAGAT
This sequence comes from Thermodesulfobacteriaceae bacterium UBA6232, assembly GCA_002441555.1. Taxonomy (GTDB): domain Bacteria; phylum Desulfobacterota; class Thermodesulfobacteria; order Thermodesulfobacteriales; family Thermodesulfobacteriaceae; genus Caldimicrobium. Next base: position 12,522 of record DJWK01000032.1, read on the forward strand.
GGTTAACCTTATTGAAATTCAAAGAACCTTTGAGTCAGTGCAAAGAAGTATAAGAGGCTATGATGAAGCCTCAGAGAAATTAATAGAAACCGCAAGGAGGTAAAAATGATTAGAGGGCTCTGGAGTGCAGCAACAGGGATGCAGGCTCAGCAACTTCAGCTTGATACCATTGCCAATAATCTTGCCAATGTAAATACCCCTGGGTTCAAAAAAAGCCGGGTGGAATTTGAAGACCTCTTTTATCAAAATTTAAAACTTGCAGGAGCCTTAACTGCAGATGGAGTACAGGTGCCTGTGGGAATGCAGGTAGGTCTTGGAGTAAGACCTGTTGCTGTTTCTAAACTTTTTACTCAAGGGGAATACCAACTCACCAATCAGGAACTTGACCTTGCCATTGAAGGAAGAGGCTTTTTCAGGGTGGTAATGGGAGGAGAAGAATTTTATACCAGGGCAGGAAATTTCAAGCTTGACAGAGACGGCTATATTGTAACCCCAGATGGAGCAAGGCTTCAACCTGAATTTGCCGTTCCCACAGGAACTGCAAGAATTGAGGTGACTCCTGATGGTCTCATCACGGCTCTTGACCCCAATGGAAATGTTCTTGCTCAGGCTCAGCTCTTGCTTTATGACTTTCCCAATCCTGCAGGGCTTTATGCAGTGGGAAGAAATCTTTTCAGGGCAACCCCTGCCGCAGGAGATGTAATTGAAGGAAATCCTGGCCAAAACGGCTTTGGAACCATTGCGCAGGGGTATCTTGAGATGTCCAATGTGGATATTGTGGAAGAAATGGTAAAACTTATCATCACCCAGAGAGCTTATGAATCAAACTCTAAAGGAGTTCTTACTGCGGATCAACTTCTTGAAATGGCTAACAATCTTAAGAGGTAAAGTATGAGGCTTGGGATATTGATTATCCTATTGATGTTGAAGCTTTCGGGTATTTCTATGGCTTCCCCTTTTTATGATGAAAGGGATTTCAGGGAGATTTTTATAAAAGAGTTTAAAAGGCTTTCGCCTCATCTTAAAGGAGAGGTTATTCTGGAAAGATTTCGCTTTGAGCCAGATAATCTAAAAATTCCTAAGGGCTTGCCCTATCAGATAGAATGGATAGGAACTCCGAGGGCAGGCTCAAACACAGCAGTCATTATCTTTAACAAAGGAAAGGGAGAAACCCCTGTTATAAGGCTTTGGGGTTATGTGGAAGTGAAAATGCCTGTTCCAGTTCTTAAAAGAACCCTTCCTCGTAAAAGTATTATTACAGAAGAAGATATAACCTATGAAATGTGTGAACTCTCAAGACTTCCTCATGATGTGCTTCTTAATAAGGAAAGCATTCTTGGCAAAGAAACAAGATCTACTCTTATGGCTGGAACAGTACTTAGGGCTTCCCTTATTTCAGAACCCCTTCTTATTAAAAGAAATCAAGTGGTAGAAATTATTGCCAAAGGTAAAAATTTCATAGTGAAGGCCAAAGGGATAGCGCTTGAAAACGGCAAACTCAATGAATTCATAAGAATTAAAAACCTAAGTAGTAAAAAAATTGTCCAAGGGAAAGTAACAGGTGAAGGCTTTGTGGAGGTTTATTTCTAATGAGATATTTTAAAGCCCTAATGGCACTTTTATTTGTTTTTTTATTAAATGCCTGTTGGGAATTTGATCCAAAAACACCTCCACCGCCTCCCCCCCCACCCAAAGTAAGTATTCCGGAACCAGTTACTCCGCTAAATCAAAATAAGGGCTCTCTTTTTAGAGAAGGAGCTTCCCTCTATGCCTATGCTGATAATCGGGCTCGTTTTGTGGGAGATATAATAACCATAAAAATCATGGAGACCTATCAGAGCTCAAATAATGTCAAACAGGGCTCGAGCAAATCAAGCTCTATAAAAGCGGGGATTAATAAACTCTTTGGTTATGAAAACCAGTTCAAAAAGACCCTGCCTCTTCCTTCAGGTTTTGATCCCACTCAACTTGTTGATGGAAGTATATCTTCTTCTACCTCTGGGCAAGGGCAGGTTCAGAGGCAATCAACCATTCTTGCCACTATTTCTGCAAGGGTGGTTGAAGTTTTGCCCAATGGAAATCTTGTAATTCAAGGAGTCAGAACCATAAAGAGAAATCGCGATCTTGAATATATAACTATTACAGGCATTGTAAGACCTCAGGATATAGATTCCGATAACTCTGTAGAGTCAACCAAGATTTCTGATCTTTATATTGAATATAGTGGAAAAGGGCCAAGTAGTGAAGCCACAAGCGGCCCAGGAATTATTACCAGATTGCTTCAACTTTTCTGGCTTTTTTAAGGGGGAAAGTATGAAGGGATTTTTAAAAATAGAAATTCTCTTAGTTCTCTTTCTTTGCTTGGGTGTCTTTTCCCATTCGTGGGGGGTTAGATTGAAAGATATTATGGATGTTGAAGGAGTTAGAGGAAATTATCTTGTTGGTTATGGCCTTGTGGTTGGACTTAAGGGCACAGGAGATGGAGATCAAACCAAATTTACCGTGCAATCAGTGGTTAACATGCTTGAAAAATTTGGCATAAGGGTGCCAAAAGAGCAGGTGAAGTTAAAAAATGTTGCAGCTGTTTTGGTTACAGCTTATCTTCCTCCCTTTGCTAAACCGGGACAAAGAATTGATGTTGAAGTTTCGGCTTTGGGAGATGCCAAAAGTCTTCAGGGAGGAACCCTTCTTATGACACCTCTTACAGGGCCTGATGGAAGGGTTTATGCCCTTGCTCAGGGGCCTGTTTCCATTGGTGGCTTTGCAGCGGGTGGAGCAGCTGCACAAACTCAGGTCAATCATCCCACTGTGGGAAAAATCCCTAATGGCGCCATTGTGGAAAGGGAAGTTCCCATGGAGGATTTTAATTCCCAAAATGTCTTAACACTTTCTCTTAGAACTGAAGATTTTTCAACAGCCTCTCAGGTGGCAGAGGCGATAAACACCTATCTCAGAGGGAAATTTGCTAAGCCCCTTGATATAAGAAATGTAGAATTAAAAGTTCCTGAAAAATATAGAGGCAGAGTAGTTTCCCTTCTCGGGGATATTGGAAATCTTGAGATAAGACCTGATGTGCCGGCAAGGGTAGTTATTGATGAAAAAACAGGAACGGTAATTATGGGAGAGAATGTAAGAATTTCAAGAGTGGCAGTAGCACACGGAAACTTAAGTGTTGAAGTAAGAGAAATGCCTGAGGTGATTCAGCCTTTGCCTTTTACAAGGGGAGAAACAACCATTGTTCCAAGAACAGAAATTACAGCCAAGGAAGAGAAAGCAAAAATTGTGGTTCTTGAAGAGGGGGCAACTCTTGGAGAGCTCATAAGGGCTCTCAATGCCGTTGGAGCAACTGCCAGAGAGTTAATTGCTATTCTCCAGGCCATAAAGGCAGCTGGGGCTCTGCATGCCGAACTAATCATTATTTAAAGGTGGGAAAAATGGAAAATTACGGTCTATATTTTCAAAACTTAAATAATTTAAAAATTCTTGCTAAAAAAAATCCCGACCTTGCCCTGAAAAAACTTTGTAAGGAATTTGAATCTCTTATCTGGTATGAAATACTTAAAGGCCTTGATAGAACTACCATGAAAAGCGGTTTCTTTCCTGAAACGTTAGAAAAGAAGATTTTTCAGGACTACCTTTATCAGGAAGTGGCAAGACTGGTCTCTGGAAAACCTGGAAGTCTCGGGGACTATCTTTACAAAAGGTTAAAAGAAAGCCCCTATTTTAAAGAGAATTACCCAGTTTCCGATAAAATAAAAGGAGGTGTTTAATCATGTATGCAAGAGAATTAATCGAGCTAAATAAAGTTCTTGAAGAGGAACGCACAGCTCTTATGCAAGGAGCTGTTGAAGAAATTCTAAAGTGGTCATCACATAAAATCCGCCTCCTTCAACTATTAAAAGATAAAGAGCTTACTCCTGAAGAAATTGCGCTTTTAAAAGAAATTTACGAAAAAAATGAAAAAAACAGAAGATTAATTGAAGCAGGGCTGAATTTTGTAAACGAGGCCTACAAAATACTTTGCAGTTTTTTGACAGAAAAGGGAACTTATGGAAACCAAAAAGCCTCAAGTAATTCAAAATTAATTTCAAAGAGAACATAAACCGAGATGGCTGGACTAACTTCTGCCTTAAATATTGCTAAAAATGCTCTACTTAACTTTCAACTTGCAACCTCTGTAATCTCACACAATGTTTCTAATGTTAACAACCCTTCTTATTCTAGGCAGAAAGCCATTGAAACCACCTATCCTCCAAGTCCTTCTCCTGTGGGCTCAATCGGCTCTGGCTCCAAAGTGGAAAAAATCATTCGTTATTTTGACGCCTTTCTTGAAAGAAATATCAACTTAAAAAAAACAGATTACGGCCTTTTTTCTGCAAGTGAGGCGGGGCTTAACATCCTTGAAAGTCTTTTTAATGAAACTCAAGATAGTGGACTTTCCAAGATCTTGAGAGAATTCTGGAATGCTTGGCAAAACCTTGCTAACTATCCTGAAAATATCTCTGCAAGAACCCAAGTTATTGAATACGGAAAACTTATTACCGAAACTCTGAGCGCTAAATTCCAAGGCATGAAAGACCTTGAAACTCAGATTGGACTCAAGCTCAAAGAGATGGTGGATAATATTAATCGGCTCTCCGCTCAGATTGCAGAATTAAACTTACAGATTATCGCAAGAGAATCTGGCGGAAGTACAGCTAATGACTTAAGAGACCAGAGAGACCGATTGGTTGGAGAACTTTCTCAGCTTGCAAGCATTCAATACTTTGAAACCAAAGAAGGAGCCTATAATATTATCCTTGGGAAGGGATTTAACCTGGTAAATCTGGGTTATTCTTGGAAACTCGGAATCTCAGGGACTGAAGTCTATTGGATCGGGTCTAATGGAGAAAAAATTCCCATTACAAGCCATGAGGTCCCAAGCGGGGAACTTGGAGGATGGCTAAAACTCCTTGAACAATTGTCAGACAGTTATAACTATGAATATGTTTCAGGCTCTAATGTCCTCTACTTAGGAGATAGACCTCTCGGGGAGCTTGATAAGTTTTCAGACCTCGGAATTTCCTCTGGAACCATCACCTTTACAGGAAAGGATCACTTCGGAAAAGAAATTACAGGAAGTTTTGATATAACCTCAGGAAGTCAAACCTTAAGGGAATTTCTTGACGCCATAGAAAAAGCTTATAGTTATACCGTTAGAGCTTATATAAAAAATGGAAGGCTTTATGTGGAAGATGCCTTCCGAGGAACGGGGAAACTTGAATTTTCCATAACTTCCTCTCCTTCAGCCTTGAATTTTGGTCGTTTTGATGATCCAGCCTATCAGAGAAGGGTGGAAGAATTAAATCTTGCAGGAAAGCTAAAGCTTTTTGGTGAAGAACTTATTAAGGCAGTTAATGAACTTCACACTCAAGGAGTAGGGCTTGAATTTTTTACCAAGGAACTTGAGGGAGCCTATTCGGTAAATCAATACATCAAGGAACTGCCCTACTATCTTGAATTAAATAGAGCTGGTTCTTTTTATCTCTGGGTAAAGGATGAAAGCGGAAATATTAATCCCGTTAGAGTGGATCTCAATCTCCATGAGGACTCAACCCTTGATGACCTTGCCACCCAAATTAATAAGGCCTTAACTGATGTAGGGTATGATACCTCTTCTTCAGGCTTTGACATAAGGGCTATCACAAGGAACGGGAAACTTGTCTTCCAGGCAAGGGATGGCATTGCCTTTGCCTTCTCCAACGACACCTCAGGAATCCTTCTTTCCACAGGTTTAAATCTCTTCTTCGTTGGAACCGATCCTGCTGACTTTCAGGTAAATCCCCTCCTTGTTCAAAAACCGGAACTTCTCTCCTCTGGAAAGATGGATGTCTCGGCTTTAAGGACAGCAAGCCCTCTTTTTGGAATTTTTAGAAGTAAAAATAGCATACGCTCAGATTTAGGGCAATCCTTTCAGGTAAACACTCTATATGTAAGGCCTTACGACGATAAGGGGATGCAATACCATTATCCTCCTCAGGCCATTTATGAAGGCACATACACGGCAACAGTTTTGACAGACAATCTCACCATCACTTTTAAGGATGCCAGCGGAAATGATGTGGGCTCACCCCTCGTTATTTCTTCGGGAACAGATATCTCGGAGCTTCCAACCCTACTTGATGGTTCAAAGGGTATTAAAGCAACCCTTGAAAATGGAATTTTAAGGCTTGAGATAACACCTAAAAATGCCCCTCAGGGAGCAGTCTGGTTTGAGGTAGATGAAGGGACTTCTGGAATAAATCCCTTGATAGAGTGGGATAAAGATGTAAAAGGTTATGCTATTTATATAAATCCAACAGGTTCCTCTGATCCTGATAATCTGCAGGAAATTCTAAATAAACTAAACCGTCTTCCTTTCCTTAGGGCCTATGTGGATGAATTCGGGCATGCAGTGCTAAGGCTTGAGCCAGATCAAACCAAGGTCTATGGCTTTGAACTTGGAGAAAGCCTTGTAACTGGTTCTGACCCTGCCTCAAATGATAGCTTTTTAACCTACCTACGGGACCAAAATATGTATCTCCCCTCCTTTAGGTGGGACGGAACTTCAGAATATCGCTTTCTTTCTGGCCTTGAACCACTTATCAAGCCAACGGTTTATGTGGGAGACACTAATTTTACTCCCTCTTCTTCAACCACATACAGGGTCAGATTTTACTCTCGGGATGGAAGCGAAGTTGGCTCTACCACAATAAGCGGAGCGGGAACTCTCTCAGGTTTGATAGCCAATTTTGATGGAGTGGATGGTCTTAAGGCTCAAATTCTTGGAGATAAATTCTATATCTGGCTTGATAGCACTGAGGCCGGAGCCCCTTCTAATGCAAATTTCTTTACCATTGAAATTGAAAATGACGGAGATACCCTTTATGAAGGAGCCTTGGGTCTTATAAAAACAGCTTCTGGAGAGGCAATTGGTTTAAAAGCCGGTGAAATCTCTGCCTATCTCTTTGATGAAAAGGGAAATCCCATTGATACTGAAGGAGACCCTTTCGGTGTTATAGACCCCTTTAGAATAGAGCTTCATACGGATAAACCTCTTTTTCAGATTCTTCAGACTATAAATGCCCCAGAGAATGCCCAATGGGCCCTTTCAGCCCGTCTTGACAGAGAAGGAAAGCTTATTGTTGAAACCACAGGGCTTTATAATACTAAAAGTTTTATTCTTGAAGATACAAGACCCCAACCAGAAACTTATTATGATGATACCACTCCCATAATCACTGCTCTTTCCAAAGACTTTCTCAGATTGGATTCTCAAAGCAATACTTACTATTATTTAAGTGATTACTCTGTTAATGATGATCCAAGCTTTTCTGATCAAACCATTACTCTTAAAATTTATGATCAAGATGGAAATGTTTTAACTTCCGTATCTAATTCCTTTACTTCCCCCACTCTCTCAGACATTTTTAACTGGATCAACGGTCTTGACATTGATGGGGATGCTCTTTCCGATTTTGAGGCTGATATCGATAGTACAGGAAAACTATATATAAAACTAAAAGACACTTTTTACAATACTACCAATAAAAAAGTTTTATACTTCTCTATTGAAAGTGATGCTTCCTCTCAAAACTTTGTCTCCTTTCTTTATTCCAAGCTTTCCCGTAAAGATGAAAAAGTTGAGGGGCTAATCCAAAATCTCAAGCCCTATGAACTAAAAAGAGGAGATAACCGCATTGCTCAGGCCATTGCGGATTCTGCTACCAATACCAGAAAGGCTTTAAATCTCTCCACCCTTGAAAATTATTATGCCAGCATGGTCGGTGAAGTAGGCACTACCACTAAGGCAGTAAAAGAAAATAAAAGCTTTCTTGAAGACCTTTTGAGACAACTTCAAACTATAAAAGACTCCATTTCTGGAGTTTCCCTTGACGAGGAAATGGCAAATCTAATCAAATACCAGCAGGCCTTTACAGCAACCGCAAAGATTCTTTCCACTGTTGAAGACATGTTTGAAGCCTTGATAAGTGCTAAACGCTAAAGGGGGTGATTTAATTTTATGAGAATCGGTATGAACACAAAATTTGGAGCTATTCTTGCTGATCTTGAAAGACTTTCCTCTGAGATTACCCTAAATCAGCTGAAACTCTCCTCTGGAAAAAATTTCTTGAGACCCTCTGATGATCCCCCAGCCTCGGTTATATCCCTTAATTATAAACAGGGGATAGCCCGCATTGAGCGTTATATGAGGGCTATTGATGAGGGTTATGCTTTTTTAAAAGCTCAAGAGACAACCCTTGCCAATGTAGAGGACCTCGTTGCCAGAGCCAAAGTTCTTGCCATTCAAGCAGCCAATGCTACACAAGATATCAATGCAAGAAAAGCAACAGCTGAAGAAATTGACCACATTGTAAAAAGCCTTCTTGCCCTTGCTAATTCTCAGCTCGGTGAAAAATATCTTTTTGGAGGGCAAAAGACCACAGGTTATCCCTCAGGTGAAACCCCTTTCAAATTGGTAAAGGAAACTCTTCCTGATGGACAGGTTATTGAAAGGGTAATCTATCATGGTTCAACTGAAGATTTTGAAATAGGTTATGATAAGGACATGAAAATGACCCTTGGGGAAAACGGTCAAAAGGTCTTTATGGACTCAGGGATCTTTGAAACACTTTTAGCCCTAAAACGAACCCTTCTTGCAGACAATGAAATTGATTATCAAAAGGAGCAATATAATATTCAGGAATTTATTGAAAAACTGGATCAAATCTACAACCACTTTGCCGAAAAGAGAGGGAAAATCGGAGCCCAGATGGCTCATTTTGAGACTAAAAAGAATCTTTATGAAGATTTTAAGCAAACCCTGGAGAGCAATCTTGGAGAGGTTGAAAGCGCTGATCTTGCCAAACTTGCCACTCGTTTGCAGAGCCTAAGTATTGCTTACGATGCTGCTCTTCGGGCAACAGCCCTTTTTGCCGACATGAGCCTTGCCAAATACCTTTAATCTTTAATAATTCCGCCTCCCAAAAGAAAATCGCTTTCATAAAAGGCGCAGACCTGCCCCGGGGTAATCCTTTTGGCCGATCTTTCAAGAATTACCTTCCAAGCCTCTCCCTCCCTTACAATATCCTTAACTTGTATTTTTTCTGTGCGATAACGAATTTGAGCCAAAGGCCTTTCCCAAAACGCAAAGGGAAGTTGAAAATTAATATCCTCAAGATAAAATTCCTTCTTTTCAAGCTCTTTTTCCTCTCCAAGATAGACTCTATTAGTTTCTGCCTCAAGTTTTATCACATAAACGGGCTTCCCCAGGGGCAAATTCAGGCCCTTTCTTTGGCCAATAGTGTAAAAATGAATACCCCTGTGCCTTCCCACCACCTTTCCTTGATAAATGATTTCTCCTTCCTTCTCTCCGAGATGTTCTTTCAAAAACTCCTTCAAGGTTTTCCCCATAAAAAAACATACATCCTGAGACTCACTCTTTTGAAAGCCTTTAAGCCCATTCTTTTCCGCTAACTTTTTTACCTCTTCTTTACTCTCAAATTCTCCCACAGGGAAAAGCAGGTGTTCTATCACCTCTCCTTTCACCAGGGCTAAAAAATAAGATTGATCCTTTGCCAGGTTCTTTGAGACTCTAAAAAGTAAATACCCCTTATATTCTCCCTTTCTTACATAATGTCCTGTTGCATAAAACTCAGCTCCAAAATCTCGTTTTACAAACTCAGCAACTATGCCAAATTTTATAATTCTATTGCATAGAGCACAGGGATTAGGAGTTTTCCCTTGCGAATAGCCTTGCAAAAAGGCTACTATTATTTCCTTTTTGAAAGTCTCCCTCAAATCAATTATAGTATGGGGAATTTCTAAATTTTCTGCAATTCCTTTAGCATGCCAAAGGGCCTTTTCCTGACCATCAAAGAGAAGAAAACTTACTCCCAAAACCTCATAACCCTCCTTTTTGAGAAGTAGCGCTGATAATGAACTATCAACTCCTCCGCTCATAGCAACAGCCACTTTCCTTTTTTCTCCCATAAAAAGCCCCTTAAATTTTTCAGTTTTACCTCAATTCTAATCCAATTTTAACACTTTTGAAAAAAGAATCTTAATGAAAAACCTTTGCGATAAGCAGTTTCCATTGGATGCGAACTTGAAAGAAGGGAGACCTTGAAGGATTTACTAAAAAATCAGCTAATAATAAGCTCTGCAACAAAAAAGACAAGGAAGAAATAAAAAAGATTTAAGTTCATTTTTTTAAGAAATTTTTCACAATAGATAGAAATCATAAGTCATTTTAATTATTCTAAAATTATAAAAATTTTTAAAAGGGGGAAAAAATGGCTAATCAATTTGAAGGAGCTTGGATTTGTTCTACTACCAATTGCGGATACATTTATAATCCTGCTAAGGGAGATCGCAAGGGGAAAATTCCTCCGGGAACTCCCTTTGAGGAATTACCTGACGACTGGAGATGCCCTGTGTGTGGAGCTTCCAAAAAAGCCTTTAAACCTATGAGCCAGGTGGAAACTGAACAGGAAAAATAAAAAGGGGGCCTTTAAGGCCCCCCTTAAAGGGTTTTCTAAATATTTAGAATTCACCGCCTGGCATTGCTGGGGTCTTTTCTTCCTTTTTTGGTTTTTCAGCAACCATGGCCTCGGTGGTAAGGAGTAATCCGGCAATAGAGGCAGCATTTTGGAGAGCACAACGGGATACCTTTTTAGGATCAATGATTCCTGCAGCAAAGAGATCTTTGATTTCACCAGTTGCGGCATCAAATCCAACGGAATCTTTTTCAGCTTTTACCTTTTCTACAATAATAGATCCTTCATACCCTGCATTAGCAGCAATCTGACGAAGAGGAGCTTCAAGAGCCTTTTTAATTATATCCACTCCATGCTGTTCCTCTCCATCAAGTTTAAGATTTTCAAGAGCAGGAAGACATCTGATATAAGCTGTTCCACCGCCAGGAACAATTCCCTCTTCCACTGCGGCTTTGGTAGCATTAAGGGCATCCTCAACACGGGCTTTTTTCTCTTTCATTTCAGTTTCAGTGGCAGCACCTACATAAATTACTGCCACACCTCCAACCAGTTTGGCGAGCCTTTCCTGAAGCTTTTCACGGTCATAATCAGAGGTGGTCTCCTCAATCTGAGCACGAATCTGCTTAATTCTTGCTTCAATATCTTCCTTCTTGCCGGCACCATCAATAATAGTGGTTGTTTCTTTGGTAACAACCACTCTCCTTGCTTTTCCAAGATCTTTGAGCTGGATATTTTCGAGCTTCATTCCGAGCTCTTCAGAAACAAAGGTTCCTCCAGTTACAATGGCAATGTCCTGAAGCATGGCCTTTCTTCTTTCACCAAAACCAGGAGCTTTAACTGCACAGCACTGAAGCACTCCTCTTAGTCTGTTAACAACCAAGGTTGCAAGGGCTTCACCTTCAACATCTTCAGCAATAATTAAGATGGGTTTCCCAGAACGGGCAACCTGCTCAAGTAAGGGAAGAAGATCCTTCATGGAGCTGATCTTTTTGTCATAAACGAGAATATAGGGATCTTCAAGGACGCATTCCATCTTTTCAGGATCAGTTACAAAATAAGGAGAAATATATCCTCTATCAAACTGCATTCCTTCAACTACATCAAGATAGGTCTCAAGTCCTTTGGATTCCTCAACGGTAATAACTCCCTCTTTACCAACCTTATCCATAGCATCGGCAATGAGATTACCGATTACTGTGTCATTATTAGCAGAAATGGTTGCAACCTGAGCAATTTCTTGACGAGTTCTGCAGGGTTTGGCAAGTTTTTCAAGCTCCTTGACCACTACATCAACAGCTTTGTCAATTCCTCTTTTTATGGCCATGGGATTAATTCCAGCAGCAACAAGTTTGACTCCTTCCTGAAAGATGGCCTGAGCTAGCACTGTGGCTGTAGTTGTTCCATCTCCTGCCACATCACTTGTCTTGGAAGCCACTTCTTTTACCATCTGGGCTCCCATATTTTCAAATTTATCCTCAAGCTCAATTTCTTTGGCAACGGTTACTCCGTCTTTGGTAATTAATGGAGAGCCAAAGGATCTCTCAATGATTACATTTCTACCCTTGGGTCCAAGAGTAACCTTTACTGCATTGGCAAGCTTGTTCACTCCAGACAAAATCTTATCCCTGGTATTAGTTCCGTAAATAATCTCCTTAGCAGCCATATAACCACCTCCTCCTTTGAATTTTTTTTAATTAGTCTTCAATAATGGCAAGGACATCATCTTCTCTCATAATGAGATATTCTTCACCTTTGAGTTTTATCTCTGTTCCAGCATATTTGCTAAAAAGAACTTTATCACCCTCTTTGACTTTAAGGGGCTGAATTTGACCATTATCCATGAGTCTCCCATCACCTACAGCGATAACTTTACCCATAATAGGTTTTTCCTTGGCTGTGTCGGGAATAATAATACCTGATTCAGTTCTCTGTTCCTCTTCAATGCGTTGAACCAAAATGCGATCATAAAGCGGTCTGATCTTCATAGCTCCACCTCCCTCCTCTCATAAAATTTGAGTTAACCAAAAAATAATCATTCCTTTTTAAAAGACAAGGGGAATGACCAAAACTTCAAAAAGTTTTTTCCATGCCTTGGTAGTTGTAAAAACCTTGGAATGGAAAGGTCAGAAGCGGAAATTTAAAAATTTAAGAATTTCTCTATCTGCTGAAGAAGGATTTCAAGGGATTGAGAGGTATCAAGAACTAAGAGATTTTGATCCATCTTCGGTGGAACAAATTTTTTCTTTTGATGAAGATAGGTCTCAAAGAGGGCATCTGAAGCGCTTCTCTCTTTGTGCCTCTTTTCAATTCTTTCCTTCACCACATGATCTGGAGCGGTGCATAAAATAAAAAGAGGTTCTATTTTTAGAGGCTTTAAGGCTTTAATCAATTCTTCTCTGTAGCGTTCTTCTCTAAAAGTTGCATCAAGAACTACATCCCTGCCGAAGGAAATTTCTTCAAGGGTTCTCTCAATGAGCCTTTTGTAAGTCTTTTCCGTAACCTCTGGAGAATAAATACCCTTTTCAAATTCTTCAAAGCGGTGCTCCTCAGGAGAAATTCCTATAAGTTTCTTTCGTTCTATATCTGAAGACAAATAACAGGCAGGATACTTTGATAAAAACTTGTTAGCAAGAAAGGTTTTTCCTGTTCCAGAAAGCCCCATAAATACCGCAATCTTTGGTTTTCCACCCGCATAGGAAAAGGCAAGGTCAAAATATCTTTGAGCAGCGTAAAGGGCCTTCCTTCTCTCCTCTTCTGGAACCCTTTCATCAGCATAGGTAAAACAGCCAATTTTCCCTCTTACATAGGCTCGATAACATTTGTAAAAATTTAGCACCTCATAAAGCCCAGAATCTCCGCTCTTTTTGACATATTCCTCAATAAAATAACTTGAAAGTTCTTTCAATCTGTGAAAATCAAGGTCCATAGCAAGAAAGGCAAGATCCTGCGCACAATCCCCGCATCTGAAACGATCATTAAATTCAATACAGTCAAAAATATAAACCCTTTTTAAATTGTCAAAACAGATATTGGCTGAATAAAGATCTCCATGTCCATCCCGGATAAATCCTCCTTCAATTCTCTTTTGAAAAACCTCTTTCTTCTCTTTTATGAAGTTTCTTGTGTAATTCACAATATAATCGTATTTTCTTTGAGTTAGGGCTTTACCTATAAAACTTTTTGTTTGCTCGAAGTTTTCCTCGGTATTAAAAGTAATAACCTCAATGCTTCCGTAGTAATTTATCTTATCCCCGGTTTCAGCTGTCTTATAAAAGGGAACAAGGGTATCAACAATCAAATCCATGTGTTTTTTGGTTAAAAGTCTTTCCTCTAAAAGACTTTTCATCATTCCTTCTTCAGGAAGTCTTTTCATCTTTACTGCATACTCAACTGGCTCACCCTTACCCTCTACCTGGTAACCTCCATTAGTTTTAGTGATAGGAACAACCCCTATATAAAGGTCCCCACAGAGTCTGCGATTGAGTTCTACCTCTCTTTCACAATAGAACTTTCTCTTTTCAAGGGTTGTAAAATCAAGAAAACCAAAATTGACAGGCTTTTTAATTTTATAAACAAATTCGTCGGTTATAAGCACATAAGAAATATGAGTTTGCAGTATCTGAAAAGTTTTGGTTTCAAAAGGAAGGGAAGAAAGAGAAAGTTCCTTATCCCAGGAAATATGTTCAAACATGAATTTTATCATAATAGATTTTATGTTTTTAAGCAAGAGCAATGAAGTATTTATTAACACATTCTTTTTACAGTTAAAAACTTGGAGGTTCTTTTAAAATTTTAGAATTTTAAATTTAAATCTATTACTTGACAAAAATAATTCTTCTATTAGAATTTTAATCAAAAAATTTAATAAGGAGGTGGTAAGATGAGGTATAAGGGAGTGGTTTTCCTTATGGTTTGGGTGATTTTGGTATTCAGTATTTGTAATGCTTTAGCAGATGTTGACTCAGAAAGGTTGAGGATGCGAGCTCAACAGTTATTCAAGCCAATCCCAGAAAAAATGGAGGAGATACCTTACAAAGGAGTAAAATTAACGAAGGAGCTTATTGAGCTAGGAAAATTTTTGTACTTTGATCCGAGGCTATCCTCATCGCATATTATTAGTTGTAACACTTGTCATAATTTGAGTCTTGGTGGCACTGATAATGTTGAAACTTCAATTGGTCATGCTTGGCAAAAGGGGCCAAGAAATGCACCTACTGTATTTAATTCTGTGTTCAATACTGCGCAGTTCTGGGATGGTAGAGCTAAGGACTTGATGGAACAAGCAAAAGGACCTATTCAGGCTTCAGTGGAAATGAATAATACTCCTGAAAGAGTTGTATCTACTCTAAAAAGTATTCCCCAATATGTAGACATGTTTAGAAAAGCTTTTCCCACTGAAAAAGATCCTGTTACCTTTGATAATGTTGCTAAAGCGATTGAGGCTTTTGAAGCTACCCTTGTTACCCCCAATTCACGCTTTGATAAGTTTTTGAAAGGTGATAATAAAGCTTTGACAAGGGAGGAACTTGAGGGACTACAGATATTTATAGATAAAGGTTGTGCTTCCTGTCACAATGGTATAGGACTTGGTGGAACAACCTATGCTCCCTTTGGTCTCAGTAAGAAGCCCAATCCTGATGTGCTTGCAGGGGATAGAGGTAGGTATCAGGTTACGAAGAGCCCAAGTGATGATTATCTATTTAAAGTTCCTTCTTTAAGGAATATTGAATTAACTTACCCCTATTTCCATTCTGGTAAGGTCTGGTCACTTGAAGAGGCAGTTGCTATCATGGGAGATGTTCAATTTGGCTTAAAATTAACGGATGATGAGATTAAAAAGGTTACAAAGTTTTTAAAAACCCTTACAGGTGAAAGGCCAGTTATAACCATCCCTTTACTTCCTCCCTCTACAGATAAAACACCAAAACCAATAACTGAATCAGAGGTTAAAAAAACAAATCATTAACCTTGCCTTGGGGGGCAAAGCCCCCCATTTTATCTTTTTAAGTCTGTAGGAGAATCAGGAAATGTAATGATTTTGAAAAAAGTTTTATAAATCACCTTAAAAAATGCAGAAAAATTAATTCTCAATCAGTTCCAAATAATATTGACTTTTTTAATTGTTATGGTATTAAATTTTAAACTTATTCTAAATTCTAGAAATCGTTATATATTATTAATGAATATTGAATATTATATAGCTCAAGGTTGTATTAATACTTTTCAAAGAAACAATAAAACTACTCCCCCTTGTCAGATTTAAGAAATACATTAAATCAAAATGTTATGACTCATATCCTTCTCGTTTTCTTTCATCCTATACCATAGTCATGTATTTCCTCAACCAACTAAAAAAGCTCTTAAGGAGTATAAGAAATCTTTATGAGGAATAACTTCTTAGAAAAATTTTTCTTGAATTTCTGGTAGTATAATAAATTTTGTATATGGATTGGTAGTAAAGATGAATTTATTGAAGAGGGGTTAATTTAAGAAAATTTTAATAAAATGCCTTCATCCCAGGAGAGACTTAAAACTACCAGAAGGAAAAGTCTGAGAAAAAGGAAATACTAAAAAATTTCCAATAAATCCAAAGGCACTTATTTAAATTTTTTATTTGTATTTTTCAGGCACTTCATTAATATTTAACTAAATCCTTCTTTTGGGGAGATTTATGAAAGAAGTTGACGCAAGGGGGCTTCCTTGTCCACAACCGGTTATAAAAACCAAAGAGGCCTTAGATGAAATTCAGCCTGGTGAAAAAATAAGGGTGTTAATAGATAGCGAGGTTTCTCTTCAAAATATCCAAAAATTTCTCTTAGCCCAAGGGCATAAACTCCTTTCAATTGAAAAGCTGGGAGAGGAAATTCATCTTCTTATTGAAAAGGGAGAGGGAATACCATCAGAGGATTATACTATCACCTGCCCCACTGAAGAATCTAAAAATCTTCTTGTAATTGTCGCTTCAGATCATATGGGAGAGGATAAAGATTTGGGAAGAATTCTTTTAAAGGGCTTTTTTGAAACTATGCTGGCTCAAAATTTGCTTCCAGAGAGAATTTTTTTTATGAATACAGGGGTAAAGCTTACTACCCTTGATGAAACCTTTATTCCCATCCTTAAAGAATTAGAAAAAAGGGGAGTTGAGATTTTTTCCTGCGGAACCTGCTTGAAATATTACAATCTTGAAAATGAGCTTAAAGTTGGTCTTAGAGGTGGAACAGACACCTATCTCGAAGCACTTTTTATTTATAAAAAAACAATCTATATAAGATAATCCTTTTTAAAACCACAATCTAAAATTATTTTGTCTACCAATTTGGATTGGACTTTTTGCGGTATAAGGCTTTTAGCCATTCCTTGGAAATTATTTTCACGCAGGCTGAAACCTTGCCTACTAATTTATTGATTTTTACTGTATCAGCAAAAGCTTATTGACTCGAACAGCCTTTTGAAATTTAAAAAATTTCCGATAAAATACAAAAACTTAACCATGGCACCTAAATTTGATCCTAAAAAAATCGAAAAATTAGAGGATCCAAAAAGATTAAAGATATTCAACCCTGATATCCTTTTTAAAGAACTTGGTTTAAATAATTTCAAAAATATTCTTGATTTTGGAGTAGGTTCAGGCTTTTATCTTCCCTATCTTGCAAAAATTTTAAAGCCTGAAGGAAAAATCTATGCCATTGATCTTCAAAACGAACTCCTTGAATATGCAAAAAATAAAAGCAAAAAGTTTAAATTATCTGAAAAAATAGAATTTCTTCTTGTAAAAGAAAAAGAGGCATTGCCCTTTTCTGAAAACTTTTTTGATTTTGTCTATCTTGCCTTTACCTTTCACGAACTTGATAACCCTGATTTTACTTTACGAGAAATAAAAAGGATTTTAATTCCAGGTGGCAAGCTTCTTCTTATAGACTGGAATAAAAAAGAAAGGGATATGGGGCCTCCACCTTCTGAGGTTTTTGATTATGAAGAAATTGAAAATCATTTAATGGCTTCAAACCTTAAAATCCTCAAAACCTTCAAAAATCATCCTTATGTGTTTATCTTTTTAGCGGAAAAATAATTGAGGAGGGACAAAACAAAAAATGCAGTGTGAAAGACTAAAAACACTTCTACGGGAATGGTATCAAGAAGTTAGATCTTTCACTCTTTCTCCTGTAAAAATGATGGAACTTGTGGGAAGGCACATTAAGCAATGTGCGGTTTGCCAAAATGATCCTGATCTTCCCCTTGAACTCGATCAATTAAGGGAAATAATTAGGGTCCCACACACAGTATCAGTCCCGCAGGAAAGCTTTACTGAAGAGCCCGTTTATCTTTATGAAGATGAAGCTACCATAGAGGAAGAGGAAGAACTTTAGGTTTTCTTTCTTTTATCAACCACTCTTACAGCCTTCCCTGGGACCCTTTGAATAGTTCCTTCTGGTACAATCTGAATCTTACAATGAAATCCGAGGAAATCATAAAGTTCAAGATGAAGTCTTTCTAATTCCTTTTCTGTTAAGCCTCCGTCTTTCTTTTCAGCAATTATAGTGATTTCATCTTTTCCTTTTACGGTTTCAATAACAATCTGATAATAAGGGGCAATACCTTCATATTTCATTAATATAGCCTCTATCTGTGAGGGATAAAAGTTAACCCCTTTAACCTTTAACATATCGTCACAGCGCCCTTTTATGCGGGCAACCCT
This sequence comes from Thermodesulfobacteriaceae bacterium UBA6232, assembly GCA_002441555.1. Lineage (GTDB taxonomy): Bacteria > Desulfobacterota > Thermodesulfobacteria > Thermodesulfobacteriales > Thermodesulfobacteriaceae > Caldimicrobium. Next base: position 30,735 of record DJWK01000032.1, read on the forward strand.
TAAATGGGTTCTACCGCAGGCACAAGGTTCTCTGCTGAGAATGGCTGTAATATCCCTTGTTCTATAACGAATAAGGGGGAGACCCTCCCTTGTTAAAGTAGTAACTACCATTTCACCTTGCTTTCCGTCAGGAAGAACCTCTCCTGTCTCGGGATCTACAATCTCTACAATATAATGATCCTCCCAAACATGTATTCCTGCCCTTGCCTCGCAATCTATCCCAAGACCAACTCCACCAGTTTCAGTCATCCCAATAATGTCAAAAGTTTTAACCCCCATCTCTTTTTCAAGACGCGCCCTGTATTCATCAGACCAGGTCTCAGCACCAAGAATGGCAACCCTGAGTTTTGTTTCTCTGAAATCAAAACCATTTTCTTTAGCTACTTCAAGAAGCCTTGCAGGATAACTTGCAATAGCACCAATAGCTGTTACCCCAAGCTCTTTTATAAACTTCAGTTGTAGAAGAGACCTTCCTGCTCCTGTTGGCACTATAAAACAACTTAGAGTTTCTGCTCCGTAGTGAAAACCGAATCCCCCATTAAATAAACCAAAAGAAGGCATAATCTGAAGCCTATCCTCAGGGGTAAGAGTTGCACAAACTAAACACCTTGCCATAATCTCTCCCCACTGGGTAATATCACCTCTTGTCATGGCATTGATTACAGGAACACCGGTTGTACCAGAACTCATGTGCATTCTTGCACAATTTTCTATAGGAACAGCAATGTGGTCAAAGGGATAACAATCTCTAAGTTCATCCTTGGTAGTAAAAGGAAGGTATTTTAAATCCTCAAGGGTTTTTATATCCTCTGGCTCAATATCTTTGTATTTTTCTTTTAGCTTTGACCTTGAATTTTTAAGAAATCTCAAAGTTCTTCTGAGCCTTTCCAGTTGAAGTTTTTCAATTTCCTCCCTTGGAAGGGTCTCCATCTCAGGATTAAACATTCTTTTTTTCATCCTCATACCCCTTAAGAAAGGATTTTCTATTTTCTTCATCAAGTACTTCAAGGGCAGTATTTTTATCAAAAACGGGATATTTTGCAAGAAGCCTTCCAAGAAAGTAGGTATTAATTAATTTGAGCGGAACCCTTTCTATGGCCCTTTTCATTTCCTCTTCAGTAAATTTTAAAATTTTTTCACCGAAGGTTTTTCCGTAATCCTCAAGCTCGGGAGAAAGAAGAATAACAAGATCAGCCTCTCCTCTTTTTATAAGAGGAGTATGTCCCTCATCTATTTTCATTTGAACCTCTACCGTTCCTCCTTTTTTGGCCATTCCTTTTATTTCTGTTGCCTTAACGGATTTCCCCTCCTTTATAGCCATCTGCGCAAGGATCCTTGAGAAAAATAAAACACCCTGACCACCTTTCCCAAGAATTACAAGTTTCAAACTTTTACCTCCGAAATGGCCTTTTTGGGACAGACAAAGACACAGCAACCACAATCTATACATAAAGTTTTATCAATAAAAACCTTTTTTTTGGCCTCATCAAAATTGAGAGCAGGGCACTCAAATTCAATCACGCAAAATTTACAGCCTGTGCATTTATCCTCAAGAACCTGGAGCGGCCTCTTCGGATTGTTTAAAAGCCCTTCCCTTGTATAAACACAGGGGTGCCTCATAATAACGACACAGGGTTTATCGGAAGTTTTTAAATATTCCCTTGCTTCTTTTAAAATCTTAATGTTTTCCTTATAATCATAAGGGTCAACTACCTTTACAAATTCAAGCCCAAGGCCTTCAAGCACCTTTTCAATTTTTATAGAATTTAATGGATTTCCCTCAAAGGAGACTTTCTGTGCAGGGGTTTTCTGATTCCCTGTCATACCAACAGTTTCATTATCAAGAATTACAAGCAAAAAGGGAACTTTATAATGATAGGCATCAATAAGAGGAGGAATTCCCGAATGTAAAAAGGTGGAATCCCCGATAATGCCTATGACCTCTTTGTCTTTTCCGGCTTCATCAAAAACCTTTTTAATAGTTGTAGCAAAGGAGACTGAAGCACCCATGCAAAAGACCGTATCGGTTACTCCAAAATTTAATGCCAGAGTATAACAGCCTATATCTCCACAATAAATGGCCTTTTTTCCAAAAACCTTCTTTAGGGCAAAAAGACCTATCCGATGACCGCATCCAGGACAAAGAGATGGCCTTTTAAGAGGCGGTATGGAGATAACCTTTCTTTCAGGTATCAACCCTAGCTTTGAAAGGATTCTCTCACAAACCTCAGGGGTAAGCTCTCCCTCCTTTGGAACGAGTCCATTCCTTCTTCCTTCGGTGTTAAATTGAAGTTCAAGAAAGGGGGAAGTTTCTTCAATGGAAATCACTCTTCTGAATTCAGAAAAAGTTTGCGATTTTATAGGAAAGGGCATATCAAACTTGGCAAGGGTAATTTTATTCTGAAGGTTATGTTCTTCAATAAGCTCAACAAGATAAGAAAAAACAATTCCACTTGTAAGGATAAGGAGGCTACCTTCATAAAAAAAACGAGGCATATTCTTTTCAGCAATATTTTCGATCTTTTCGTTTAATTTTTTATGAAGGAGTAGTCTAAGTTTAGGAGTTGCTGCAAGTCTTTGTAATTCTTTTTCCCAGTTTTTAAGATTCTCTTTAAAGCTGGGTTGATATTCCTCTTGAGAAATTAACTTAGAGAGCTTAAGATCAGATTTTCCGTGGGAAACTCTTGTTGTAGTTCTAAGCATAACCGGTATTTCAAAATCTTTACTTATTTCCAGAGCCCTTTTAGCAAAAAGATAGGCCTCTTCCACTGTGGATGGATCGAGCACTGGGACTTTGGCAAAATAGGCAGCTATGCGGGAGTCTTGCTCTGTTTGTGAAGAGTGAGGCCCCGGGTCATCTGCAACGACCACAACAAAACTTGTTTTTGGCCCAATATATGCGGAATTTACAAAAGGATCCATGGCCACATTAAGTCCTACCTGTTTCATGGTTACCGCACTTTTTATACCACAAAGACTTGCTGAAAAAGCCATCTCTAAGGCCACCTTTTCATTAACTGCCCAGTCAATAAATCCTTTGAATCCATATTGAATTTTAAGTTTTTGAGCAGTGGGAAGAATTTCACTTGAAGGTGTCCCGGGATAGCCTGTTAAAAACCTTACCCCTCCTTCTACAAGGCCATAAGCAATAGCCTCATTTCCTGAAAGGTAAAGCCTCTTTGCCATGGCGTGAAATTATAAAACTATTTTTAAATTTAATCAATCCATTGGGATAAATGCATAACCCTGCATCTGATAGCCGATAAGGGAAATATAGCCATTTTCTACAACCTCAATAAATTCATATAAATCCTCTGGATCAATTTCTCTTAATTTTAATGCGATTTTGCATTGCTCAATTCTTACATGATATTTTTCTTTAAGTCTAAGCAATTGTTGATAAATTTTTTTCTTAAGATCTAAATCTTTTCTTTCCACATATTTATCACCTTTTGTCATATAATCTGAAGCTTTTCCTCTAACAGCTATAACCGCAGTATAATTGGCATATCTTGATATTCCTAAAAGGGTCTCTTCAATCAATTTCAATCTTAAAAGTAAGGCCCTTGGATTCCCCACATTAAGATCAAAGACAACCTTTACTTCCTTTACATTTTTTAGAGAAATGGGAACAACCATTTCAGAGGAATACAAATAAGAAAATCCGAGACTCAAAATCAAAATTAAACTTATTAAAATTTTTTTCATCATTACTCTCACCTCCCTTTTTATAAGAATCCATATCAAATAGCAGTTTTTGACTTTAGCCGAGATAAGAATACTTCAGCCTAAAGGTTGCAGACCCCTCCCAAACTCACATTTAATAATTGTCAACATTTTTATTTTATTAAAAAAATTTTTATTTGAGAAGTCTATAAAATATAGCTCTCTTTGAAATAGTTTAAAAATTGATTATACTTATTAGCAATCCTTAAAGATATGAGGAGGAGCTATGTCTATAACTCCTGATGAAGTAAAAAAAATTGCCCATCTTGCAAGGCTTGAGTTTTCCGAAGAAGAAATTCTGGCTTATACAGAGGAACTTTCCAAAATACTTGACTATTTTAAGGAACTTCAGGAGGTGGATACTTCTTCAGTTTCACCCACTTTTCATCCCTACAAAAAGAAAACCCCTTTTAGAGAGGATGAGGTAAGAACTTTTGAAAATCTTGAAGGTCTTCTCAAGAATGCCCCAGAGCTAAAGGAAACCTCCATTGTGGTGCCAAAGGTGGTAAAGGCTCCCTAAAATGCCTGTAATAACTGGTCTTTCCGAAAAAAGAAAGCTTCATCTTAAGGAAAAATTAAAGGAACTTCTTCCCAAATTACAAAAATTGAACCCTGAAAGGGTGATATTATTTGGTTCTTTTGTTAGAGGTGAAGTTCATAAAGGGAGTGATCTTGACCTGATTATTATTGCCAAGGATGTCCCCTTAAGATTTATTGATAGACTGGATTGGGCCTACGAAAGCCTTGATCCTGACTTTCCTTTAGATATCCTGGTTTATACACCAGAAGAAATAGAAAAAATGAAGCTTGTTAATCCCTTTATTAAAAGGGCTTTGAAAGAGGGATTGGTGATATATGAAAGAGGTTCTTAAGGATTTTGCCAAAAAATGGTTAAAGCAGGCAGAGTATGACCTTGAGGATGCTAAAAAGGCAAAGGATTGGAAAAGTTACAATTTAAGTTGTTTCCTTTCACAACAAGCAGCCGAAAAGGCCTTAAAGGCTTATTTGTATTATGCAGGAGTGGAGATAGTTTGGGGGCATTCAGTGGGAGCCCTCTGCAAAGAGGCCATCAAATTTGATTCTACCTTTGAAAAGGTTCTTTCTGAGGCAAGGGCCTTAGATAAATATTATATTCCCACAAGATGTCCTGACGCCCTGCCCGAAGAAAGCGTCCCCTCAGAAGTCTATGAAGAAAATGATGCCCTAAATACCCTTGTTAAGGCAGAAAAAATCTTCTCTTTGGTAAAGGAAAAAATTAGGCAAACTTAAAAAACGCAGAAGGAGAAAAGTGATGGATTTAAAGAAACTCACGCTAAGGCAGGCCTTAAATCTTCTTGATGAAGGAAAAATTTCAAGCTTAGAGCTTTGCACCTTAATGCTTTCACAGATTAAAAAATATGATCCCCAGGTTAAAGCCTTTCTCTATGTAAATGAGGAATGGGTGCTCAATCAGGCCAAATTTGTTGATAAACTGAGAAAGGAAGGAAAAAAAGGGCTTTTAATGGGAATTCCCCTTTCCATAAAAGACAACATCCTTATCAAAGGTCATCCTACAACTTGTTCCTCAAAAATTCTTGCTAATTATATAGCTCCCTATGATGCCAC
>DJWK01000032.1:36115-46229 GCA_002441555.1 Thermodesulfobacteriaceae bacterium UBA6232
TGAGAATGGGGCTTGGGTCCCTCGGGTCCGATACAGGCGGTTCCATAAGACAGCCTGCTTCTTTTTGCGGAGTTGTGGGTATGAAGCCAACCTACGGGCTTGTTTCCCGTTTTGGCCTTGTTGCCTTTGCTTCCTCTCTTGACCAAATTGGCCCCTTCGGATTAACTGTGGAAGATACCGCCCTTCTTCTTCAGGCTATAGCAGGCCACGACCCTAAGGACTCAACTTCTGCAGAAATGGAAATTCCCAATTACCTTGAATTCATTGAAAAGAATCTGCATACCTCTTTTAAAATAGGTCTTCCCAAAGAATATCTTTCTTACGATCTTCATCCCGAAATTACCAAACACCTTGAAAAAACCATTGAAATTTTAAAGAAAAGGCACACCCTTGTTGAAATCTCCCTCCCCCACACAAAATATGCCGTTGCCACCTATTACATTATTGCTCCTGCTGAGGCAAGCTCTAACCTTGCAAGGTATGATGGAGTTAAATACGGTTTTAGGGCTGAGGCCAAAAGTCTTTTGGAGATGTATAAAAAAACAAGAGGTCTTGGCTTTGGAAAAGAGGTAAAAAGAAGAATTATGCTTGGAACTTATGCCCTTTCAGCAGGTTATTATGATGCTTATTATCTTAAGGCCTCCAAGGTAAGAACCCTTATTAAAGAGGATTTTGAAAGGGCCTTTAAAGAGGTTGATCTCATCCTTACACCCACAACCCCCACTCCGCCTTTTAAGCTCGGTGAAAAGATTTCCGATCCTTTACAGATGTATCTATCGGATATTTTTACCATTCCTGTAAATCTTTCCGGTCTTCCCGCTCTTAGTCTTCCTGTAGGCCTTACCGAAAACCATCTTCCTGTAGGGGTTCAAATAATCGGGCCTCAGTTTAAAGACGAGCTTGTGCTTGCCCTTGCCTATCAAATAGAAAAGGAATTGTCTTTAAAATTAATTCCCCCTATAATAAAGGATTAAACCATGGCACTTAAAATAAAAAAAAGGGCCCTTGGTAAAGGTCTATCAGAACTTATTCCAGAGCTTTCTGAGGAATCCTTAGAAAAGGAACCTACCAAAGGATTTACTGAACTTCCCGTTGATTTTGTTACCTTTTTCAGCCTTCAACCCCGCATTACTTTCAAGGAAGACGAAGCCTTTCAAGAACTTATCAGATCCATTCAAGAAAAGGGAATCATTCAGCCCATTGTAGTGAGAAAGATCTCAGAGGGCCTTTATGAATGTGTGGCAGGGGAGCGAAGGCTTAGAGCAGCTAAAAAACTTGGTCTTAAAACCATCCCCTGTATAATTAAGGACCTCTCTGATGAGGAAGCTTTACTCATTTCCATCATGGAAAACCTTCAGAGAAAGGATCTAAACCCCCTTGAGGTGGCTCTGGCTTACAAAAACCTTATGGATAAATTTAGTTATACTCAAGAAGAAATAGCAGAAAAAGTGGGCAAAGACAGAGCAACAGTTGCTAATTTTTTGAGACTTCTCAAATTACCCAAGGAAATTCAGGAAGATCTTTTAAAAGAGCGTTTAACCGTTGGGCATGCCAAGGCCCTTCTTTCCCTTCCTACTGAAGAATTACAACTTAAGGCAAGAGCTCTTATCCTTGAAAAAGGCCTTTCTGTTAGAGAGACCGAAAAGCTTGTGGAAAGGCTAAAAAAGGAACAGGAAGCTGGAAAGCCTGAAAAAACAAAAGAACCAGATCCTGATCTTCTTATGCTTTCTGAAGAATTAAGCAGACTTGTGGGAACCAAGGTCCAAATAAAAATGCAAAGAAAAAAACCCTGTTTTATCCTTCACTTTGATTCCTTAGAAAGTGCCGAAAAGTTCATTGAAAAACTAAAGATTTCCTTTCAATAACTACTTTTTCTATCTCTTCTTTTTTGTGGTTGTCTTTTTTCTTGATTTTTTAGATTTAGATGTTTTTTTCTTCTTTTCTTGCTCTTTTTGTATTTTGATTTTTATATCTTCAGCTGTTTCAGGAAGACTAAAAAGAGAAACCTCTCCCTCAAGAGTGGTCACTTTAATTTCCTCCAAGGGGAGTTCTGCAAGGGTTTTGTAAAAATATTCCTTTGCCTTTGAGGGAATTTTTAAAAGATAGTAATTTCCCGGTGGGGTAAATTCCCTTCTTAGTTCAGCGTTTAAACTTCTCATGATATATAGCTCTGCATCAGCAGCAAGAGCTAAAGCCTTTAGGTCAAGGCCTCCTGGGACTTCAACCTCTACATATTCCCAAGGGGTTTCATCTATTGGATTAAAACCATACTTCTGAGGGTTTTTGACAATTATGGTTATGGCAAGCCATTGAGGAAGATAGGCAAAGGTTTCAAAGGGAATGGCTCCGCTCATCATAACTTTCCAGTAATCGGCAAAATTTTTGGATTTAAGGGCCCTTAAAATCCTTCCCTCTCCAGCATTATAGCTTGCTACAGCAAGCCTCCAGTCCCCAAAGGTTTCATATAATTTTTTCAAATAGCGTGCTGCTGCATAGGTAGATTTTATGAAATCCTTTCTTTCATCAATCCAGTAATCAATTTTCAATCCATAAAGTCGGGCTGTCCCTTCTACAAATTGCCAGATACCAACTGCTCCGGCTCTTGAAACTGCAAAGGGATTACAACCGCTTTCCACCAAAGCCAAGTAAATTAAATCTTCAGGAAGACCCTCCTCCCTAAAGATGGTTCTGAAATAGGGTAAATAGGGTCCGCATCTTTTAAACCAGCTCTGAACAACCTCCCTCTTTTCAGTAGTAAAATATTTCACAAAATAGGCTATCTGCTGATTAACATCAAGGGGAAGATTGACCACTAAATTTGAAGGAAGAATTTCCACATTCTCTATGTGCTCCCCTAAAAAACTGCTTTCCTCTTGAGCCAATACGCGGGAAAGAAGAATAAAAAATCCTAAAAAGGTTATCAAAAGAGCTAAAAAACTTTTCTTCATAAATTACTTTTTCACCAAACTTTTTAGATATGCAAAGGATAAAAGGGCCTCTTCCTTTTTCTTTGCCTCAATGGTAAGATGGGGGCTCAAATTTCTTTCTTTTAGAAATTGAAAAATCTCCCTGAATTTAATAACTCCCTTTCCCACTGCAAGATGATCATCCCATTTACCTAAATTGTCATGACAGTGCATTTCTGAAAGATAGGGGTACAAAACCTCAAGCCACTTCATTTCATCCTTTTCAGAAAAAACCCTGGCATGAGCAGGATCAAAACACCAGGTAAGTTCTCCGCTAAAATTTTCATAGATGGGCTTCATAAACTCAGGCTCTGGTTCAAAGACATTTTCCAGAGCAAGTTTAAAGCCAAAATCTCTTGCTCTCTCAAGAATTAAAGGGAGGCTCTCTTCCAAAAATATTTTTCGCCATTCCTTCTTGGGTTCTCTGTGATAATCAGGGTGATATCCGCTGTGAAAAACACAAAGTTCTGGTTCAAAAAGCGAGGCCATTTCCAGTCCCTGAAAAAGTCTTTTAAGACTAACCTTTCTTATCCAGGGATCAAGGGCTGCAAGGGAGAGATCCATAAAGGGGAGATGAATTGTGGGAGTAAGGCCCTCTCCTTTCAGAATCCCTGAAACCTCTTTAAAGGTCTTTCTATCAAATCCGTCGAGAACTTCAGCCTTTAAAGTGATTTCTGGAGGGATTCTTCTTTCCAAAACCTCTGGAAGGTACTTATTATAAAGCTCCTCAAATGGAACGGTTACCCTTATTTTCATATCAAACTCCGTAAAATTCTTTTATTTTCTCTATAACAAAGGCTACTTCTTCTTCTCTCAAGTAAGGGAAAAAAGGAAGGCTCAAAATTTCTTTACAGAGGGCCTCTGTTTCAGAGAGGTCCCCTTTTTTATAGCCATACTCTTTATAAACAGGCTGAAGATGAAGGGGTAAGGGATAATATATCCTTGTTTGAATGCCCTTTTTTTTTAAGAATTCCATAAGTTCATTTCTTTTCTTTACCCTCACAGAAAAAAGGGATAAAACCCTTTTTGAATTAGGAGGAGACTTTAGGATTTCAAGCTCTGGGGAAAGCTCCTTTAAGCCCTCTTCATAAGCTTCTGCAATTTTTTCCCTCAAAAGGGCCTCTTCTTTAAAGTATTTAAATTTGATCCTTAGGATAGCACACTGAAGCTCATCAATCCTTCCGTTAACCCCGTGGTATTCGTAAAAATAGGGCCCTGTTTGTCCGTGTTCCTTCATGGCACGGATTTTCCTTGCAAGGCTTTCATCATCGGTAAAAACCATTCCTCCATCACCACAGCAGGAAAGATTTTTTGTGGGATAAAAGGAGGTGGCACTTGCAACCCCAAAGGTCCCCACCTTTTTACCCTCAAGCTCAGACCCAAAGGCCTGGCAAATATCTTCAATTAGATAAAGCCCCCTTTCTTTGCAGAACCTTGCGATTTCTTTTAACCGCGCAGGAATTCCGAATATACTTACTGCAATCACCCCTGAAACTTGGAATCCCTTTTTTAGCGCATCATTATAGATTTCTTCGAGAGAAGAAAGGCTCATATTCCCGCTCTCTCTCTCTACATCTACAAAAAAGGGTCTCAACCCCGCCCTAACCACAACCTCGGCTGTGGCAACAAAAGTAAAAGAAGGAAGCAAAATGGCATTGCCTTTAGGTAATTCCAAAGCTTTCAAAATTAAATAAAGAGCCTCGGTTCCAGAGGATACTCCAATGGCAAAGCTTCTTCCAAGAAAGGAAGATAGCTCCTTCTCTAAGGTCTCAGTTTCAGGCCCATTAAGATATATACCTTTCCTCAATACTTCTACTACAACCTTTTCAATTTCTCCTCCGTATTTTTCATAAGCCCTTTTCAAATCAAGAAAGGGAATTTCCATGGCATACTCCTGAAACAAAGATTTTTAAAATTTTAGACCTTTGCATTATATTTTAAAAAAACTCTTTTACAAGAATCGTGAGTTCATCTAAAAGAGTTTTAATTTATCGAAGAGGGGCTTTAGGTGACACTCTTCTTACCTTTCCTCTTGCAGAAGTTTTTAAAAATTTGGGTTATGAAGTTATCTTTTGCGGAAATACCGATTATCTTATTCTTGCAAAGCTATCAGGCCTTGCTGATGAAATTATAAGCAGTGAATTTTTTGAAAATCTTTGCAAAAAGAACTTTGATAGAAAAGTAATAATCTCTAAGTGGGGGAATCTTAATCCCTTTCCCAAAGAAAGAATGTGGCTTCCTGAGTATTATCTTAAAAGCCTCTCTTTTCCATTGAAGTTCTCTCAAACACTATACTTTCCAAACAAAGAGGCCAAAAAGCCAAATCTTGCCATACTTCATCCAGGTTCAGGCTCTCCCAAAAAAAATCCTCCCCTAAAACTTTTTGAAAAAATAGAAGCCTTTCTCAAAAAAGAAGGGTTTGATGTTATTTATCTTGCAGGAGAAGCTGAAAACTGGCTTCTTTCATTAAAATCCAATCTGTTTTACTCAGTTGATATTCTTGAAATTGCCAATTTTTTAAAGAGGGCTTCTCTTTTTATAGGAAATGATAGCGGAATATCTCATTTAAGCGGATATTTAGGAATCCATACCTTCGTTTTCTTCGGACCGAGTGATGAGATAATTTTCCGCCCCATTGGAGAGAGGGTGCATATTATAAAAAGGGACCTTCCATGCAGGCCCTGTTTCCCTGAAGTTTGTGAAGATAGACCCTGCTTTGATGATAAAGAACTTTTTAGGTTATTCATAAAAAGCTTTCAGAATGCTTTTACTTCAAGCTCGGAGAGTTTTTCATAAACTCTGAGTCTTGCTTTTGCACCCACAACAAGGGGGAAATTTTTTGAGATATGCCCAAAGGGGAAAGAAAAGCCAATGGGAATATCCTCTTGCAAAAACTCGGAAACCCTTTCAAGAAACTCTAAAGAATTGATTTCTCCAAGGTCTCCGAGAACGAGCCCTTTTATAGTGCTTTTTTTAAGGCTAAAAAGAAGCTGTAAAAAAGCCCTCTCCATTCGATAAAGGGGTTCTTTTGTTTCTTCTATAAACAAAATAATTTCCTTTTCTTCAGGAAAATAGGGAGTCCCACAAAGAGAGGCAAGGGTCATTAGATTTCCACCAAGAAGAATTCCCGAGGCTTCGCCCCTTTTATAAGCTTTCCCCTTTAGTTTATATTGAGACATCTCTCCCTTAATAAGGCTAAAGGTTTTTTTTAAGGCCTCAGTGTCTGTCCTTCTTAAATTCACAACCATTGGGGCATGAAGCCCCATTTTTCCAAATTTTTTATAAAAATAAAAATGAAGGGTAGTAATATCAGAAAAACCTATTATATGGGGAAGAGAAAAAAATTTTTTAGAGGTTTTAAAGAGTTCATCAAAATAGGGAAGAAGTTTTAGGGCACCAGCTCCCCCTCTTGCTGCCCAGAGATGGGTAAAAAAACCCGAAGTCATTATTTCAAAAAGTAAAAATGCCTTTTGAAAAGGAGGGTCTTCCCTAAAATCAACAAAACTTTTAACCGAAAACCCTTCATTTTTGAGGATCTGAAGCCCCTCTTCAAAGGCCTTTTTTTCTGGAGGACTTGAAGGCTGAATAAGAGCAATCCTTATCGTTTCTTCCATAAATAAAAAAGTCCATCAAGGGTAAGGGTAGGATCTATCATTTCAATTTTTGTAGAAAGGGGAGAGATAACTGAGGCAAGCCCTCCTGTTGCAATAACCTTGGGTTTTGAGGCCATCTCCTGAGATAGTTTTTCAATGAGAAACTCAGTAAGGCCTGCAAATCCGAAAAGAAGGCCGCTTTTAAGAGCAGATACAGTATCCTTTCCGATGGCAGTTTCTGGAGGTTTTGAGAAATCTATTCGTGGAAGCTTGGCTGTTCCTCTAAAAAGGGCTTCCATAGAAAGCACAATTCCAGGAGCAATGGCTCCTCCAAGATAAACCCCTTTTTCAGAAATACAGTCAAAGGTAGTAGCTGTTCCAAAATCAACAATAATAAGGGAAGTTTTGTATTTCTCCCACCCTCCAAGGGCATTGGCAAGACGATCCGCTCCAACCTCTGCAGGATATTTAAGATCAATGGGAATTTTTACGGTTTCATAAGAGGCAACCACAACCTCCCTCAAAAACCATCTTCTTCCCACTTCAATCCATAACCCCTCAAGGGGAGGAACTACACAGGCAAGACTCAACCCCTTAATGTCTTTGGCCTGAAGTTTAAAAAGAGCTAAAAATTGAGAAACCTTAAGAAATAATTCTTCAGAAGAAACTTGCTTTTCCGTTTTAAACCTGAATAAAGCCTTTATAAGTCCCTTTTCATCATAAACGCCACAGGTTGTTGAAGTGTTCCCTACATCAACGGTTAAGATTAACTCCGCCATAACCAGTAACAAACCCAGTTTTCTCTTTCATACCTTTTATAAAGCTTTAAAGGTGTATTCTTGAGGGCCTCTTTTATTTCTTCTTCCATACCTATGGTAAACCCTGAAACAAGGTAAGCTTTTCCTAAAAAAAATTCTTCCCTTTGGAACAATTCAAGAAGAAGTCCTTTATAAAGGTTTGCAAGAATGAGCTCACAGGAAAAATCCTTAAAGGTTCTTACATCTCCTTCTAAGACTTCACCCTCAAGGCCATTTAATTCAAGATTTCTTTTAGTAACCCTAACACAAAGGGGGTTTATATCTAGGGCCTTAACTTTGGCAGAAAGCTTTGCCCAAAAAAGGGTTAAAATTCCCGACCCGCATCCGAGATCAAGAACACTTTGAGGAAGCCCCTTTTCCTTATAAAAATCCCAACTTGCAAGAAGCATAAGAAGCGTTGTAGGATGCCTTCCTTCACCAAAAACCACGCTGGGATCAAAAATAATATCCCAATTTCCCTCATACCAAAAAGGCGCAATCTTAAAGGGTCCAACTTCAAAGGGTTGAGGAACTCTTTTTTCATTCCATTGAGAATAAGGAACTGCATCCTTAATTTCCAAGATAAGATTATATTTTTCAATCAACTCCTCAACAAGTTCATTTTTGGGTTTATGGAAAAAGAGAACTCCAATTCCATCCTCTTCCCAATAACCTATAAGATCTTCCTCATCAAAATTTCTCAAATCGGGATGTCCCTCTCTGAACCCGTAAATATAAAGAGTTTCATATTTTTGATGGGGGGGCTTTAACATATTGGCTAAATTACTTCAAGAGAAAAAAATTTTCAAGATCTTCTCAAGAATATCTGCCCCTAAATAAGTGAAAATAGAAAGCACGAGAAGGTTTAATAAAATCCATAAAAGAAAAATTCTTCTTAATTTAAGCGAATGTTTTTGAATTACTTCTGGATGTTCTGCCGCATATCTTAAATATTGAATTCTTTCCCATAAGCCATAGTGATGCCAGGATTTGCGATAAAGTTGTCCGGTTACTTCACCAATTTTGTAAAGAGATGATATTAAAGGCATAGGATCTCGGAGGATTAATAGGGCATAAAGATCTGCTTCTCTTTCAAGGGATCTCAAGATGTAGGCAAAAATAACTCTGAAGAAAAAAATGGAATAAAAAAGAAGGCTCAGCCCAAGCCCAATATCAAAATAAACCCCATAGGGCCCCTCAAGAAATTGGGCAATTTCTTCTGGAGACTCAAAAAATAAACTAAATAAAAGCAGTATTAAATAAAGAACATTTAACAAAGAAAGAGGAAAGGTTAGAAGCAACAAAAAAAGAAAGAAACCGTGTTTTTTCTTTAAATGCCCTGCTTCATGGGCAAGAATTCCCAAAACCTCTTCAGGGGTAACTATTTCGAGCAATCCCTCTGAGAAAAAAAGATATCTGAAAGGAGGAATAAAACCGAGAATACCTGCGGTATAAAACTTGGCACCAAGTCTTGGCAATATTAAATAATCCCTTATTTTAAGATTCACTCTTTTAAAAAAATGAGAAAGTAATTCTCTAAAATATCCTTCTTTAATCCTTCTTACAGGCCAGATTTTGATTACCAGATACGGAGATAAAGCTAAAATAATTATTAAAAGAAAAATAAATTGCCCTGGGAAGTGTATATTGAAAAAGTTAAAAATTTCATCAGCTAATATAAGGATAAAAAATGGAAGAAATAATCCTAATAAAATTCTAAAATACTTAAAGTTTAACCTATAAAAAACAAGTTTTATAAAAAAATAATAATGCAAAAACCAAAAAATAATAAATAAATCGGCAAAATAATAAACAGATAAAAAATTTTTAAAATCAAAAAAGGCAATATCAAGTGAAAAAAATAAAAAGGCAAGAAGAGTAAAAATTCGTTCCAAAAACTGGCTTTTAAAGGAATCTGAAAAGCTGAGTCTTCTTGCTAAAAAGAGAAGTCCAAAAAAGAAAAAAAATTCCTTTCCTATAAAAAGAAAAACTTTAAAAAAAGCAGTAAATTCAAAATTAAGAGAAGGAAGAAACTCCCATAAAAGATAAGCTATCCAGAGAGATAATAAATCTTCGTAAATCACTAATCTTAATGGGAGAGAAGATAATTCACAAGAGCCTCAAGCTCTTCGTCACTGAGTTTTTTGGTAATATTAATAAAACCTCTCATGGCTTTTGGCTCACCCTTTATGATACCTGGTTTCTTTCCGCGAAGATAGGCTTTAAGATCATCTTTTCTTTTATAATAGCTTTTTGAAATGGTACTTAGAGATGGAGCAAAGGAATCAAAGCTTTTGCTATGACACCCGCTACAGCCTTTACTTTTAAAAATATCTTCTCCTGTTACTGCAAAAGAACCTACTGGGAGAAGAAAAAGGCTTATAATGAGAAAAATTAACTTTTTCATAATATACCCCCCCTTTTATAAAAAAACTTAATCTTCCAAGAAAAGTGGAAAGCTTTAGCAAAAAACTATCAAAAAAGAATTTTTAAAGCCTCCTTGGGATATAATATTTAAAAATCCTTTAAGCAGCTAATCTTGCCTCAAGCCTTTCAACCCTTATTAGGAGGTCATTTACGATTTCCTTTTGAGATAGAGCCCTATTTAAGTCAATTCTTATATTTGCAAGTTCGTCCTTTACCTTGCTTAGTTCTGAAGTGAGATAATCCACCCTCAAATTGAGATGATCAATTCTTTCTGTGTTTTTGGCAATTTCAAGTTTAAGCTCAGCTCTTGTCTCATCAATTCGTTTGTTTG
>DJWK01000010.1:0-16042 GCA_002441555.1 Thermodesulfobacteriaceae bacterium UBA6232
TAGGATTTTTGCCTTCTGCCTATACGGGTGGACTTGTGGGTTTAAAGCTTGCTGAGTTGTTGTTTGGTGCACCTATTGAGCCATCAACAGGTCCGAGGGTTTTGGTGGGAATATTGATGATATTGAGTGTGATAATTTCTGGTGCTTTATTTGTGATAGGTGGAGCCATTGCAGGTTGGTTAATTAGTAAGCTTTTGGAAAAGAGAAAGGTTAGCGAGCATATTACATAACATTCAAAGGAGGGGGGTATGAAGTTCATAGTTAGTAGAACGAGGGTACCTTTATGGAGTAAAGAAAAACCCTGTGATGAGGCAGTAGAGGAGGAATTAACTCCTCTTGATTACAGAATGGTTCCCAGTATTGAAGAGGCCAAAAAGAAAATCTGGTTTAAGGAATGGTGGGAAGGCGGAGTTAATCACAGAGAAGAAAACGGAATGATTGTTTGCGAAAAGAAGCAAAAAGAGAAAAACTGGGTTGTGGAAATTAATACCCTTGAAGATCTCATTAAGTTTCAAGAAAAGTATGGTGAGATTATGATTTTGGACAGTCCACCTTATAAAGAAGTTAAAAAAGAAATTCGTATTTTAAGAGCTAAATAAAAGGAGGGGGAGGATGAGCGAGAAGAAAAATCCAGTAGCCACAGAAGCTGAAGTAACCACCTTTTCTCAAACCTGGCTTTCAAGTTTGTTAGAATTTTTATCTGGTACCAAGGCCTTTTATTTTTTAGTGGGGTTGAGCGCCTTGGTTGTACTACTTGCAGCTATGTTTGGTGTTAATGCTATGCATATTGGTTTTCGTCATGCTTATGGGGTTTATAGAGAAATCCCTTGGGGCCTTTTGATCTCAGGTTATGTATTTTTTGTGGTTACCTCAACGGGTTTGTGTATAGTTTCTTCTATAGGTCATGTTTTTGGAGTTAAGTCCTTTATACCAATTGCCAAAAGATCTGTTTATTTATCAGTGGTTACAATAGTTGCGGGTTTTATGGTGATCTTTTTTGATGTGGAGAATCCTTTTAGATTACCCATCTGGAATACTCTATCTCCTAATTTCACCTCAAATATCTGGTGGATGGGAACTCTTTATGGAGCCTATCTCTTCTTTATGACCCTTGAGTTTATTTTACTTCTTCTTGAAAAACATAGATATGCCATGCTTTCTGGGCTTCTTGGTTTGATTTCAGGAGTTGCAGCACACAGTAATCTTGGTGCAGTTTTTGGAATGCTTCATGGAAGGGAATTTTGGTATGGTCCATATATGCCTATTTATTTTATAGCCTCTGCTGCAGCTTCAGGGTGCACTGCCATAATATTTTTTACCTACCTTGGTTATAAAATTACAGGTGAAAGAATGGATAGGGCCATGGAAATGTCTTTACAGGCAGTAGGAAAGATTTGGGCTCTCTTTTTAGCAGTTCTTATGTTCTTTACTACCTGGAAGTTAATTACCGGTCTTGCAGGTGGAGAGGGAAAAGTTTTAGCTATAAAGGAATTACTTGCTGGGAAGTATGCCCTTAACTTCTGGCTCTTTGAAGTAGGCTTCGGGCTTTTGATACCCTTCTTCTTGCTTCTGCTTTCAGGGTTTAGAAATCTGAATCAGATGTTTGCTGCCTCTGTTTTTGCTTTTATTGGCATCTTCTTTATGAGGGTTGATCTTGTTGTGGTTGGGCAAATTGTTTCACACTTTTTTGAATATAAAGTCACAGATTTTCCTGTTCTTTTAAAGTATAGCCCGAGCATTTATGAAATTATGGTTGTAGTTGGGGCAACAGCTTTCTGCATTATGGCCTTCCTTATTGGTGAAAAGGTATTCAAAGGTCACAAGACAGAAATTCATTAAAGAGGAGGGGGAAATATGTTCAGAGGAATAAAAGAATGGCTTCTTAGTCTTAAAAACGAGGGAGTTGAGCAAGTTCCTGATGAAACTAAAAGGGAATTTTTAAAAATAGGACTTATAATAACAGGGGTTTTTGCAGGAGGAAGCCTTTTTTCGGTAGTTTCAAAGGTTGCAGAAGGGCTTGCAAGCCCTGAGGAACTACATAAAGGTTATCCCTATAAACCTCATTATTCCATGGTTTTCAAACTGGATAGATGCATAGATTGTGAACTCTGTATGGAGGCCTGTAGAAAAACCAATCATGTGCCTGATTACGGCTGGAGAACCATGATTTTAAGAAGACACGACGAAACAGCCCTTGACCAAAAAACTCTATTTATGCCTATTCTTTGCAATCACTGCAATAATCCTCCCTGTGTAAGGGCTTGTCCCACCAAAGCCACTTATAAGGATAAAAAAACCGGTATTGTTAGAATGGCCTATTACAAGTGTTTAGGATGTAAAACCTGTATGGTGGCCTGTCCCTATAATGCCAGATACTTTAATGAAGAAAAACATGCAGTGGATAAGTGTGATTTTTGCTGGGAATCAAGGCTTTCTAAGGGGATGACCATCACTGCCTGTGCAGAGGCCTGTCCCGCAGGAGTGCGTATTTTTGGTGATCTCTCAGATCCTGGAAGTGAAGTATATCAACTTGTGCATCAGCTTGCCAAACCCGTTTGGGTGTTGAAACCAGAAACTGGTGCCAGACCCAATGTGTTTTATACCATTAGTTAAGGGAGGGGGAAAATGCGCAAAGTGAAAGTTTTAGCTGGGACTATGATTCTTTTGCTCGGTTTTACAGGAATAGCCTTTGTTTCTGAAAAAAATAAAGAAGAGGTTGCAATACCGGAAGAGCCACAAGGAGTGGTTTATTATGAATCAGAGGATTTTGGAGGACCTGAGATAGTTTATGCTAAACCTGTAAGAGGAGTGCTTTTCAGTCACAAATACCATGTGGGAGAATTGGGCCTCCCTTGTGAATCCTGTCATAACTCTATCTTTGAAATGCAGGCTTTAAAATCTCAAGAAAATCCAGATTTCAACATGGAGGCCCTTTATAAGGGAAAATATTGTGGGGCCTGTCATAATGGGGAGTCTGCCTTTGCTTCCAATACCAAATGCGCTACCTGTCACATCGGAGTTAAAGGATTAAGGGAATATATGAAAAAACTTGCAGAAAAAGAAAAGAAGTAAAAACCCGGAATGTATTTTAAAGAAAGGGGCCTTAAGTGGCCCCCTTCTTTATTTTAGCCTCCTTGATGGCAGGTTTCACAATTGAAACTGGCCATTTTGTTCTCACCATGACAAGAGAAACAGTAAAGATCTGTATTATGAGTTTCAAAATTGATATTGCTTGTTCCGGCCTTCATTTTAAAAAGAGATGGATGACAGGTATTACATTCAAACATTTGAACATGAAAGTTGTGAGAAAATTTTGCAGGATTTCCTGCTTTTGAAAGGATAATATCTCTCATCTGGATAACATTTTTATTTTCCATGTGACATTTTGAGCAAATCATCTCACCTTCACAGAGATTTTCTGAAGCAAGGTTAATTAATTTTCCGCCGTGGGCCACCCTTCTATGGCAGAAGGAACAATGAATACCTGCCTTTATATGGGAGGCATGTTTTGGATCTACATCAGGATTTCTTCTTACCTCATCTGTCATTATATCAATCATATTTTTGGAAAGCCTGTATTCTGGGTTTTTCACTGTATCAAGGGTTCTAAAGGTGATCCCAAAAAAGGTCATAACTCTTTCTTTGCGGATTTTTTGATTATAATAATCGGTGTGGCAGAAAAGGCAGGATTCCATGGAAACAATTTGAGAAGCATAGACTGGGTCATTGAAGGCCTTGTGAAGGATTTTTAGCATATGTTCCTGTCCTCGAAAGGCAAAATTAAAGGTATCCTTTAGACCTTTAAGCTTGGCTCTCATATAATAAATAAAACCCGGCCTTCCATGACAATCAAGGCAGGCTACATTATTCTTTGAATGAATATTTTGCCCCCAGGTGAAGACCTCTCCTAAAGGCCCTGGTTCATTTTTAGGATGACATTTGGCACAAAATTGGGGATTGCTTGTGAAATGAAGAACCTCTATGTTGATATAAACAAATCCCACAAGAAACACTACAAGAATAATTAAGGTTAAAAGAGGTCTTTGTTGAACAAAATTTTTGATACTGGATATAATACCCCCATTCCCCATAAGCCCCCTCCTTTAAAAGTATTTAAGGCTAATTTAAATTGTGGTTATTTTATGCCAAAAATCCTTTTTGGCAAGTTTTAAGAATTTTTTTAGCTTGACAGTTTTTAAAAATTTATTATCTTAATTTTTAAGAAAGAGATTAAAGAGGTGAGAAAAAATGCCGATAAATAAATTAAACAATGTTGAGGGTTTGTATATGAAAATTAACGAAATACTTACCTCCAAAACAGGCATAACCAAGGAAAAAGAGGTTCGCACTGAAAGAAATTCTGTTAATAATCTTAATGAAAAGGAAACTTCCCAGAAGACTCAGGATCAGATTAGAATTACTGCCAAAGCCATTGTAGAAAATGCCAGATCCAAAGCATCCAATCTTCCTGAAGTTAGAGAAGAAAAGGTAACTCAGCTGAGAGAGCAAATTCAGAACGGGACCTATCAGGTTTCCAATAGTGATATTGCCCGTGCCATGATTGGAACCCTTTTTTCTGAACTCGCTTAAGTTTTTTTGATTTTTTCAATTATTTTTGTGGTTGATATATCAAAGGTAAAGTCAATTCTAACTACTTTTCCCCCGTAGGATTTAACAAAGTTGGCTCCTACAATTTCTTCTTCTTTCCAGTCAGCTCCTTTAACAAGGATATCCGGTTTTAAAATTTTAATAAGGTGTTCTGGGGTTTCCTCATCAAAAAGCACAAGATAATCAACACACTCAAGAGAGGAAAGAACCTCAACTCTTAATTCTTGGGTATTTACTGGTCTTAAAGGCCCTTTGATTTTGCTTATTGACAGATCACTGTTTAGACCAACTACAAGAAAATCTCCGAGTCTCCTTGCCTTTTGTAAATAATCCACATGTCCTGCATGAAGGATATCAAAACAGCCGTTAGTAAAAACCATGGTTTGGCCTTTTTTGCGTCTTTTTTCAACAATTTCCAGAAGTTCCTCAAGGGATTTAAGCTTGGGAGTTTTAAAAAGGGGTGTTCTAAGGGGATAAGGAAGAGAAGGAAATTTTAATTCAAGTTTAATTTCGCCAATTGCTTCATCTTCGTTTAGAGAAAGGAGTTCAGAACCATAGGGGTCAATTATACAGGAGTTTCCTCCTAAGGGGAAATCTCCCACTTTCCCAACACCATTTATAGCAATTACAAAAATTTGATTTTCAATGGCTCGTGCTTTTAAAAGAATTTTAAAATGTTCAAGGCGGGTTTTTGGCCACAAAGCTGGAACTATTATTCCATCAATACCCTCCCGAAGAAGAGATCTTACAGACTCAGGGCTTCTTAATTCAAAACAAATAACCATTCCCCACTTAGAATGATCGAAATAAAGGAGTCTCCTTCTTTCGCCTTTGGAAAATCCAGAGACATCGTCAAGCCCTGGAAAGAGAAGTTCCTTTTCAGCAACAATCTGAAAATTTTCCGAAGTTATAGCATAATAAGCATTATAAATTTTTTCTCCTTGAAAATGAGGAGCTCCGAGAAGAATTAATTTTTTATTAGCCTTTTTTTGAATCTCCTTTAAGGCTAAACCTACAAAGGACCTTATATGTGAAGTAAATGCTCGATACCCAGTAAGGGACAATTCTGGAAAAAAGATAACCCTTCCTTGGGCTTTATCTATAAATTGTAAAATCTTTTCAAGGTTTTTTTCAGGGTTTTCAGAAATCTCAATTTGGGCAAGACTTATTCTCATTTTGGATTTCATATTAACTCCTTAACTTCTTAAATTTTGACATGGGGGGCGATAATTACAAAATCTGCAGGTTGACTCATCCTCTGTAAAATAAAAGAAAGAAGTTTTTAACATATGGTTTAGTATGTAAATCACTATCTTTTCAAATTTTTCCTCCATGAATTTTAAAAATTGAGTATATTCTTTTGGTTTCATATTTAAAAGATATTTTTCAGGTTTTTCAAGATTTGAGGGGGTGAGATAACCCACATTAATTTCAACTCTTGAAAAGGCCTCTTCTTCTACAAAATCTCTTTTGTTTTTCAAGAAAAGATATAAATAAAAAAGAAGCTGAAAATTGGTAAGCTCTTTACCAAAGCAGTCTTTTAGAGTTTCTAAGGATTCTTTGTCATATACTTCAGAAATATTAAATTTCATCAAATTTCCTATAGATTTCGGGGCAGGAGCTTTGCGAGGATTGGTTTTAAAATCAAACAAATAATATTTTGTTAAGCCCTCTTCTCTTTTAATAATGAAGTCAACTCTTCCCCAAAGGGTAAGAGTTGTTGAATTAAAGGAAATTTCTGTAAAAAGTTCCTTTTCAACCCCTATAATTAAATTTTCTCTAATTTTGGCATTATCTTCTAAAGAGCTTAAATAATCAAAATAATTTTTGATGGAGGCAAGGGCTATTTTTTCAGAAAGCCAAAGACTTAAAGGATCAAAAATCTTTTCAAATTCAAATTCTTTCCAAAGTTTTTCAAAAAGGGATATCCAAACATTATTTTGTGAAAGCTCATTAAATTTTACCGATTTATATATATAGGTTTTAAAAAGAGTTTCAAAAAACTTATGAAGAAAGTTGCCAATAGTTCTATCTTCAAAAAGAGCTTCTTCGTAAGGCTTTAAACCAAGAATATATTGAAAGTAAAATCTAACAGGACAGATAAGATAGGTTTCAAAAAAGCTTCTGCTTAATTTTTTGTTTTCAATATAGGATAAAAGGGCGTTTTGGTCTTCTGCTTTTTTTTCAAGGGCTTCCAGTTTTTTAGGATTGATAAATTTTTGAGAAAAAATGATTTCCTTGAAGGGTTTTTTTTCTTTTTCAAGTTTCCATTTTAATTTCTGGATAAAACGGGAAGGCTCTTTAAAAAGTTCGCTTTTTCCTTTGGAACTTTGAAGATATAAGAGATGTACTCTTTTTGAGGAAAAAATTAATCTTTCAAAATAGTAATCCCAGAGCTCGTTTCTATATACAGGTAATCCCAAATATCTTTTTATTTCTTCTGTTAATAAGGGATTTAAGGGTGGAGAGGGAGGAAGGGAGCCTTCATTTACATCAAAAACTATAAGATTTTCAAAAGAAAGAAGTCTTGTTTCCAAAAAACCAAGGATTTGAATGCCTGCTAAAGGTTCTCCAAATAGGGAAATCTCTCCAAAATTTAAAAGATATTCAAGAAACAATAGATAGAGATTTTTTTCCTCGGAGAAGGGAAGCCCGCTCCAGAGAGTACTATATTCAAAAAGGGGAAAAACCTCTTTTTCAAGATAGGCAATGTAAGCTCTTGTTAAATAGGTGTAAAGATTATCTTTTTCTTCAGTTTGGTAAAGAAGAGGTCTAAAATACTCTAAGAGCTCCTTTAGAGCCCACAACACTTTTTCTGGTGTTTCAAGGTTTTCCCAGTTTTCAAAAAAGATTTTATACAACTTGTTGAAAAATTCTTTTTCCAAAGGTGAAAGGGTATTTTCAAGTTCTTCCTTTGAGATCTCAAGATACTTTTTAATTTCAAAAAAGTCTTTTAATTTCTTTAAAAGGCTTGAGAAAGAAGGATTGTCTCTATGAAAGGCTTTTAAGAGGGGGTGGTCAATAATTTTAAAGAAGTCCTCAGTAAGATATTTTTTATCCCTCCTTCCCTTTTGAGCTTTAAATAAAGTTAAAATAAATTGATTCATAGGAAGAAATGAAGTAGAAAAAGGCAAAGAGATATTTACTTCAAATTCATTATTTTCTAACCTGTGAATTAGAGGTAAAAGAGTGAGACTTTGAGGCAAAACAATACCAAAAGAATCAGGCCTAAAAGACCCCTCAGAAATAAGATTGAGCCCCCTTTCTATTTCAGATTCAATATCAGGAAGGGGATAAAAATAGATTTCAGGTTCACCAAAAGGTATCTCAAGGTATTCCTCTGGAAGGGCTTCTGCCTTGAGATTTAGGCTTTTTAAGGTTTGTAAAATTATAGGATGAGGAGAAGGGGTACTTTCAAAAAAGAATTCAACAGCTTTGCCTGCTTCTAAAAGGGTTTTCATTAAAATCTGAAAGATTTCTTTTTCGGTATTTCTTAAGGCAGCAAAACCGCAAAAATAAAGTCCATCAATAAAGGAATGAATTTGTTTATAATTAGATTGAAGAAGCTCATGCACCTCCTTTAATAAAAAGGAGGAAAAAAGAATTTCCATATTTTTTAAAAGACTCTTAAAATCCTGATAGGTTTTGGATAGATCTTCAAAGATGCTTTTTGCTTGCTCTGGAAGTTCTTCAGGTGGATAGAGAAGATTGGGTGGGAGTTTCCCCTCCTTTTCAAATTCTTCAAAAACCTCAAGAAATTTGGAAGCCCAGAAAAAGAATTTCAGAGGGTCTTCATTTATTTTTTCCGATGAAAGGCTTTTTAGAAAAAGAAGAGGCTTTGCTGAGTCTGGGAAAATAAGCTTTGGTTCTTGGGTCAACTCAAGATAGAGAAGCTGCAAAAATTCCTCCCAGGATAAAATTTTAGGAAAGAAAAAGTTTTTATTATTCAAACTTTCTGTAAGATAGTATTTAAAGAAAAAGCAGGCCCTTTTAGTGGGAAAAATAATAAAGGTTTGAGAAATACGAGGGGAGTTAAAGGAAAGATTTTTAATTAAATAATTAACCAAACTTTTCAAAAAGTGAGAGCTGGGTGGAATAAAAAAGGCTTTTACTTCCATGGTGGATTTGAGATTCTCCTTCTTTTTTTATTTCGCCTTTTATTTCTTTTACAAGGGTTAGTTCTGGTGGGTCAAGGGAAAAAAGATAGGCCCTGATTTCATAGTGAGGATAAATTTCCCTTAAAAAGGAAAGATAAAGCTCAATCTGGTCTTCCCTTAGATCTTCTTTATGAAGTTTTATTTCAAAAAGATTTAATGTTTTATCATTAATGGTAAGGAGATCGGGACGCAAAATTTGATTTTCCTCTTTATAAAAACCTTCAATTTCGTAATAAATTTCTTCTACGGAAGAAAAAAGCTTTTTTAAATTTTCCCAAGCTTGGCTTTTAAGAACATTAATCATTATCTCCTTTGCTTTTTCTTCAAGAAAGCTTTTTTCTGAAAAAACCTCAATCAAGCCTGAAAGGGGTTTTTTAATTAAAAGTTCAAGGTCTTTGTCTGAAGGCTGAAATTTTTTTTCAAAAAGTAGATGCTCTAAAAGGAAGTGTAAAATTTCACCAAGTATTTGAGGAGTTGTTTTTTCCTGTAAAGCTTTTAAAGCAGTCTTTTTTTGATAAAATTTTAGGGGCATATTAATAAAATACCATGGCTGAGTTAGTTGTCAAAATTTTAAAAAGGTATAATCTTAGAGCCTAAGATCTTTTTAGAGGGATGAAGCATGGAAATTGAACTTAACCTTCTTCCTGAGGAGAAAAGAAAGGCCCCAGATTTTAAGACCCTTGCCTTTGGCAGGGTTTTTACTCCTCATATGTTTTTAATGAATTATGACTGTAAAAAAGGGTGGCACTCTCCAAGGATAGTTCCCTTTTCCAATCTGGAGTTACACCCTGCTGCTATTGTGCTTCATTATGCTCAAACCATTTTTGAGGGTTTGAAGGCCTATTGGGGAGTTGACGGAAAAATCAGGCTTTTCAGACCTTGGGAAAATGCTAAAAGGTTTAATCGTTCGGCAGAAAGGCTTTGTATACCAACCATTGATCCTGACTTTTTCCTTAAAGCTATAAAAACACTGGTTTGGATAGATAGGGAATGGATTCCAAGGGAAAGGGGTTCAGCCCTTTATATTAGGCCCTTTGTTTTTGGAACAGAGGGCTCCTTAGGAGTTAAACCCAGTCATGAATATCTCTTTGTTATCATATTATCTCCAGTTTCCTCCTATTATGAGGAAGGTTTTAATCCCGTAAAGATTTATGTAACAGAAAATTATGTAAGGGCCTTTCCAGGTGGAACAGGAGATGTTAAAGCAGGTGGAAACTATGCAGCCAGTCTTAAAGCCCTTGAAGAGGCCAAAAAAAAGGGTTATACCCAGATTCTCTGGCTTGATGGAATTGAAAGAAAGTATGTTGAAGAAGTGGGAACCATGAACATTTTCTTTTATTTTGAAGATGAGCTTGCAACCCCCTCTTTAACAGGCTCAATACTACCTGGTATTACCAGGGATTCCGTTTTAAAGCTGGCAAATCATCTTGGGATAAAAGCCGTTGAAAGAAAGATTTCCATTGACGAGGTTATTGAAGGTATTGAATCAGGAAGACTCAAAGAATGCTTCGGAACTGGAACAGCTGCAGTTATTTCACCTGTTGGAAAGATTTATTACCGCGGAAAGGAATATCTTATTAACAACGGAGAAACCGGCCCTGTAGCAAAGGAATTCTTTAATTATTTAACGGGCTTGCAATACGGAGAAATAGAAGACATTTTTGGCTGGACCATAATTCTTGAAGATCCTTTAAAATAAAAGGTTTATTTAAGCAAAGTCTATTATTTTTTGGGCTTTAGCCATCTCTCGATGAGCTGCAACAGCCTTATCAAGTTCTAAATCAGCAGCTTCTTCTAAACCTTTATCTCTTAAAACTTGGCTTCTTGCCATATAAGCCGCAGGATACATGGGATTAAGATCTATGGCTCTTGTAAAAAGTTCAAGGGCCTTGTCAAGATCTTTTCTCTTATAATAAATCTGTCCGAGCCGGAAATAAAGCCTGTAATTTTCGGGCTCTATCTCAAGGGCCGCATTTAAATCTCTTTCTGCAGCCTCAAGATCTCCCCTTTGGAAAAATATAACTGCCCTTGCCTCAAGGGCTTTCACATGTTTTCCATCAACTTCAAGGATTTTGTTAAAATACTCAAGGGCACCGTCAAAATCCTTGATAGCAAGCTTTTTAGCTCCTTCTATAAAAAGTTCCTCAAGGTCAATCTCAGCCACCCTCTACCTCCTGCAAATTTTATTAGTTTATAATATTATCATGCATGCTTTGCAAAGTTTTAAAATGCAAATAAATAAGAACTCCATCTTTCATGGTCTCTAAAGCCTAAAATGGGGTCTTCCTACACGCAGGAGATTAGAGTAAGGAAATTAAATTGTTTAATCTCTTTTAAAGAACTCCTTACTTTTTACCCTATTCTCTGGTAGCAAAAGGGCTTAGAATTATAAAATAACAAATTCCTCTATTAAATCAAGGGAAGGTTTTTATAATATTGACTTAAAAAGTTTCCTGATTAATGTTTAAGAGAGATGCAGTATGTAAAATGTGGTGCTGAAAAATTTGAATTTGAAATTAAACCCATAGGGAGGGTTTGTAAACGCTGTCAAAGGGAGGTTCCTATCGTTTCCCTTTCAACTCAAAATTTAAAGCTCTGTAAGGCCTGTTTTAATGTTATTCAGGAAAAAAGGGTTTATGAAGCGGTAAAAAAGTTTCGTATGTTCGGGAAAAATGATAAAATCGGTATCTTCCTCTCAGGTGGTAAGGATAGCGCCAGTCTTGCAGCTATTTTAAAAAGCCTCTTTCCAGAATACCATTTTCAGGGGATTTATCTAAATTTGGGAATAGGGTATTATTCTGATTTTGCAGAAGAAACTGTGAAGGAATTATGTAAGAAAATTGGACTACCCCTTTATGTTTATAATTTAAAAAAAGAAGAGGGCTTTTCCATTGATGAATTTGTTTTTACTAACTTTAGGGATAAGATTTGTTCTGTTTGTGGGATTATTAAAAGATATCTTTTTTCTAAAATTGCTAAAAACCTTGGACTTACAGTTATTGCTACAGGTCATCATCTTGATGATCTACTTTCTACCTATTTAAATCTTTTTTTTGGCGGAGATTTTATTTCCATAAAGAGACTTTCTCCTGTAAATCCTCCTTTGTATCCTGGGCAGGCAAAGAAAGTTAAGCCCCTTTGTCAAATTCCAGAAAGAGAAATTTTTTATTATGCGGTTTTAAATGAACTGCCTTTGGAGGGATGTGCCTGCCCTCATGGGGAGACCACCCCTGCGAAAAAAATTAAAAGATTGATAGAGGAACTTTCCAAGGAAAATAAGACCTTTAAATATCAAGTTATGTCGGTTTTTTTGCACAAATTTTTACCCATACTTAAAGAGGAATTAAAAGATGAAGCAGAATTTAGACCCTGTATGAAATGTGGAGAACCCACAGCTTCTCCAAATGAAATCTGCGGACACTGCAGAAGGCTTGAACTTCTTCAAAGGGTAAAAGAAAGAAATCTTGAACTCACTTTTGAGGAATGGATGAAGCTTTTAAAAAGCAATGGTGAAAACTCCTGGATGGTTTTTGATGTAAGAGAAAAGGAAGACTTTTTAAATGGAGCTTTTCCAGAGGCAGTATGGATTTCTAAGGAAATCCTTGACAGTGAAAGGGAGCTTATAAAAACTTTTAAACCTTACAGAAAGAAAAAACTTCTTTTTTATTGCTATTCAGGTAGACTTAGTTATCTTTTTACTTTGAAGCTAAGAAAACTTGGTTTTGAAGCTTATAACCTGAAAAATCCTGAGGAATTATTAAAAAACATTGAAGCTTCAAAGGAAGTTGTGTAAAATAAGGTTTAAATGTTCAAAATAAGGAGTCAGCTATGGTTAGATTGGCTTTAGAAAGGGATTTACAGGTTTTGAAAAATCAGTTGCTTGATATGGCTAAATCTGTAACGGAGATGGTAAGCGGGGCATTACTTGCCTTTGAAAAACTTGAAGAGGATAGGGCTAAAAGGGTTATAGAATACGACGATCAGATAGACTATTTAGAACACATGGTGACTCTCACAGCTCTTGAAATCATAGCCCTTCAGCAACCTGTGGCAAAGGATCTTCGCTTTGTTATCAGCTCTATAGACATTGCAAGAAATTTGGAAAGGCTTGCTGATCAGGCAGTAAATATTGCAGAAAGGGTTCCCAATCTGGCAAAGTATAAAGATCATATTCTTGTTACTTGTAAAATTAATATTTTGAATATGGCAAGAGAGGCCCTTTTAATGCTTGAGAATGCCATAAATGCCTTTGTTTCTGAAGACACAGAAAAGGCAAGAAAGGTTATAGCCCATGATGATGTGGTGGATGAATTAAAGAGGGAATACACCAGACAGATTAAAGAATGTATGCATGGTGACCCCATGCTGGTTGATGTAGGAGTGGAATATATAGTTGTGGTTCAAAATCTTGAGAGAGTGGCAGATCTCGCCTGCAATATTGCGGAAAATGTTATCTTTACTGCAGAAGGAAAGATGCCCAAAATGGAAAAGGTTGTCCTTCCAACTATTCAAGAGATGCTTGCAAAGGAACTTCCTGTTTTTGATTATCTTCTTAAGCATGCAAGGCTTGTGCTTGAATGTATGGAAAGGTTACCCCTTGCCTTTGAGGCCTATTTTAAACAGGATAAGCCCCGTCTTGAAGAAATTGTAAGACACATAATTGAAATTGAACGTGAAGCAGACAAAATAAAAACCAATATAAGGGGACACCTTCCTAAGGGTCTTATTTTACCTGTTGAGAAATTTGAACTTTTTCTTTATCTTAAAGAACAGGATGCCATAGCTGATTCCGCAGAGGAGATTCTAACCTGGCTTTCCTTTAAGGAGATTAAATATCCTAAAGAACTTTCTCAAAAGCTTGAAGATCTTCTATTTCAAAGCATTGAGCCTCTCAAATATTTTGAGGATATGATTAAATACTCAGTAGATTTTCTTATAACTTGGAATGAAGACTCAAGAAACCGGGCGAAAGATCTCATCAGAGAGATTCGTTTCAAAGAATTTTTAACTGAGGAGGCAGGGAATCAGTTGAAAAAACTAACCTTTGAAATTCTTACTGATCCTGTAGAATTATTTTTCACTTTAAAGCTAATTGATCTTATCTGTGATATCCCGGGGCATGCCGAAAATGCTGCTGACCTTATGAGGGCTATGATTGCAAAGTAAATTTCAATTTATAAAATTTCCAATTCTACTGAATCTTATTCTGCCCTTTTCACTGTCCCAGGAAAAATAAATTATAAGGGCCTTACCTTTTAAAGAATGTATGGGCACAAAGCCCCAGAACCTGCTGTCATAACTCTGATCTCTGTTATCTCCAAGGACAAAAATATATCCCTTTGGAACCTTGACAGGCCCGAAGTTATCTCTTGGGCTTATTTCTTTGGGATAAATGGTTTTATCAGTAAACTGCACATAGGGCTCCTTTAAAGGTTTACCATTAACAAAAACCTTTTTATTAATGATCTCTACGGTATCTCCTGGAAGCCCAATAACCCTTTTTATAAAATCAAGTTTTTTGTCTTGAGGGTAGGTAAAAACAACAATTTCTTGCCGCTTAGGAAGCCCCCATCTATAAAGAAAATCATCCTTTATGGGATTCCTTATTCCAAAGGAAAGCTTATTAACAAGGAGATAATCTCCTACCAAAAGAGTAGGAATCATTGACCCCGAAGGGATTTTATAAGCCTGCACTATAAAAGTGCGAATAAAAAGAGCAAGAAATAAAGCAATAACTATGCTCTTTAACCATTCCCCTATTTTGTTTTGACTCATCTTTTACTCCTTGAGATTTTTTAGAGTTTTAAAACAGCAAGAAAGGCTTCCTGGGGTATTTCTACATGCCCTATGGATTTAAGCCTTTTTTTTCCTTCTTTCTGTTTTTCAAGGAGTTTTTTCTTTCGCGTTACATCTCCCCCATAACACTTGGCAAGAACATCCTTTCTTAGAGGAGGAATTCTCTCTCTTGCTATAACTTTGCTTCCTATAGCTGCCTGAATGACTACTTCAAAGAGTTGTCTTGGAATAACTTCCTTTAGTTTGGAAACGAGGTCTCTTCCGCGATAATAAGCCTTTTCCCTGTGAACAATCAAAGAAAGGGCATCAACAGGTTGTTTATTTATAAGGATATCCATTTTTACAAGATCTGAAGGTCTATAACCTATGAATTGATAATCCAAGGAGGCATAGCCCCTTGAATAGCTCTTTAATTTGTCATAGAAATCAAGAACAACTTCACTAAAGGGAAGCTCATAAACAATCACCACCCGATCAGGGGTGATATATTTAATCTCCTTTTGAATTCCCCTTTTTTCCTCACAGAGGGTCAAAAGTGCACCAATGTATTCTTTGGGAGTATAAATTTCTGCACGAATATAAGGTTCTAAAACCTCTTCAATAAGACCAGGATCTGGCCAGTGAGCAGGGTTTTCAATTTCAATTTCTTTTCCATTCTTTAAACGGATTTTGTATTTTACAGAGGGGGCAGTAGATATGAGATTTAATTTAAACTCCCTTTCAAGCCTTTCCTGAACAATTTCCATATGAAGAAGCCCCTGGAATCCGCATCTGAAACCAAAACCAAGGGCAGCCGAAGTTTCCATTTCGTAAGAAAAGGCAGGGTCATTTAACCAGAGTTTTTCAATTGCCTCTTTAAGTTCGGGAAATTCATCGCTATCCACAGGAAAAATTCCTGCAAAAACCACGGGTTTTATTTCTTTAAATCCGGGGAGGGGTTGAACATGGGCATTAGCCTCTGTGATAGTATCTCCGATTTTGGCATCCCTTACCTCTTTAATTCCTGCGGCAATAAAACCAACTTCCCCCGCATAAAGGACATCAAGGGTTGTTGCTTCTGGGGCAAAGACTCCCACCTTGGTTACCTCAAAGACCTTACCTGTTGAGAGAAACTTGATTTTCATTCCAGGATAAATTTTTCCATCAACTACTCTTAAGAGAACAACAACCCCAAGATAGGGATCATACCAGGAATCAAATACAAGGGCCCTTAAGGGAGCTTCCCTTTTTCCTCTTGGAGGTGGAATTTTTTTGACTATGGCTTCAAGAACTTCCTTAATTCCTATACCCATTTTTGCACTAACAAGAATAGCATCCTCCGCAGAAAGACCTATAATCTCCTCAATTTCCCTTTTAGTTTTTTCAATATCAGCCTGGGGCAAATCAATCTTGTTGATAACAGGGATTATTTCCAGATTATTTTCCAGGGCAAGATAAACATTGGCAAGGGTTTGGGCCTCAACCCCCTGTGAGGCATCAAC
>DJWK01000010.1:16126-31705 GCA_002441555.1 Thermodesulfobacteriaceae bacterium UBA6232
TGCTCTCTCATCTCCCTTGCAGAAACTGCCCCTGTTATTTCAAGCAGACGGTCTGCAAGCGTAGATTTCCCGTGGTCAATATGAGCAATAATGCTAAAATTTCTAATTCTTTCCTGGGGTATTATTTTTTCTCTCCTCATGGCTAAGCTTAAAAATAACCAATCTAAAGGAAAAAACAAGGTATTGAAAAGGAGTTTATTCTCCTATTTTAACAAGTTTCCCCTGTTTTTTAGCAAAACGAAAGGCAAAGAAAAAGAAAAATCCGCTTATTGACAAATAAATAAAAGTTAAAATATAGCCTTTGTAAAGAAGGGAAAAAGAAAGTTTTTTATAAAGAAGAAGGGATCTAAAGGCCTCAAAGAAATAAGATGGAGGTACAAGGGCTGCAATTTTTTGAAATAAGGGAGGAAGAGCTGATACAGGATAAAAAACTGCTGAGAAGGGAAGAAAAAGAAGGGCAAGAGCCCATGCAAGAATCTCAGCCTCCTGACCAAGATAAAGAATAAAGGCCATAGTAAAAAGCCCTATTGACCAGGCAAAAAGAATTAAACCAAAGGTTAAATAAAAAACAAGAACTCCCTGGGAAAGGAAGTTGAAGTCAAAGAGGAAGCAGGAAAGGGCTGTCATAATGGCTGAAGCAAGGGTTGCCTTAAATAGGCTATAAAGAATTAAGCCAAAGATATATTCAAGGATAGTTAAGGGGGAAACAAATAGATGAAGAAGATTTCTTGCCCAAATATCCTCAAGAAAGCCCACTGCAAGCCCCTGCTGAGCTCTTATAAGGATATTCCAAAAAATAAGGGCCCCAAGAAAAAGAGAAGGTATATTCATTTTCCCAAGATCTTTCTGAAGATAAAGAGTTATAAAACCCCAGAGAAGGAGATCAACGGTTGGCCAATATAATAAATCAATCCATCTGCTAAAGGAGTGTTTGAGCAAATATAAGTGCCTTAATAGGATCCCCCAGACCCTTCTAAAACTAAAGGTTAACATCTCCAAATACCTTGAAATAAAGCTCTTCAAGATGGCTAACTGAAAATTTTTGAAAAACCTCATTGAGAGTCCCATATCCCAGGATGACTCCATCTTTTAAGAGAAGAATCTTATTTATGATTCTTTCCAGTTCTCCCAGTTGGTGGGAGGTCAAAATAATAGCTTTTCCCTCTTTTTCAGCCTTGGCTTTAAAAATATCTCCTATGTATTTAACATATTCCGGGTCAAGACCTGCAGTGGGTTCATCAAGGAGAAGAATTTCCGGGTCAGAAAGATTAGCTCTAACAAGATTAAGTCTCATCATTTCCCCTGAAGAAAGAGCCCTTGTAAGAACCCTTTCTTTATCTTTTAGCTTGAAAAGCCTTAACAATTCATCAATCTTTCTTTCTGGATTTTTTACCTCGTAAAGATGAGAAAAAACCATGAGATTTTCTTTAACTGTTAGGGAATAGGGAAGACTTACATATTGAGAGGCAAAGCCCACTTTCTTTAAAATTGAGCTTCTTTCATGGAAAAAATTTTTTCCGAAATAGTAAATTTCCCCTTTTTCAGGGGTTATAATTCCAAGAAGAATGTAAAGAAGAGTGCTTTTCCCTGCTCCATTTGGGCCAATAATTCCAAGAATCTCTCCAGAAGAGAGCTCAAAAGAAATATTTTTAAGAACTTCTTTTTTCCCAAAGATTTTATAGATTCCCTTTACTTTAAGAAGGATATGCATAAAAAAATAAAGACCCGCCTTTTATTAGCGGGCTTATTAGAGGAATTTACTTGATCTTTATACTTTACTGATCCTGAGTTGAGGGCTGATCACTAATTTTAGCTTTTTCGAGACGGGCAAGGGCTTGCTCAAGGGTCATAATTCCTTTAGCAACAGCATAAGCCACATAAGAATAGACTGTGGGATCATATCCCTCTGGCCTTGGGAAAAGACCCTTTGCACGAAGTTTAGCAAGTTTTGCTCTTCTTCTTCTCCTTCTTTCAATCTCTCTCACTCTTTCAATCTTTTTATGCCTTGCCATTGAAAGAATACCTCCTTAATTAGGATTTTCTCTAAATATAAAATTCTTTGAATTCTTGTCAAGAGGAAAAGACTATCTCTAAGGTTTGGCCTTTTATTTTGGCTCCCTCAATTTCTTTGTTTATAAGGCTTCTTGGTAAAAAGAAGTGCTTTTTGAAATTTCTGATTTTAATAATGAGATCATCCTCTTTTCTCAAAATGTCTGGCATTTCTTCGGGAATATCCTTTAGATAAAGCCTTAGATAGCACTTACCATCTCTTTCTTCAATCTCAAAGGGTTTGTCCTTAAAAAACACTGAAGAGGGATCCCGATCTCCATAAACAGCCTTTCCAAATTCTTTTAATTTTTCTATCCCGAGAATCTCTCCCTTTACCTGGGGAATTAGAAAAACAGGAGTTGGTTCAAAGGCCTTTAAAATTCTCTCCACATAGGGCTTTTGATATTCATAAAGTGGGCTATCTTCAGGAGGAATTCTGTTAAGAAAAATGGCATCCACATTAAACCCAAAGAGATGAAGATAAGTATAGGCCTTTTCAGTTTCCCTTAAGACCATTTTTTCAGGATTGGTAACTAATCTTACGCTTGAAATTTCAGGATTTTGGAGGAGATGATAGAGGTTATAAACCTGTCTGAAAAGATCCTCAAGAGCATCATAGGTTTCCTCCTCAGGAAGGGGCATATCTGTAACCATTCTTGCAGCAGGTCTTATAAAGCGCATAAGGCGTCTTTGCAAGGGCAAAATTTTGGTTATCCACCAGCTTGCTGCATCTGGAAGACTAAGAAATCTCAAAGTCTCTCCAGTAGGAGCAGAATCCACAATGATTATGTCATAGAGCTTTTCTTCATAATGTTTATTTATCCAGAGGAAGGCGCAAACCTCCTCCATTCCTGGAAGAATGGCAAGCTCATCCGCCATAATATTATCTATTCCCTGCCATCTGAGTAAACTCTTAAGATATTCTTGAAGTTTTCCCCAGAATTTTTCAACAGAAAAATAAACATCTATTTCTTGGGCATAAAGGTTTTTATCAATTTTTACGGGCTCTGGTCCAATTTCCCTTTCAAGAACATCTGATAGAGAATGAGCGGGATCAACGGAGACAACAAGTACTTTTTTTCCGAGCTCAGAAAGATAAGCTGCTGTTGCTGCAGAGAGGGTGGTTTTCCCAACCCCGCCCTTTCCAGTAAAAAGAATAATTCTTCCCATAAAGCTTTATTTTTCCCTTTCTACTTTAATCTTTTTTACTTCCTTTTTTTCTGTCTCAAGCTCTTCAATTTTCTTTTCAAGGGCACTTTTAAAGGCAAGAAGAACCTCCTTTCTTGCATTCATTAAGTGTTTTTTGCTCTCTTCAGGGATAAAGGAAAAAAGATCCTCCATAAAGGCATCCCAGGCCTTTACTAAATATTCTACCCATCTTGCCTGCATATTTTTCACCTCCTTTCTTAGGTGATACCTAAAAGATAATTTAAGATGAATTAAGAATTAAGGCAAGTCTTTATAATCACACATTGAATTTAAAATAGATGAGGTCTCCATCATTTACTAAATAATCCTTTCCCTCAAGGCGAACAAGGCCAAGTTCTCTTGCCTTATGGAAGGATTCCACATTAATATACTCCAAAAAGGAAATAACCTCGGCACATATAAAACCCCTTTCAAAGTCTGAGTGAATAAGTCCTGCAGCTTCTTTGGCAGGAGTTCCACTCTTAATGGTCCAGGCTCTGGCTTCGTTTTTGTTTGCGGTAAAAAAGGTAATTAAATCCAAAAGCCTAAAACCTTCTCTTATCATTTGGAAAAGCCCTGGTTCACTAAGTCCAAAAGCCTCAAGGAAGGCCTTTCTTTCTTCCTCTTCAAGGCTAATTAATTCAGCTTCAATTTTTCCACAAAGGGCTATTAAAGGAATATTTTCCCTTTCAGCCTTTTCTTTTAAAGCTATGTAATGCGAGTTTTTTAAAGGATTTTGTAAATCCTCTTCACCTATATTGGCTATATACATAACAGGTTTTGGAGTTAATAAAAAGAGCACCTTTTCCAAGAAAAACCATTCTTCCTGTGAAAAGGCTTCTTTAAGAAGTCTTAAGGGTTTAAAATCCTGTAGAAAAGATATGGCCTTTTCAATGGTTTTAAGCTCATCTTTGGCTTTTTTATCTGTTCTTGCAAGTTTTTCTGTCTTTTCCTTTCTTTTCTCTAAGGTTTGAAGATCAGCAAGGATTAATTCAAGATCAACAATTTCTGCGTCTCTAACAGGATTAACCGTTCCTTCCACATGAACCACATCTTCCTTTTCAAAGCATCTTAAGATTTGGGCTACGGCTGAGACATTTCGGATATGGGAAAGAAATTGATTACCGAGCCCCTCTCCTTTACTTGCACCTTTTACAAGACCTGCAATGTCAACAAATTCAATGAAGGCAGGAGTGGCTTTTGCGCTTTTTTCTTTTTTGGCAATAATTTCAAGCCTTTCATCAGGGATGCTTACCATGCCGATATTAGGCTCAATGGTGCAAAAGGGATAGTTGGCTACCTCAGCTTTAGCCTTTTGAATGAGGGCATTAAAAATAGTTGATTTCCCAACATTGGGAAGACCAACAAGACCAATTTTTAAATTCATAAAAACAATATAAAACAGAATTATTCTTTAAGAAGGGTTTGGATTTTTTCAGGGAGGCGGACAATTTTACCCTCCCGATTTATGGGAACATGGGTAGTCTTTCCCTCACAGAGTAGTTCCCCATCCCGGTAAATTTCGTAAGAAAAGGTGATTTTAAAGGGTTTTACTTCAGAAAGGGTGGTTTTTATGGTTAATAAATCATCATATTTGGCTGGGGCTTTATACTTAGCAAAAACCTCAACCACAGGAAGGATAATTCCCAGTTCTTCCTCAATTTCCCGATAGCTTAAGCCTTTTTTGCGAATAAATTCCGTTCTTCCCATTTCAAAAAGACGAAGATAATTGGCATAATACATCACTCCGCCGCAATCGGTATCTCCATATATAACCCGATAAGAAATTTCAACCATATTTAAAGAGTTCCCCTTGCTAAATTTTAAAAGAAAGGTATTTTTAAATTATGGAAAATATTTTAACCCAAAAACCCAAAAAAGTAATAGCGGGAAGCAAAAGGGTTCAAAAACTTATTGAAAAGCTTGCAGAGGCCATTTTGGAAAAACACCCTATTCTTGAAGATGTGGTGCTTATTGGAATAAGGTGTGGTGGCATTCCTGTGACCAACCGTCTTAGAGAAATTTTTAAGAATAAACTTGGAGTTGAGATTCCTGTTGGCTATTTAGATATTACCCTTTATAGAGATGATTGGACTCGTATTTCTCAACACCCTGAGGTTAAAAAAACAGAGATACCCTTTTCCATAGAAGATAAAACCGTGATATTGGTAGATGATGTTATTTTTACAGGAAGAACAGTGCGGGCAGCAATGGATGCCCTTATTGATCTCGGAAGACCGAAAAAAATAGAGCTTGCAGTGCTGGTTGATAGAGGAGGAAGAGAATTTCCCATTGAACCCAATTATTGTGCTTTAAGGATAAAAAAAATTGCTCCCTATGACTATGTTTCTGTTTATTTCAAAGAGTTACACGGCAAAGATCAAATTTGCCTTGAGAGTAAATAGCAAAAAAGAGGTGTAAAAATGGGCGGAAGGTCAAGGAAATCCATTTTAAAGCAAAAAATTGCCAAGTATTATAGGGAAAGGGAAAATCCTCTTGCTCTTCTTGCCCTTCAGGATGAGATTATCCGTATGCACCAAGATAAACTTAAACTCTTCCAGCAGAACTTAGAATATCTCAGAGAACTTGATACCAAGCCAAGGGAAGAGGAAAGGGTTTCCAAACTGGTTATCAGAAGATATACCCACGAAGCTGAGAAAAAATTTGCCAATAGAGCTTTTTATGAGAGTTTATATCCCATAACCCTTGAATATCGTTTTATGCCCCTTCAGGCTATCTTTGCATGGTATATGAGAAGCCTTGAGATGATTTATGGAGAAAAAATTCCCAAGATACATATTAACAGGCTTCAAAAGTGGGTAAAATACTGGCTGGCTTGTCTTACCCCTGAACAGGAGCTTCAGCTTAAAAGTGCTATAATTTCCTGGATTATGAATAGATTTACTTAATTTTTGAAAAATTTAAAGCCTTGCTATCTATCTGTAAAACTTTACTTATAATTTTTTTTATCTCTCTTTCTTTTCAAAATCTTCAAGCTCAAAAATTAATTTTATACACCGGCAATGATTCTTATGTAAAGGTCGGACAAGAGAAAAGTTATATCCTTGCAAGAGGAGAGCCAGCCTTTGCCAACTTTTTTGATTTAAAGGTTCCATCGCATTATTTTCTCATAACTCCCAAGGGAGATAAAAGAAAAATAACCCTTTACCGAAAAACTCTTTATGATCCCTGGTTTAACACCCCAAGGATTGCTTATGAAATAAAAATAAAACCAGAGGAGAAAGGGGATTATCTTCTCTGCATTGAGGAGGAAGATACCCTTACTCTGGAGGGAAAATTACAAAAATCTTTTGCAAAAACGGTAATTCATGTGGAAAGAGAGGCTACCTGGGACAACTTTTGTGGGTTTCCTTTAGAGATAAAGCCTCTAACTAGGCCCTATGGCCTTAAAAGAGGCTCTCTTTTTAGAGGTCAAATATTACTGGAAGGAAAACCTCTAAAGGAGGCAGAACTTGAGATAGAAAGACTAAGACTTAAACTCAATTTAGAAGAATTGCCAAAGGATTCAACAGGTGAAATAAATGTTCCCTTGTTTATAAAAAAAATTAAAACTGATGAGAGGGGATATTTTTATACCAATTTTGAGGAAGAGGGCTGGTGGGTAATAACAGCTAAGATTCTCAGGGGAGTTAAAATTTATGGAAATAAAACCTACCCCTTTCAACTGCAGGCTCACCTCTGGATATATGTATATCCTTAATTTTTGGTTTTAGCAAAAAGTATTTAAAGTTTGACTTTTAATAAGTTTTCTTTATAATGAAGATTTATAGTAATTTTTAAAAACTCTGTGTTAAGGGGGCGAGAGATGAAACTTTACAAAAAAATTCTTGCCTGTGTTGATGGATCAGAGGAATCCTTTAATGCATATAAAAATGCCTTAAGGCTTGCAAAAGGTATTGGTGCTGAGGTATTAGCGATAACCGTAGTTCCTGTTGGTCCTGCTTTAAGCAGTGCCCTTTCCCTTTTTATTGGAATGAAGGATACCTTCAAAAAGGGAGCTGAAAAAATTTTGAAGGAAGCCTTGGATATCGCTGAGGAAGAAGGAATTAAGGTAAAAGATATTCTTGAAGAGGGTGAACCCTTTCACAGAATTGTTGATACTGCTTATGCTGAAGGAGTTGACTTAATTGTTCTTGGAAAAACAGGAAAAAGTGGCTTGGCTAAAGGAATACTTGGAAGCACTGCTATGAGAACCATAGGGGCAAGCCCCGTTGATTGCTTGGTTATTCCTAAGGAAGTGACTTTAAAGATTAAAAGAATTCTTTTACCAGTTGATGGATCCGAATATTCTGAAAAGGCAGCTGAAAGAGCTTTATTTTTAGCAAAAAATTTTAATGCCTCCGTGGATATTCTTTTCGTAGTTGAACTTCCTCTTGAGCTTTATGAACCCCCAGCAGAGCTTGTGAATCTTATTGAAACTTTAAGAAATGAAGGTGAAGAAATTGTAAGAAAATTGAAACTTAAATTTAAAGAAGAAGGCGTTCCTTCTGAAACCTATGTAATTCAGGGAAATGTGGCAGAGGAGATTCTCGGGCTTTCTGACAAAGTAGAGGCAGATCTTATTGTTATGGGCTCTCATGGAAGAACAGGTTTGAAGAGGCTTCTACTTGGCAGTGTTACCGAAAAGGTAATTAATTTTGGCAAAAAACCCGTGCTTGTGGTTAAACTTTAAGCACCCTCTTCAAGCCCGTATTTTTTTAGTTTTCTCCAAAGAGTAGCTCTATCAATTCCCAAAATCTGTGCTGCTAAACTTTTATTCCATCCTGTCTCTTTCAAAACAAATTTAATATATTCTTTTTCTTGTTCTTCCAGCGTTAAAAGTTTTTGATCCCTTTTGCGATAGGTAAAAAATTTAAATTTTTGAAATTCCTCTGGGAGGTGATGTACTTCAATTTTTTCGGAATTGGTTAGAGCTACAGCTCTGGCAATAATGTTTTCAAGCTCTCTTATATTTCCTGGATAATCATATTCCATTAATAATTCCATGGCTTTTTCATCTATTTGGCTCACCCTTTTGTGCATCTCCTGAGAATATTTTTTTAAGAAATAATAAGCTAGCAGGGGAATATCTTCTTTTCTTTCACTTAAAGGAGGTAGTTTAAGGGTGACCACATTTAGGCGAAAATAAAGATCTTCTCTAAATCGGCCTTGTTCAATTTCTTTACGAATATCTTTATTGGTAGCAGCTATGAATCTTACGTCAACCTTTATAGGTTGGGTGCCGCCTATTCTCATAAATTCTTTCTCTTGAATTACTCTAAGAAGTTTAACCTGCATGGTTAGACTCATTTCAGTAATTTCATCGAGGAAGAGGGTTCCGCCATCTGCTATTTCAAGAAGACCCTTTTTTGTGGATACTGCACCAGTATAAGCCCCTTTTTCATGGCCGAACAATTCATTGGAAAGAAGCTCCTCTGAAAAGGCTCCACAATTGACCGCAAGAAAGGTTCTATCTTTGCGAAGGCTTTTCTGATGAATAAATCTTGCAAGAAGCTCTTTACCAGTGCCAGTTTCTCCTAAAATAAGGACAGGACAATCCGTGGGGGCAATCTTTTCGGCTATTTCAAGTATTTTTTTCATCTCGGGATTTTTTGTAATTATGTCAAGGGATTCACCTTTAATTTTCTTGAGTTCCTCTTTGAGTTTTTGATTTTCCCTTTTAAGAGAAACCTTCTCTAAGGCCTCTTTAACCACCTTTCTTAATTCATCAAGTTTAAAGGGTTTGGTGATATAGTGATAAGCGCCTTTCTTCATGGCTTCAATGGCAGAATCTACCGATGCATATGCTGTAATCATAATCACTTCAGTGTCAGGCCACAATTCCTTGCATTTTTCAAGTATATCAATCCCTGTAACCTTTTCCATTTTTAAATCGGTAATCACAAGATCAAATTCTTCTGCCTGTAGATATTTTAAAGCAAGAGGCCCTGATTCAGCAGTTTTAACCTCATATCCTTCTTTGGTAAGAACATAACTCAAATTTTTTAAAGTAAGCTTTTCGTCATCAACTACTAAAATTTTAGGCGCTCTTTCCTTCATTAGAAACTTCTCCCTCCTTTTTTGGTAATTCTATAATGAAGGTCGTTCCTTTATCTACTTCACTTTCAACTTTAATGGAGCCCTGATTGTTTTTAATAAGATTATATACGATAAACAAACCAAGCCCGTACCCTTTGTTTCCCTTAGTAGTGAAAAAGGGATCAAAAATATGAGGAAGAATTTTGGCT
Source organism: Thermodesulfobacteriaceae bacterium UBA6232 (assembly GCA_002441555.1). Lineage (GTDB taxonomy): Bacteria > Desulfobacterota > Thermodesulfobacteria > Thermodesulfobacteriales > Thermodesulfobacteriaceae > Caldimicrobium. The sequence goes on from DJWK01000010.1 coordinate 25,612, forward strand.
GGAATTCCTGGTCCAGTATCAGAAAAAATTATCACTGTCTTATCTTTTTCCTCAATTCCTTTTATCTCTATGATTCCTCCTTTCTCGGACATGGCATCAAAGGAATTTTTGAAAAGATTTATAAAAACCTGTTTTAGTTGCTGGGGATCTGAATATACATAAAAATCACCTGGAATTTCAAGTTTTACTTCCACTTTTGATGGTATTTTTCCTTTTAAAAGATATAAAGTTTCATCAAGAAGTTTTTTTAAGTTGATTTTTTCTTTTTCACCAGGTTTGGAATAATCGAGAATACTTCTTATTATTTTTTGAGTACGCTCAATCTCCTTTTCCATCTCAATAAGAAGCTCCTTTTTGAATTCAAGATCATCCTTTTCAAGCTCTTCAAGTAATATCTGGCAGCTTGTGGAAATATTATTCAGGGGATTATTCAATTCATGGGCCAGGCTGAAAAGAAGTGTTCCAAAAGTTGCAAGTCTTTCCGTTTGAATGAGATATTCCTTTCTTCTATCAAGTTCAGCAAGCATTTTATTAATAGCTTCAACCAGTAAAATCATTTCTCTATCTTCAAAATCAGGAGGGATAGCACAAAATTTTCCTTGAATAATTTGAAAGATATAGTTTTCCAATTTTTTTAGAGGTTTGGTTATACTTATATAAAGATAATACCCATAGAAAAGCACCAAAACTATAAATAGAATACCTAAAATAAATAACCAACTTTTGAGTTCTTTAATGGAATTGAGTATTATTTTTTCTCGAATCTTATTTAAATACTCAGCATAATCAGTAAGTATTTTCCCTTGATTTCTTAGGGCTTGAAGAAGACTTTCCTTGGAGAAGCTATCTTCCTTTTCAAGCTTTTTAATTAAACCTTCATAATTTTCCAGGGTTTTTTCAAAGGTTTCAAAGTTTTTTCTTCCAATTAATTGAATAAAACACATTCTGCACTGATCAATAATTTCTCTGGTATTTTTTAAATAATTTTTTAAGCTTTCAAAATCCTCTCTTTTATGATAAAGAAGAAAATTTTTTTCATATCTTCGTACTTCAAGGATATATTCTACTAAGAGAGCTCCTTTTTCACTCTTAACGATGATATCTGAAAGATCTTTAAAGGTAATATAAGAAACGGTAATAAAAAGGGCGAAAAAAAGGATGCCAAGGATATAAAGATAAAAAATTTTAGCCTTAAGGCTTTTTAATAATTTTTTTGGCATGATGCATTAATGTAATACTGATGTTGAAATTTTCAACACAAAATCTTCTCCTTCCAAATCTCCAACGGGGATTATCCCAGCAAAAAGAAACGGCTGTATAGTGTTCCATCGTTTTGCAAAATGCAACAAAATAATTTCCCTTTGCTTTTATAAAAACCACATTATTTCAATAATTTTTAATAAGGTAAAATTCGGGCATTAATGTTGCTAATGATTGAATAAAAAAAAGAAAAGGAGGGTGATAGGCAATGTTAAGAAGTTTACTTAGGAGATGGGATGATTATTTTACAGCTGCAACCTTTGCAGAGATGGGAGAGTTTGATTTTGCAAGGTTTTTAATGAAGCGTAAGAAAAAAGATAAGGCCAAAGCAAGGGGTTGGGATGAGGTTTTTACTGCAATTGCTTTTGCTGAAGCGGGTGAATTTGATACCGCGAGAATGATTTTACAATCTAAAAGAAGGATACTTCTTGTAATCGAAGAGGAGGTAGAAAAGGAGCTTCTTTCTTATGTAGAAGGACTATGTAAAAGACTAAATATTCCTGCGGAGATTTTGCTTTTTGGCAAAAAGGTGGCACAAAGCAATTTCATAAAGGATTTGTTGGAGCATTTAAAAAGAGAAGGATTACTTTTAAAGGTAACGCAAGTTGAGGAAACAGAAAAGCTTGATAGAGTCCTTACTGAATATCTTTCTCGTAATGAAGGGATTGACTTTTTAATTGTAAAGCCTTCTTATACTAAAACAGAAAAAGAGGATGAAAGGTTGATAAAAAGTATCTGGGAAAAACTGGGTTTACCATTGATTTTGGTAAAAGAAAAGGGTGCGCATTAAAAAATTGTTAAAGGAGGGGTAAAAGCATGGTGCAAAGGGTAAAAAAGAAGCCTTTAGGAAAGTTTTTAATTTTTGCATTTCTTTCTTTTATTCTTTACTTTCTTCTTTTTACTTATGAAGACTTAATTAATGATTACTTTACCAGAGGTAGATTTTATGCGTTCTTACCCATTATAACAGCTTTTATTTTTTCCTTAGTGCATGGAAATACCACAGATCTTTTTTGGAAGGTCCTTGGAGTTGAGGCCAAAAAAAGAAGGGAGGTGAAGTAACCATGCAGGAAGCCATTCAGCATGCTGTTCAAATGATTGATTTGCAGCTTTGGCATATTCTTTATCTTGTGTTTGTTGGTTTTGTGGGAGGCATGGTTAGTGGATTTATAGGATCTGGTGGAGCCTTTGTTCTTACACCCTCTATGATGAGTATGGGAGTTCCGGGGATTGTGGCAGTTGCCTCCAATATGTGTCATAAATTCCCCAAGGCCTTGGTTGGTGCCATAAAGAGAGCTAAATTTGGCCATGTGGATATAAAACTTGGTCTTATAATGGGTGCTTCAGCTGAGGCTGGTGTTCTTGTTGGAGCCTATGTTCAGGAATACATTAAGAAAACCCTTGGGAATGCAGGCTCAAGCCTTTATGTAAGCATTGCTTTTATTATAGTGCTTTCAACAGTGGGGCTTTATGTTTTAAGGGATGCCTTTAAAGCCATGGCCCTTGAAAAAGAAGGTAAAGGAACTCTTAGCGAAGAGGAAAAACCCACAAGAATTGCCCAGCTTCTTTACAAGATAAACATTCCAGGAACCATGGTATATTTTAAAAGCATTAATCAGAGGATTTCTTTCCTCTTCACAATCCCCCTTGGATTTGCCACAGGATTTCTTGCGGCAACCATAGCTGTGGGTGGATTTATTGGTGTTCCCTCTATGATGTATATTCTCGGTGTTCCAAGCCTTATTGCTTCAGGAACAGAGCTTGTCATTGCCTTTGTTATGGGAGCTATCGGAAGTTTTAAGTATGCCTGGAGCGGATATGTGGATATAAGGCTTGCCATGTTAATTCTTCTTGGTTCCCTTTTTGGTGTTCAGCTCGGAGCCATTGGAACAACCTATGTTAAGGGGTATATGATAAAATTTGTTATGGGAACCATTATGCTTATTATTCTTGTCAGCAGATCCCTTATGGTTCCCGTTTATTTAAGTCAGCTTGGCTGGATCTCTCCTCTTGACCAGTCCCTTATTACTTTCCTCAAAAGTGCAAGCTTTGCGGTTAATTTCTTGGCTCTTCTTGTTGCCTCCTTTATTATTCTTAAGAATCTTATCAGGGGTATTTACGAGGAAAAACGTCTCAGAATCCTTGAGGCCTCACCTTCTTCAGCCAAAACCAAATAAAATAGTTTCTTTGGATTAGCTAAAAAGGGGGGCTTCCCCCCTTTTTATTTTTTTGTTAAACTAAATTAACTAAAGCTAATAAATCTCAAATATCAGGGGGCTAAAATGGGAATTTATAAAAAAATTATGGTAGCTATTGATAATTCAGAGGAATCTTGGCATGCCTTAAAGGAAGCTTTAACTATAATTAAAAACAAGGATACCTGGGCTGTTATAGTTACCGTTGCTCCACAATATACTGGAGACCTCGGATTAATCCTAAATGATATTCACGAAAAGATGATAAAACCTTATCAAAAGCTTATGGAAAAGGCTAAAGATTTCTTGGAAAAGGAAAGGGTTTTATCTAAGTTTATTCTGGAAGAAGGAGAGGCCTATGAAAAAATAGTTGATCTTATTTATGCAGAAAACTGTGATCTTGTTATTATGGGAAAAACTGGAAGCGGTTTAAAGAGGCTTCTTTTGGGAAGTACTGCTGCAAGAGTAATAGGTTACAGTCCTGCAGATGTTTTAATTATTCCCTTTGAAAGTACTGTGAATTGGAAAAAAATCTTGGTTCCCATGGATCAATCTTACTATGCAGAGAAGGCCTTTTTTAAGGCCTTAGAACTTGCCAAATTTTATAAGGGTGAGCTCTATTTGCTTTCTGTTATAGATTTGCCTGTTGAGGCCATAGCGGAGTCTCCGCAGTTATATGAAAGGGCCTCTGAAAAATTTCAAAAATACCTTAAAGAAATGGTAGATAATGCAACTTCTGAGGGGGTTAAGTGCGAGGCTTATGTAGAAGAGGGAGATCCTGCCGAAAAAATACTTACCTTTTCTGAGGATAAAGAAGTAGGAATAATTGCCATGGGTTCATATGGAAAAACTGGCTTAAGAAGGCTTCTTATGGGAAGTGTTACAGAAAAGGTGATTTCCCTTGGAAATAAACCAGTCCTTGTGGTTAAAAACTAAATCCTTTCCAAATTGGCAAAAGAGGTAAATTGAGAAAGATAGGCAAGCTTGACGGTTACTCCTGCTGGACCATTTCTTTGTTTTCCAATGATAATTTCGGCTATTCCTTTCTCTGGGCTTTCTTTATTATAAACTTCATCCCGATAAATAAACAGGATAACATCTGCATCCTGTTCAAGGGCACCTGATTCTCTTAAATCTGCAAGCTGAGGCCTTTTATCAGGGCGTTCTTCAACCCTGCGGTTTAACTGAGATAAAGCAAGAACAGGGATATTTAACTCCTTGGCAAGGGCCTTAAGACCGGCAGAAATTTCGGAAATTTCCTGTTCTCTTCTTTCTTTTCTTTCAAGGCTTCGCATTAATTGAAGATAATCAACCACGATGAGCCCAAGAGGAATTTCTTTCATAACCTTTCTTGCCTTGGCTTTAACCTCAAGGATATTAATTCCGGAGGTATCATCAATGTAAATTGGGAGTTCGCTAAGCACACTTGCTGCCTGAATAACCCTTTGCCAATCCTGGGCTTCAAGGGTTCCTGTTCTGAACTTTTGAAAATTTACCTTTCCTTCTGCGCAAAGCATTCGTGAGACCAATTGCTCTTTACTCATCTCTAAAGAAAAGATGGCAGCTCCCAAACCAGTTTGTTTGCAGGCATTTCTAACTATATCAAGTGCAAGGGCAGTTTTCCCCATACCAGGACGGGCTGCAAGAATAATAAGATCACCCCTCTGAAGACCTGCTGTAAGCCTGTCAAGCTCAAAGAAACCAGTAGGAATTCCTGTAATAAGATCTCCCTTCTGATAAAGTATCTCAAGATGCTTTATGGTCTCTTTGATAACCTCTTTTACTGGTGAAAAGGTCTCCTTTTTGCCGTAATAGGCAAGATCAAAAAGGGCCTTTTCAGCATAACTCAAAAGCTCCTGAGAGTCTTCCATGGAATAATAACAACGATAAATAAGCTCTTGACAGAGTCTTATGATTTCTCTAAGAATGCTTTTTTCTTTGACAATTTTGGCATAATGGACAAGATGGGCAGAAGTTGGAAGAAGGCTTGCTAATTCGGAAAGATAAGCTGCCCCACCTGCTCTTTCAAGCTCTCCCATTTTTTCAAGTTCAGAATAAGTGGTAACAATATCAATGGGTTCATCCTTTTCAAAAAGATTAATGAAGGCCTGATAAATTACTCTGTGAGAGGGCAAATAGAAATCTTCTGGTCTTAAAAAATCAAGAACCTTAATGATGGAGGAAGGATCAATAAGAATACTTGCTAAGCAGAATTTTTCTGCTTGAAGGTCCTGGGGTGGTAAAAATTCTGAGGGAAGGGACGCAAGATCAACTTCAGTGGCTTTTCTTTTTCCCCGTTTTTTACCCTCTGTCATTTAAAATTATTTTTCCTCTATGACCTCAACTTTAATGGGAACAACCAAATTCGCCCCCACCTTTATATTAACTTCATAAACCCCTACGAATTTAATGGGTTCTTCAAGAAGAACCTGGTTTTTGTCAATTTCAATTCCCCTTTCTTCAAGGGCTTTAACAATATCTACTGCAGAAACAGATCCGTAAAGCCTTCCTTCTTCTACTGCTCTACGATAAAGGGTAAGTGTGACCCCCTGAAGTTTTTCTGCAAGACTTTGGGCTTTTTTTCTTTCTCTTTCGGCCTTGGCAAGAATGATTTTTCTTTCCCTTTCAAGGGCTTTTAA
>DJWK01000010.1:31895-32165 GCA_002441555.1 Thermodesulfobacteriaceae bacterium UBA6232
TTAACAATTCAGGATTTTTATAATCAATAACCAGACTGGGATCAGCACAAAATCTGCAAACCTTTTTTCTTGGCAAAAATCTTTTCTTTACAGTGATATTATTTTCCATGGTGGAATCCCTCCTTTTTAATTATGAGCTTCTTTTTCGGGATTATACCTGTCTTCAAGTTTAACAATAATATACCTTATGACCCTTTCATCAATGCGAAAGAAGTTTTCAAGTTCCTGTGGAAGATCAGCCCTTCCATAAAATTCAGCCAAAACATAATA
>DJWK01000005.1 GCA_002441555.1 Thermodesulfobacteriaceae bacterium UBA6232
ATGCTTTCCAAAATTCCCTTTGACCTTGAAAGAATAGAGGAGGAGGATCTTGATCGTCAGATTTTGAGAATTGCCATTATAGCTGAGCTTGATGCTATAAATCTTTATGAACAGCTTGCAAGTCTTACTGAAGATGAAAACCTGAGGGCAGTTTTGCTTGATGTGGCAAGAGAGGAAAAAACCCATGTGGGGGAATTTCTGGAGATGCTTTTAAGAAAAGATGAAGAACAGATTGATGAGCTTGAGGCAGGAAGAGAAGAGGTTGAAGAAATTATAGGAGAGGAAGAGGAGGAATAAATTTTTTGAAATTTTTAATCTTTCTTTTTGCAGCAATTTTTTTTATCTCTCAAACAAAGGAAACCTTTTCATATCCTGCCGGGAAATCTCTGGAACTTACTGCCAAAAGGGTTGAAGTTCTCTCTAATGGTAGAAAAATCCTTGCAGAAGGGGATGTTATTATTGAAAAGGAAAATCTTCTTCTTTATGCAGAAAGGGTAATTTATGAGCCAAACACTGAGCTTGTAGAAATTGAAAAGTTTAAACTTTTTGATTTTACCCATAATGCAACTATTATTGGGGATGAAGCTCACCTTGACTTAAGAAACGGAGAGATTTACAGCTCAAAGGTATTTATTTATCTTAAAAAAGAGGGATTCAGGCTTAAGGCCTGGAATTTTTCTAAAAATGCCTTAAATGAGTATAGGGCTAAAAGAGCTCTTATTACCACCTGCGAGCTTGATTGCGAGAGAGAGGAAGAATTTCCCCCATGGAGTGTAGAGGTAAGAGATATAATTTTAACTCCTGAGGGGACAAGCGAAGCTAAGGCTACTCTTTTTCGCATAAGTAAGGTCCCTGTTTTCTATCTCCCTAAAAAGATTTATTTACCCTCTGCCCATATTCCCATTTTTGAACCAAGAAAGGCCGGATTTTTACCCCCTTCCATTTCTCAGGGAAACAGATTGGGCTTTGGAATTCAGCTCCCCTATTTTTATCCCCTCACGGATCAAATTGACTTTACCCTTGCACCTTTCTATACTACCAAAAGAGGGCTTATCTGGGATCTTGAAAGCCAAGTCACCCTCACCGAGGAAATAAAAGGCCTTTTCAAGTTTCGTTATTTAAGGGATACCAAAAGGGGAGAATATGCCACTTCCGAGGCTCCCAAGAATCGCTACTGGATAACGGGAAAAGTGGATTATTCAAAGGGTAAAAACTGGGATCTCCATCTTGATGTTGATTTTGTATCAGACAAAGACTTTCTTGAAGAATTCAATGTAGGTGAAGGGGGCTTTGATCAGGTAAAAAAGCTTTATCTGGAGAGATTTTCAAGGGATATAGAGGATAAATCCCAGGATTATCGGTCAACAAGATTTTGGGGACAATACTATAAACACAGTTTTTATGGCCTGTTTTCAAGTAAATACCTTGATTATGAAGGGACCCAGGATAAAAAGGAGGTATTGCAGCCCTTGACAGGATTATACATATCTCTTTTACCCTTTGAATTTAAAGGGACAATGCCTTCCCTTAATCTTACTTACGATTATCTTTATCGTGAAAGAAATTATTATGGCTCAAGGGCAGGCCTTAACTTTGAAATAAGTTATCCCTTCTCTTTTTCTTTTCTTAAAAACGAATTTAAAGTGAATTCCAAAAATTATTTATACTTCCTTGAGGATAAAGGAAATTTTTCTGATGATACTTTATCGGTCAATCTTTTTGAAGCATCTTTTACCACTTATACCCAGTTTTATAAAAATTATTCTCTGGGATTACCCTTTGGGCCTTACAGTTTTACCCACATTTTAAAGCCCTATGTAAGCTTTTTTTATCGTAAAGAAGCTGGTTCATCTGAAATACCCCTTTTTGTTTATGAAGACTACTTTACAAATAAGGCCAAGGCCCTTGAATACGGTCTTTGGCAATTTTTTTCCTCTCCTCAGCAAAAGAATTTTCTTGTAATTAAGGCTTATCAGCAATACGATTTTACTAAGGCTGAAAGATCCGCTACTGCTACAAAGGCTGAAGAAAGGCCACTTTCAGACCTTTATCTTCAGATTGTTTCCACCTGGAAGGGAAGATTTTCCATGCGGTATGATACCACCTATAATTTTTATGGTTATGGCTTTAAAAAACACAGTTTCAACCTCTCCTTAAGGGATTTTTGGCTTGAAAGAATTGATTTTACCTATCAGGAGGATAAAGCCTGGAATACCAGACAGGCCACTTTAAGAGTTGGGGAATATTTCTTCAATAATAGATTGGCCCTTGATTATTATATTTCAAGAAATCTAATTGCTGATGAAACAAGCGAGCAAAGACTTGAAGCCTTTTATCTGAGAGAGTGTTATCTTCTCGGCTTTGGCGTTTCTATAACACCAAGGGATACTAAATTTTACTTCAGAGTGGATCTGAGAGGACTCGGAGGACTGGGGGAGAGGCCCCAGTATCTGCCTTAAGTTCAATAATGGCAAGATCAGGAGGGCTTAAGAATCTCATAGGTGGTCCACCTGTTCCAATCCCTTTACTTACAAAAAGATAGCTTCCCTTTCCCAGGGAATGAAACCCTGGATATTCAAGTTTAAAAAAGATTTTAAGTAACCATTTTCCAAAGGGATAATAAAGGCCCCCGTGGGTGTGCCCAGAAAGCATAAGGTCAAAAAGCCCGATGGAGCTCTCAGATACTCTGGGTTTATGCTTGAGAAAAAGAATAAATTTATCTTTAGATAAATTTGCAAGTAATTTTTCTTCTTCAAGAGGGCCTTTACATTTTTTGAAATGCCTGCAATCGTCATCATCAAGGCCGCAGAGAAGGAGAAATTTTTCAATCTCATGACACTCTCCTCTCAAAACCTTAAATCCCGCTTCCTCTGTAAAGAAAAGAGCCTTTTCAATTCCTCGATAATATTCATGATTTCCAGGGATAGCAAATTTGCCAAAGGGAACTTTTATTTCTTTTAAAGCTAATTTTAGGTATTCTCGATTTTCCATATTACCATCCACAAGGTCGCCTGTGGAGACAATCAAATGGGGCTTATATTTGGAGACAGCTCTTTTCACCCATTCAATCTTATCAAGACCCATAACGGGGCCTAAATGAAGATCAGAAATATGAAGAATTCTAAAAGAATTTATTTTCTCTGGAAGCTTTTTTGTTGGAAATTCAATGAAAATTATCTCGGGTTTTAAGGTTTCATAATAACTATAAAGGGAAAGAAGAAAAGCAATTAAAAAGGAGATAAAAAGCCTTTTGGTAAAGAGTCTTAAGAGAATATCAACAATTACCAGATAAAAAAGAAAGCCCATCCAGAAAAGAGAAGCGAAGCTTATTACAAAGGAGAGGTTTGGTGGAAAATAATGGTCAGAAAGTCTGATAAAAATGGGTGAAAGAAAGGCAATAAAAAGAAAAAAAGAGATTAGAAAGTTCTTTTTGGGAAGGCGAAGATATAAATAAAAATGCAAAAGAAAATACACCGAAAAAAAGAGAGCGATAAAAATAAGGGGTGGAAGCATCAAAATATCCGGTAGGTAATAAAGGCAAGTATCCAGGCAAGAATAAAACTATATAACAGGAAGCCAAGGGCAAGATTTTTTGAGCCTTCCTTCCACATAGTTACGAAAGTTGCCACACAGGAATTATAGATGAGAACAAAGATAAGAAAGGAAAGGGCAGAAGAGGGAGTAAGGAGGTCTCTTATCTTTCCTCTTAGGCTCTGACCTTCTTCTTCGGGTTTTAGTGAGGCTGGAGTAAGAGTAAAAAGAGAGGAGAAGGCCTGCTTGAAAGCCTCAAAGAGTGCCTCCTTTTGTTCTTCAAGAGCTGGAAGTAATTGAAATTCTTCTAATTTTTCCCTTTCTTCAGCCTTTAAGATTATGGCAAGATTGCTTAAAATGGCCTCTCTTGCAAGAAAGGCAGGAATTAAGGAAGTAGTAATTTTCCAGTCACCAAGCCCAACGGGTTCAAAAAGGGGAACCAAGGTTTTTCCTATCTTTCCCGCAAGGGTTTTTTCTAATTCCCTTTCTCCTGGTGGAAGACTTAGGGTTAACCATATGGTCACAGCTATGGCAAAAATTACTGTTCCAGCCCTAATGATAAAGCGTTTTACATGAAGATTAACAGTTTTTATTAAGACCTTTAAAGAAGGAAACCTATAGGGAGGAAGATCCATAACAAAATGGGAGAGCTCTTTTTTTAATAGAGTTTTTTTCATAATAAAGCCTGTTAGGAAGGCAAAGACTATTCCCATAATGTAAAGGCCGAGAATTAAAAGTGCTGGTCTTGTGAAAAAGGTCAGTGCAAAAAAACTGAAAACCACAAGTCTTGCTGAACAGGACATAAAGGGAATCATGGCGATAATCAAAAGGCGATCCTTGCGATCCTGGATGGTTCGTGTAGCAAGAATGGCCGGCACATTACATCCAAAGCCAAGTATTAAAGGGATGGCACTCTGCCCGTGAAGCCCAATTTTATGGGTAAAGCGATCAACAAGAAAAGCAACCCTGGGAAGATACCCAGAAGTTTCAAGAAGAGTTATAAAAAGAAACATGATAAAGATAAGGGGCAAAAAACTGAGCACTATTCCGAGCCCTCCTAGAAGGGCCTCTGTAAAAAAATTAATTATGAATTCTTCGGCACCGAGGCTTTTAAGGAAGACTGCTAAAGCAGGGGCTAAAAATTCCTGAAAAAAACCGTCAATAAAATCCACAAAGGGAGAAGAAAGATCAAAAACCAGTTTAAAGGTAAAATAAAGAATTACAAAAAGAAAGAAAAATCCTAAATAAGGATGAAGCAAAAATTCATCTACAAATTCTGTAAGATTTTTTTTGGGTATAAGAGGTTTTTTGATTACCTCTTTATAAATTCCCTTAATCAGGGAAAGTTTTTTTTCCTCAGTATCAAACTCTTCAGAGAAACTAAAAACTTCAAATTCGGGAATTAATTTTCTTTCATAGGTTTCAACAATGGCAGAAAGAAGCTCCTTTACCCCTTCACCTGTTCTTCCAACAGTTTTTACAACTTTTATTTTAAAAAGATCTGAAAGGCGCTTTTCGTCAATATGAATGCCCAGGGCTTCTGCTTCATCTCTCATATTTAAGGCAATAACGAGGGGTTTTTTGAGTTCAACAAGTTGAAGAGTAAGATAAAGATCTCTCTCAAGTCTTGGACTTTCAATGACATTAAGAACTACATCGTAATCTCCCTCTTTTAAAAAGGAAACTGTAATTTTTTCGTCTTCAGAAAAGGCACTTTCTAAAGTATAAACCCCGGGAAGGTCAATGAATTCGATTTCATAGTCTTGAAATTGGGTTTTTCCAACCTTTTTTTCAACGGTAACCCCTGGCCAGTTACCAATTTTTAGATCCGTTCCAGCAAGATGATTAAGAAGACTGGTTTTCCCTACATTGGGATTACCAACAAGAGCAACTTTGACTTTCTTCATAAAGATTTAGTCCTTAAGAAAGGGACAGATTTTATGAAGAAAGCCCCATCTTTTTCTGTGACGGTGCCTTTGCGTAAGAGGCTTTCCTTCTTCTGGACAGGCTTTGTCAATTAATTCGCAAGAAATCTCCTCACAATAGCCTTCTCCCTTCTTAACTAGATCAACCACTACTTTTTCAGCCAATTCTTTACTTATAATCAAACGATTTTGCCCATTTCTTATAAGAAGATTTCTTCCACATTTTTGTTCAATGGAAAACTGAGAACCCTTTCTCACACCCATGGCAGAAAGCTTTTTGATAATCTCTTCCTCTCCCAGAAAATCTTTAATGACTACTAAATCTCCGCAACTTGCATCCTTTAATGTCATTTTTATTTCACCTCTCTACAATCTGGGCAAATTCCAAAAATTTCCAAATGATAAGTCAGTAATTTATATTTTTTATCTTTTTCATGCTTTTTGATAAGGAAATTTAGCTCCTTGTCAATAACTTCATCCACTCTTCCACAGGATATACAGATAAAATGTAAATGAGGAGCTTTATTAAGGGTCACTTCATAAAAGGAATGCCCTCCCTGTTTGTAAACTTCTTGGATAAAGCCTGCTTCAATAAGAATTGGAAGAGTTCTGTAAATGGAGGCTTTGGAAATTTTACTGTTTTTGTTTTTAAGTCTTAAATAAAGGGATTCCACATCAAAGTGATCTTCCACTTCAAGGATTTCTCTAAGGATTTCTTCCCTTTCAGGGGTATATTTAAGCCCCTTTTTTTTGATAAAAATTCGAAATTCTTCAATAAGATTTTCCATCTTTAAACCTGTAATTGAAAATTAATTTCAAAATAATCAAGCTTTAAAATTTGTCAAGGGAGATGTGGATATTTTAAAACCACATTAACATAAATCAAAATTTTTCCATGGCTTTAAAAAAGATTTTTAGTTACAGGATAAGGGTTGTATGAAGTTTAAAGCATTCTTGCTTTTCTGAAGAACCCCGAGAGGGTATTAAAAAATTGGAAATTTATGTATGGTGCCTTTAACTTTTGTGTACCTGAAGAATGTGCAGACAAAAAAATATTTTTTAGGCTAATGAATGAAGAGCTTTTTACAGAGGCCTAAAATTTTTAAATCAGCCATTTTTATAAAGAATTTTGTCAACCCCCGAAGTTTATGCTATAATCCTTCAATATTAAAATCCTTTAAAGGAGTTTTTATGGAAAAGGGATTTCCAAAGATTGTTAGAACCTACGGTGAGTTTGGTATTATTAAAAGGCCTTCAAAACTCTCTGAAGAGGAAAAAGAAAAAATTATTACCAGGCTTTTTGAAAAGGATGCCGAGCTTTTCTCCCTTGACCCTGAAACCAAAAAGAAAATCAGGGAGCGCCTTGACTGGGTTGAGGGCTACAAATATATAGAGCCCAGGCTTGAAGAGTTAAAGGCCTTTGCAGAGGAGGTAAGAAAAAGCTTTAAATATGTTCTTTGGTGCGGAATGGGAGGGTCTGGGCTTTTTCCCTATGTCTTATCCCAAGTTTTTACTCCCAAGGAGGGATATCTTAGTCTCTATGTGTTAGACACTAATGACCCTGTGCATATACGCGAAGCAGAAAATCTTCCTTTGAAAGAGACACTGGTGGTTATTGCCTCCAAATCCGGAACAACCTTTGAGACAATCTCTCATTTTAAATACTTCTGGGAAAAGATTAAAGCCATAACTCCCAATCCCCAGGAACACTTTGTAGCTTTAACGGATCCAGGCTCTCCCCTTGAAAAGACTGCCCTTGAACTGGGTTTTCGCAAAATTTTTCATCATCCTCCCTACATTGGTGGAAGGTACGCAGCCCTTAGTGAAATCGGTTTTCTTCCCGCAGCCCTAATGGGTCTTGATTTAGGAAAGGCTCTTCATTATGCTAAAGAGATGTATTCAGCCTGCGAGCCAGGAATACCTTGGGAATATAATCTTGGAGCAGGGCTTGCCGAATTTATCACCGAATCTTATATCCTTGGACAGGATAAACTTACCTTTTTGGTTGATCCTCTTTTAAAACCCTTTGCTCTCTGGATTGAACAACTTATTGCCGAAAGTCTCGGGAAAAACGCAGCAGGGGTTATACCAGTGGTAGGAGAGTCTCCGGGTTCACCCACGGTTTATGCCTCAGATAGATCCTTTATCTATTTAACCCTAAGAGGAAGGGAAAAGTTATATCATCGTTTAATAACTGACTTAAAGGAAGAGGGCTTTAGAATTAAACAGATTGTTCTTGAAGATAGGTATGAGATTTTCGGTGAAGCCTTTCGCTTTATGGTTGCAACAGCGCTTTCTGGTTATTTCATGGGGGTAAATCCCTTTGATGAGCCCGATGTGGTTCTTACCAAACAAAAAACCAAAGAACTTCTTGAAAAATTTAAAAAAGAGATGGATTTTGGCCTTGAGCTCTATGTGGACAATGATACAGGGCTTGGATTTTATTACGAAAAAACTCTCAGCGTGGAGTATCCCAAACTTTCAGCCCTTATAAAAAAGTTTTTTTCCGATTTTGCTCCCTGGATTTATGTGGGAATCCTTGCTTATCTTCCCTATGATCCCGAGGTAGAGGATATTATAAGGGACATAAGAACCCTTATCAGAGAAAAGAAAAACTGTGCAACTGTTTTTGGATTTGGGCCAAGATATCTTCATTCAACTGGTCAGCTCTTCAAAGGAGGTCCACCCCTTGCTCGTTTTATAATCTTTACAAGAAGGGGAAGAGATGAATTTCAAGTTATACCCTCTGAGGGATACACCTTTTGGGATCAGCAGTTTGCCCAGGCTTATGGAGACTTTAAAGCCTTAGTGGAGAGGGAAAAGCCGGTGTTGCTAATTCACCTTTTCAATGATTACAAAGAGGACCTAAAAATGGTTTATCAACTTATCAAAAATGCTTTAAGTTCTTAAAGGGGGCTTGTCATGATGTTCCCAGAATACAGACCAAGAAGGCTTAGGAGAACAGAAGCTATAAGAGCCCTTGTTAGAGAAACAAGGCTTTCTGTCGATGATCTTATTTATCCCCTTTTTATTATTGAGGGAAAAAACATAAAAGAGGAAATTAAATCCATGCCAGGGATTTTTCGTTTTTCCATAGACAGAGTTTTTTCCGAGGTTAAGGAGGCCCTTGAGCTTGGTATTAAGGCCTTTCTTCTTTTTGGTATCCCTGCCAAAAAGGATGAAGTTGGAAGTTCTGCCTATGCAAAGGAAGGGATAATTCAAAGGGCTGTTAAGGCCTTGAAAGATAAATTCCCTGAGGCTGTAATTATAACGGATGTGTGCATGTGTGAATATACTTCCCATGGACATTGCGGGATTATTAAAAATGGAGAGGTGGATAATGATTTAACCCTTGAGCAGCTTGCAAGAATTGCTGTTTCTCATGCAAGGGCTGGAGCAGACTGGGTTGCCCCTTCTGATATGATGGACGGAAGGGTTGCCCGCATAAGGGAAGCCCTTGATGAAGCAGGATTCCAGCATGTAGCTATTATGAGTTATGCGGTAAAATACTGCAGTTCCTTTTACGGCCCCTTTAGGGAGGCAGCTGAGTCTGCTCCCCAATTCGGAGATAGGCGCTCCTACCAGATGGACCCAGCCAATTCCAGGGAGGCCATGCGAGAGGCTCTAATGGATGTGGAAGAAGGTGCCGATATTATAATGGTGAAACCAGCTATGCCTTATCTGGATATCATAAAAATGTTGAGAGAAAATCTTCATCATCCTATTGCAGCCTATCAGGTAAGCGGTGAGTATTCTATGATTAAGGCTGCAGCAAAGCTCGGTTTTCTTGATGAGGAAAGGGTGGTGATGGAATCTTTAATCGGGATTAAAAGGGCAGGTGCAGATTTGATAATTACCTATTTTGCCAAAGAGGTTGCCAAAATATTGCAAAAAGGGGGCTAATTTTTGAGAGCCCTTTTGATTTTTCTTCTTGTATTAATAGTTTCTGGTTGTGCAAGACCTCCAAGAGAACCCTTACCTCCTCCTTCACCCACAAAGGAGCTATCAAAACCAATTCCATCTTGGATGAAACCCTATACCATTAATGGAAAAACCTATTTTCCCCTTCCCAGTGCGGAAGGTTATGAGGAAGAGTGTATAGCCTCTTGGTATGGCCCTGGTTTTCATGGAAAGGAAACTTCAAGTGGAGAAATCTATAACATGTATGAATACACAGCAGCCCATAAATTACTTCCCATGGGAACCTATGTGCTTGTTAAAAATCTTGAAAACGGAAGAGAACTCGTGGTAAGAATAAATGACAGAGGTCCCTTTGTGGGGGAGCGCTGCCTTGATTTAAGTTATGCTGCTGCAAGAGAACTTGGTATGGTTGGAAAAGGGCTTTCTCGCGTTAAAATTGTAGCCCTTTCAGAAGGAGAATATCAGGGAACCAAAATTGTTTATAAGAATATTCCCAATTTCAGATTCAATAAGTTTTACCTCCAGGTTGGGGCCTTTAAAGTTTACAGCAATGCCCTGAGATATAAACTGGAACTTGAGAACCAATTTGAACAGGTTGAAATTGAGCCCTATTATGATAATGAAAAAGGTCTATTTTATAGGGTGCAAATTTATCTTGCAGATGATCTTAATAAGGCAAGAATACTTGCAGAGAACTTGAAAAATAAGGGATTTCCGCAAGGGTTCCTGGTGGCTAAATAAAATCTATGGAAAAAAGCCTTGAAGAGCTTGAAAATAGACTTGGAATAATCTTTAACAATAAGGAGTTTTTAAAAAGGGCCCTTACTCATAGTTCTTACCGAATTAGTCACAAAAAAGAAGTTCTGGAAGATAATGAAAGGCTTGAATTCATCGGAGATGCGGTTTTAAATCTTTGTGTCTCCCTTTTACTTTATGAAAAATTTCCTGGTGACCGTGAAGGAGAGCTTACCAAAAAGAGATCATATCTTGTCTGTAAAGAGAGGTTGATAAAGGTTGCGCAAGAGCTTGGGGTTCTTGATTTTTTGCTTATGGGAAGGAGAGAAAAGGCCCTTGAGATGAAAAGCAAGCTTAACATGGCAGGTAGAGCCCTTGAGGCAATAATTGGTGCTATTTTTCTTGATCAGGGGTTGGAGGTAACCTGCCAAACCATTAAGAAATTGTTTAGTAAATATTTAAAAACTTTAAAACCTCATCATTTGTCAGATTATAAAACTAAACTTCAGGAGTATTTGCAAAAAGAAAGAGGGCTTATTCCTTACTATGAAATAGTTGAAATGAAAGGTCCTGCGCATAAGCCCGAAATAGAAATTGCTGTTAAAGTGGGAGAGGAAGTTTTAGCTTCTGCCAAGGGCTTTTCTCGTAAGGAGGCAGAAAATCTTGCTGCAAAAAAGGCTTTGCTTAAGCTTAAAAAAACTAAAAAAGGATCTAAAAATTGAGATACTACATCGGAACCTCTGGGTGGAGTTATTATTCCTTTAAAGGTATCTTTTATCCGCAAGAGCTTAAGCCAAGGGACTGGTTAAAATTTTACAGTCAATATTTTAACACTGTGGAAATTAATGCTACCTTTTACCGCACACCGAGGGCCTCAACCTTTAAAAAATGGTTTGAAGAAACCCCACCAGACTTTGTTTTCTCTATTAAAGCCCCCAAGGTAATAACTCATATTAAAAGATTGAGGGAAATTGAAGAATCCCTTGAGCTTTTTTTGAAAAGCATTTCTCCTTTAAAAGAAAAGGCAAGGGTTCTTCTCTTTCAGCTTCCTCCCTCTTTAGCTTATGATAAAACTCTTATAGAGGATTTTTTAAAAAGATTACCCGTTGGAAACTATCGCTGTGTAATAGAAATAAGACATAAAAGTTTTCACAATGAGGAATTTGCAGAGCTTTTAAGAAAATATAAAGTTTGTCTTTGCTTTTCTGATTGCGGGCCAAGATATCCTTCCTGGTACGAAGTTCAGACAGCAGATTTTTTATATCTGAGATTGCATGGTTCTCCCCAGCTTTATGTTTCAAATTATGAAGAAGAGGAGCTTGAAAGAATAGCTAAATTAATAAAGGGGTTTAAAGTTGAGGAGGCTTATGTTTATTTTGACAATACCTCCCTTGGGTATGCCGTTAAAAATGCCTTATCTCTTAAAGAAAAATTAAGGGTTTGAGGGCAAAAGTTTTTTTAATTTAAATAAGTGTGGGATTTCCTCTTCATCTCTGAAGAGGTCTTTGATAGATAAAATTTCCTCTTTAATTTTGAAAAAGGTATCCACAATTAGAGGGTCAAAATGGGTTCCTCTTTCTTTTTTAATGATTTCAAAGGCCTCTTCCACTGTGAGGGCTTTACGATAGGGTCTATCTGTAGTTAAGGCATCAAAGACATCAGCAATGGCAGTTATTCTTGCAAAAAGGGGAATCTTTTCTCCCTTTAGGCCTTTGGGATAGCCAGTTCCATCCCACCTTTCATGATGATAAAGGGCTATCTTTTCAGCAGCCTTAAGATATTTAATTTTTGATCCAGAAAGGATTTGTGCCCCAATGACAGTGTGTAATTTCATAATTTCCCATTCCTCTTTGGTTAAAGCTCCAGGTTTTAATAGAATCTCATCAGGGATACCAAGCTTTCCTATATCATGAAGGGGTGAAGCATACTTCAAAACATCTAAAGCCGCATTGTCTAAACCGAGATGTGCGCCTATAGCCACACAATAGTGGGAGATTCTTTGAATGTGATACCCTGTATGTTCATCCCTATATTCTGCAGCTTTTGCCAGTCTATAAATAATTTCAAGAGAGAGATCTTTAATTTCATTATAAGCCAGTTGTAGTTCAATATTGGTTTTCATTAATTGGGCAGTTTTTTTCTCAACCTCCTTTTCAAGCTTTTTTTGATAGTCTCTAAGAAAATCGTGGTAGAATTTAACTTTGGTAAGGGATCTAATTCTTGCTTTGAGTTCGGGAATCATAACTGGTTTACTGAGAATGTCATCCGCTCCCGCTGAAAGCCCTTTTATTCTCGTATCAAGGTCATTTACCCCTGTGATAAGAATCACCCCTATATATATAGTTTCTGGATTGCTCTTTAAGATTTTACATAGAGTTATTCCGTCCATTTCAGGCATCACATAATCAGTAAGCACTATGTCAGGTTGGAAGGTGTAGAGTTTTTCTAAGGCCTCCTTCCCGTTTTCTGCTGTTTCTATTTGATAACCCTCTTCTTTGAGAATTTCTGAAATGGTTTCCCTTATGGTAAAATCATCATCTACCACTAAAATTTTTACTGCTCTTTCTTCAGCTCTTTCAAGGGTGAAAAACATTTTTCTGCAGCTTCAAGTTCTTTTAAAAAATTAATGTTTAAAAAAGGATAAAACCTATTTTCTATTTTAGAAGAATAATCTAAAAAAACAAGTAAATTTTGGGACTTAATACGTTCCAAAAAGGCTTTAAAACTTGGCTTTAAAGACTGAGCTAAAAACTCTTCAAGTATTTCTTTAAGGTTAGATGAGTAAATGCCTGGTAAAGGTTCAATTTTTTCTTCAGCTTTATATACCACTGCGCTTGGTCTTTTACTTTTTGCTATTCCAATTAGGGATTTAAATATCTCTTTTGTAAGGAAGGGTTGATCGCAGGCAGAGACAAGAAGATAGGTTTCCTCCTTACAGGCCTTCATGCCTGAAAGAAGCCCGCATAGGGGGCCCTTACCTGCACACCATTTTTCATCGGTAACAAATTGGAGCTTTTTCCAGGGCAATTTTTCTTCAGAGAGAGCCTCTTTTATTTCCTCTTCCTGAGTCTTATCTCTGACGGATATGAAAACCTCTAAATCCTCGGAAAGATAAGGCTTTAAAACCCAGAATATTAAGGGTTTCCCACAAAGGAGCTTTAAAGGTTTTTTACCTCCTATTCTTTTTCCTTCTCCTCCTGCAAGAATAAGTCCTTTTACTTTCAAAAGTTTCTCCAGACCTTTAATTGACTGCCCTTTTCTTTATTTTTTATCACTTCAATAACTACAGGAAAGCGTTCCTTGAGATCCCTTAAATGGGAGATAATTCCCACGATTTTCCCTGTGCGCTGAGAGAGTTGAAGAAGCCCCTGTATTACCCTTTCAAGGGAATTTTCATCAAGGGAGCCGAATCCTTCATCTATTAAAAGGGTTTCAAAGGCTCCTCTTTTGGATAGGGCAAAAAGAATATCCGCTGAAGATAAAGCAAAAGAAAGAGAGGCCAAAAAGGACTCCCCTCCAGAGAGGGTCTTTACTTCCCTTTTTGTTCCCGTATAGTTATCAAAAATTTCAAGAATAAATTGCTTGGTAAAAATCTCTCCTTCCACAAAGCGATACCGCCCCAAAGTAAAATCTGAAAGATAACTGCTTGCCCTTCTTAAAATAAGAGATAAGTACTTTGAAAGGGCGTAGGAATGAAAGGAAATTTTAGAAGACCCTCCAGATAACAAAAGAAAAATTTTCTCAAGATAGGGATATTCCTCTTCAAGAAAGCTTTTTTCTTTATGGATTTTTTCAAAAAGCTCCTTATATCTTTCAAGATTTTTTTGAATTTCTTCAAGTCTTTTTAACTCTCCAAGAATTTGGTCTCTCCTTTCGGATAAAATAGCTTTTTCATCGTTAAGGTTTTTTAAGGTCTTTTCAAGCTCAAAAAAACTCTCTTTGTCAATAAAAAAAGAAAGTTCTTTGAGATTTTTTTCAATTTCTTGAAGCTGGGCTTTAATTATTTTTAAGGATTCTTCAAAAGAAAAAATTTCTTCTTCATATCTCTCAAGACTTTCCAATTCTTTATAATAAATTTTCATTTCTTTGAAATCTCCAAAAATTTTTTTGTTTATTAGGCTTTTAAGGGATTTTAAAGAGGCTCTGTATTCAAAAACCTTATCTTTTAATTCTCTTTCAAGACCCTCAAATTCTGCCTGTTTTTTAGCAAACTCCCTTTCAAAATTCTTTAACTTTTCTTCAAGGTTAAATTTCTTATTTTCAAATTCCTGAATATACCTTTTCAATTGGACTATCTCTTCTCTTAATTCTTCCTCTGTCTCTTCTTTTAAATGAATCTCCTTTAGAGCCTTTAATTCTCCTTCAAATTTTCCCTTCTCTTCCTTTAATAGAACAAATCTTTCTTCAAGGGTTTTTCTTTTTGATAAAAGGGTTTCAAGCTCTTTATTCAGCTCTTTTTCTTTTTCTTCATAGATTTCGGATTCTTCAAAGGTAAAGGGATAATTTCTTAAATCTTTAAGATTTTCTTCATGTTCCTTAATTTTTTGGTTTAAAAGGATTTCATCTTCTGGGAGTCTTTTTTTAAGAAGAAAAAGCTCTCCTTCTATCTGGGAAAGACGGGTTTTTACCTTTTCAAGTTGAGAATCTGTTTCTTCAAGCTCCTTTTTTAGGTTATCCATACCCGATAGAAAAATGCTTCTTTGTGCTTTATGGGGGTGAACCTTTGAGCCACAAACAGGGCAAGGTTCTCCCTCTTTTAAGGATTCGGCAAGTTTTACAGCAAGACTCTGAGTTTCAAAAATTTCCAATCTCTCACTTAAATCCTTTTTTTTCTTTTCAAGGGCTTCCCTTTCTTTAAGCAAAAGACTCTTTTCCTCTATTCTCTCTTTATAAAGATTTAAGTCCCTTTCCTTTTCTTTTAGCTCTGAAAGTTTCCTTTGGGTCTCAAGGAAGTGTCTTAATAGCTCCTTTTCTTTAGATAATTTATTGAGTTTCTCCTTAAGAGCCTTTTCTTTTAAATCAATCTTTTCAATTTCATCATTAAGATGGTTTAGGGCTTCTTCACAATCTTTTAAAGCCTTTAAAAGCCCTTTATATCTCTCAAAACCCTTTAAAGCCTCTTCCTTTTGAAAAAGGATTTCCTTAAGTTTTTCTATTTCATGCTCTTTTTCTTTAAGGGGCTCTAATTCTCCTTTTACCTCAGAAATTTTTTCTTGAAGTTCAAAAAGACCTTTTATAAGCTCTTTCTTTTGCTTTGTTTTTTCCCTTAACTGGGACCATAATTTTTTAATGTTTTCATAGTGATAAAGATTTTCTTTTAGGGCCTTTAATTTAATTACCTTTTTTCTTATAGCTTCTATATTTTCCCTTTTAGTTTCAAAGGTTTTAAGCTCCTCCTCTAATTGAAAGTATCTAAATAATAGTTCATACCCCCTTTCAAGTCTTTTTATCTCTTCACTGAGATTATTCAATTTTGAGGTAATTGAATCAAGTTCTTTCTTTCCTTTGAGAAGTTCCGAGGATAATTTATTAATCTTTTCCTCAAGCTCTTCAGGGGATGAAACCTCAGCAAATCCAAGAATTTCCTTTTCCTTTACTTCTAACTGATTAAGTTTATCCTTCAAGGCTTTTACATTACTTTTAAAGAATTCCTCAAGCCTTGTTAAAAACTCGGTATCAAAGAGTTTCTCAAAAAGTTCCTTTCTTTCCTTTGGTTCTGAAAGGAGAACCTTCCTGTATTCACCCTGGGGAATAAGGAAAATTTTTTTAAATTGCTTGGCTTCAAGCCCAAAAATTTCTTTTATTTTTTGAGTAACCTCCTGGTGTTTTTGAGAATAGAGGACCTCATTTATCCATAAAGAGACACTTGAATTATATCTTCCGAAGGCAGGGCGTCTTACAATTTGAAAGGTTTTGCCGTTAAAGAAAAATTTAAAGACCACTTCTGGGATGAACTGTGGATTTTGTTTCAGAAGATGAGAAATGAGATCTTTTGGAGATCTTTCTGGAAAGGCAGTGTCACCGAAGAGGGAAAAAAGAATGGCGTCAAAGAGAGTAGTTTTTCCTGCCCCGATTTCTCCTGTAATTAAAAAGAGTCTTTCCTGATGGATTAAACGAAAGGTTTCTTCTGTAAGTTCAACTTTGAGATAAGGACCAAAGCCCTTTACTGAAAGATAAAGAGGGCGCATTAAAAATTGTTATTTAATTTTGCCTTTATATTTTCTATGAAGTTCTCTATCAAGTTCTCTTCTTTTTATATCTTCCCTTCTATCAAAGACCTTTTTACCCTTTGCCAGAGCAAGCTCTACCTTGGCAAGCCCCCTTTCATTAAAGTAAACCTTAAGGGGAATGAGGGTGTATCCCTTTATTTGAAGTTTTCCTGCAAGGCGTTTTATTTCCCTTTTGTGGAGGAGAAGTTTTCTTGTGCGTGTGGGGTCAAGATTTTTGGCTTCAAGGCTGTGAGGATAGGGGCTTATGTGAAAATTATAGAGATAGACTTCACCATCAACTACTCTGGCAAAGCTGTCATTGAGATTGGCCCTTCCCTCCCTTAAAGATTTTACTTCACACCCAAGAAGCTGAATACCTGCTTCAAGGGTTTCTTCAATTTCATAAAGGTGATGAGCCTTTCTGTTTGTGCAAACAATCTTTTGAGGCATCTCTAAACTCCGAGGAATCTTTTAAAAAGACTTTGCATTTTCCCGGGGTGCTTGAATTGTTTCATTAGTGCCTTCATTTCTTCAAAACTTCTTAAAAGTTTATTTACATCCTGAACAGTGGTTCCAGAACCTCTGGCAATACGGCGTTTCCTACTGGCGTTTATAATATGAGGATTCCTTCTTTCCTGCAAGGTCATGGAATTTATGATGGCTTCCATTTTCTTTATTTCCTTTTCATCTATGGGTAATTTATCAAGTTTTGAGCCAATTCCGGGAAGAAAGCTCAAAATATCTTTAAAGGAGCCAAGTTTTTTCATCTGTTGTAGCTGAATTCTTAAGTCTTCCAAATCAAATTGAAGCTTTTTAAGTTTCTTTTCAAATTCTCGGGCCCTTTTTAGGTCAAAGGCTTCTTGAGCCTTTTCAACCAAGGTTAAGATATCTCCCATTCCGAGAATTCTTGAGGCAAGCCTTTCTGGATGAAAGACCTCTATGGCATCAAGTTTTTCTCCAATCCCCAAAAATTTGATGGGGCAGCCTGTGACTTCCTTTATAGAAAGGGCTGCTCCTCCCCTTGCATCACCTTCCACTTTTGTAAGAATTATTCCGGTAAGCCCAACTTTTTCCTGAAAGGTATTGGCAACATTAACTGCATCCTGCCCCATCATGGCATCAGCAACAAGGAGAACCTCCTGGGGATGTAAAAACTCCTTAAGGGTTTTCAGCTCTTCCATAAGGGCTTCATCAATGTGAAGCCTTCCTGCGGTATCCACAATAAGAACATCTCTTCCAAGTTCCTTGGCGGTTTTAAGAGCCCTTTCAGCAATTTCCAGTGGTCTTTCTGAAGGGTCTGCAGAAACAAAGGGGGTTTCCACTTTTTCAGCAAGAATCCTCAATTGTTCAATAGCAGCTGGTCTGTAAATATCAGTTGAGCAAAGAATGGGATTGTGCCCTTTCTTTTTTAAATACCGTGCAAGCTTTGCAGCAGTGGTGGTCTTACCAGAACCCTGAAGCCCTGCAAGAAGAATAACAGAGGGCTTCCCTGTGAGATTTAACCCTTGAGCCTTCCCCCCGAGGGTTTCAACGAGCTCATCATAAACAATTTTTACCATCTGCTGAAAGGGGGTAAGACTTTCAAGAACCTCAGAAGTGAGAGCCCTTTTTTCAACCCTTGCAAGAAAATTTTTGACAACCCTGTAATTTACATCAGCCTCAAGGAGGGCAAGTTTTATTTCCCTTAGCCCTTTTTTGATATCATCAGCGCTTAATTTTCCGCGATCCTTAAACCCAGAAAGGGCTTGCTCAAGCCTTTCCGTGAGATTTTCAAACATGTTTTTTCACCTCAGGGTATCCCAGTTTCAAAATTATAAAGTAGCACATGGTTATTGAGAATTCAAGCCCGAAGAAATATACCCTTGACTTTAGGGGTAATTTTTTGCAAAATTTTATTAAACACAATTAAATTAAATATAAAAGGGGGTAAATATGGGAAACTTTGAAACAATTTTAGTTCCTGTAGATTTTTCAGAGGTAGCTCCAGTTCTTGCTAAATGGGTTAAAGACTTTGCCAAAAAACTCAATGCTAAAATCTATGTGCTTTATGTGCTTGAGGATCTCTCGGTTTACGAGGGAATCTATGTGGATGTAAAGACCCTTAATGAACTTGAAAAAACCCTTTATGAAGGTGCTCAAAAATCCATGGATGATTTTATAAAAACACATTTTTCTGATTATCCTGATGCTGAGGCTGTAATTGAAAAAGGAGATGTGGTAGAAACTATAATAGAGGTTGCCAAGGCCAAGGGAGTTGACCTTATTGTGATGGGAACTCACGGAAGAAAGGGCCTTGATAAGATTCTTTTTGGAAGTGTCGCTGAAGGTGTGGTGAAAAATTCACCTATTCCTGTGGTTACCATAAATCCCTATAGGGCAGGTCTTTTAAGCGAGAAAAAAGAAGAAGAATAGCACTTTAAAGCTTTCTGAAAATTTAAGGGCTGACAAAACCTTTAGAAAAATCCTCTGCGTTTTTTAGCTAATAAAGGCTTAAAAATTCTTACAAACTTTGGCTTTACGCCTATAAAAAATCTACTTTAAAGTTTTAAGACGTTTTTCTGCTTCTTTGGCCTCCTGGGTGGTGGGATAATTTTTAATAACTTTTTTTAGAAGAATTTCAGCAGCCTTTTTGTCTTTCAATGCAAGAAAGGCCTCAGCCTGCCTTAAAAGTGCCTTTGGTTTTAAAGGATTTGGCCCTGGTGTATCAATAAGTCTTTGATATTCCAGTATGGCTGTTTCATAGTCCTTTTCCTTAAAGGCAATTTCTCCAAGATAAAAATAGGTTTGGGGAACCCATTTACCCTTAGGATAAAGCCTCAAATATTCTTCCCAAAGGGACCTTGCACCCTTTAAATCTCCCTTTTCATAAAGCATAAATGCCCTTTGATAAAGGTCTATTTCCTTAGGTTTTTCTTCGGCTTTCTGCATAGGAGAAAAGGTTTGGTTTGAGATGGTTTGATTGAGGGTGGTTTCCTTAGGAAGAGTTTGATTATTCGTGGGTTGTTCAGCTGGGGCTGTTTGATTGGAAATATCCTTGGGCTTTTCTACAGCGAGATTTTTTAGTTTTTCTTCAAGTTCTTTTATTTTTAATTCAAGAGAAGATAAGCGGGTATTAATATCCTCAAAGGTTTTTCTTTGAAGGCTTCCTTCAGCCTCCCTTTGAAATTGAATTTCTTCAATTTTACTCTGAAGAAGGGTAAGGTCCCTTCTTAAATCATTAACATCAGCAAGAAGTTTAGATTGAGCCTCAATAAATTTGGTAGAAACTTCTTCAGATACTTTTTTTTCAGTCTTGGAAACCCTTTCCTCAAGTTCTGCCAATTTTTTATCTTGGTTTTTCACTATGGTTTCAAGATTTATAACCTTAATTTCAAGACTGGTTGTATCCTCTGTTTGTAAAGCAGATACACATCCTGAAAGAGAAAAAATACCCAATATCAAAATTATCCATTTTTTCATCCCATCCTCCCTTTCTTGTTATTCCTAAACAAAATATCCTTTTTTAAAATAATTTTCAACCTCGGAAGTTAAATCAAGAGGAAGGGTCTCTTGAGAAAAGGAAAGCCTTTCTTCTGAAAAGGCCTTTAAGGTTAAGACAATTAAGGGAAGCTCCCTTTTAACACCTTCTTCTCTTATTTTTAAAAAAAGTTTATTCTTTTCGCCTTCCTTTTCCTTAAGGCCTCTCAAATGGTATTTTAAAAGAATCTTTTCTGTTTCTTCCCATAGGGGCAGAAATTCCTGCGTTCTTATGGAAAACCTTACAAAGGTTAAGGGTGGTCCTTCATCAAGTTCTTTGGTAGCTCTGTGAATCATGACTCCTGTTTCGCAGGCCCTTGCACTTATAAGCTGCCAGATTACCTCCTGCCAGGTTCCCTTAGGGCCTCCTGGTAGGGCTGGATGAAGATTAAGAAGAGGGAGTTTTTCACAAAATTCTTCAGAAACAACCCACATATAACCAGCAAGCATTCCAAAGTCAACCTCTTCTGGAAGACGTTTCATTATCTCCTGATGATAAAGGGACCTCCAATGTTCAAGATTTTTTTTCCTAAGCTCTGGCTCAAATTTTAAAGCTGAAAAGGTTATTACCTTTAGGCCCATTTCTTTACTTGCGGTATCTATAAATTTTTTCGTAACCTCTGCTTCATCAGGGTCTCTGCTTACAAAGACATAGGCAATTTGAAGATTGAGAAAGCCCCTTTTGATTTCGTTATAAACGATTTTTAAAAGCTCAAGGGCTGCTTCATCTCTTGCTGTGGTAAACCAGCCAACTTTTTTCAAAGCCATTTATACCAAAACCCCCTCAGGAAGATTTAATCCCCAAGGTTTGGGAATAAAGTGTTCCATGTATTCATAAAGAACATATCTATCAGTCATGCCTGAAAGATAATCCGCAATAAGGCGCTCCTTTCTTTCATTGGGAAAGAGTTCCTTTGCCCTAACAAGAAACTCAATCCTTTCAAAATTTTTATCATAAAATTCAAAAAGGGAAAAGAGGATTTTTTTTGCCTTTTCAAATTCCCTTCTTACAATGGGAGAAAAATAAACCCTTTCAAAGAGGAATTCTCTTAGTTTTTCAAGGGCTTTTAATTTTTCAGGTTGCATGGTGATTCTTTCAAGACCCATTTCCAAACTTGCAGAAATTATACTTTTAATAAGGGTATCTATGCGTTTAGAATGGGTTTCTCCAAGAACTTTTATAACATCCTTTGGAAGCTCCTCTTCTTTTATAATTCCTGCTCTTATGGCATCGTCAAGGTCGTGATTCACATAGGCAATTATATCGGAAAAGCGAACTACTTGGGCTTCAAGGAAAATATCCTCATCCACCTCAATGGGGCCTCTTCCCTTGGAGTGTTTAAGAATTCCCATTCTCACTTCATAGGTAAGATTTAGGCCAACTCCATCTTTTTCCAAATAATCAACCACTCTTAAGGACTGCTCATAATGTCTAAAACCCTCCTCTAAGATTTCATTTAAAACCTCCTCTCCTGCATGCCCAAAGGGCGTATGCCCAAGGTCGTGCCCCAGGGCTATGGCTTCTGTCAAAGTAGTATTTAATTTAAGAGCCCCTGCAATGGTTCTTGCAATTTGAGATACTTCAAGGGTGTGGGTAAGCCTTGTGCGATAGTGATCCCCTCTCGGAGCAAGAAAGACCTGGGTTTTATGTTTCAGCCTTCTAAAGGCCTTGGAATGAATAATACGGTCTCTGTCCCTTTCAAAGGCTGTTCTTATGTCACATTCTGGCTCGGGCCTAAGCCTTCCTTTAGAAAATTTTACTTTCACTGCCCTGGGAGAAAGGGTGAGAAGTTCCTCCTCTTCTTTTTGTTCTCTTATATTAAAGTTTGACATCTTCCACGCGTATCTCAAGCTTTTGATTAAAATTATTAAAAATGGGAGTTCCTATAATAAACCTTGGTGAAAAATCTACCTTTTGATTAAAATAAAGGGCATATATTTTTTCAAGACCCTCTTCAAGCAAAAATTTGGTATGTCTTTCCTTTAAATAAATTATCTCTTTTACTATAAAATCTTTTAAAAGAAAAAGAGGAGGTTCATGGGCCATCCCGTAGGGAGGGAGTTCCTTTAAAGCAAAAAGATTTTCTTCAAAAAGAAGTTCTGAAATTTTTACTTCACCATCTACATAGCAAAAAATTTGTTTTTTCTCCTTTATGAAATCTTTCAAATTTTTTTCAAATATTTTTTGAAAATAGGGAAGATTTTCCTTTAAAATCTGAAATCCAAAGGCCTTTTTGTGTCCTCCCAATTCAAGAAAGAGGTGTTTTTCTTTGAGAAGTAAGTCAAGAAGATCAAGGTCTTCAGTGCTTCTCCCAGAACCGTAGCCAATATTATTTTCAAAGGTGATAATAAGAGCGGGTTTTCCGAAGGCATTTTTTGCTCTGTTGGCAAGAAGGCCAAGTAATCCCTTCGGTATATTTTCAAAAATTCCTATGAGAACCGGAGTGTCGGGCTTTTCTTCAAAATCCCTTGCAAGAATTTGCCAAAGCTCTGCTTCGAGGTTTTGCCTTTCCGAAAGTAGAGTATTTATTTTACAGAGAAAATCCTTGGCATCCTCTGAGGGTGCCTTTCTTAGAAAATTAAAAAACAATTCAGGTACTCCCATTCTTCCACAGGCATTAATTCTCGGAATAATTTTGAAATAAAGATCTTCTTCTGAAGGAGGAAGGGATAGCCCAATTTCTTTAAAAAGAAGCCTTAGGGCAGGATGAGATGGGGAGGCAAGATCTCGAAATCCAAAATAGGTAATAATTCGGTTTTCCCCAAGAAGAGGCACCATGTCCGCAAGGGTTGCAAGGGAAACAAGTTCAAGATATTTTCTTAGGGAAGGAGGAGGAGCTTCTCTGAAAAATCCTGATTCATAAAGGTGACTTCTCAAAGCCCGCAAAAGGGTAAAAACAACCCCTGCCCCGCAAAGATGATAAAAAGGTGAATCTGAAGAGGTAAGTTTCCCTGAAATTACAATAGTTTCTGGTTTTTTAATAACCTCGTGGTGATCTGTAATAATTACAGAAAGACCCAGTAATTTTGCCTCTTCAACAGTTTCATAAGCAGAAATTCCCACATCAACGGTAATTAAAAGGCTAACCCCTTTTTCTTTGAAATAAGAAAGATATTTAGCATGAAATCCATAACCCTCTTGGTTTTTATCAGGAATTAAAACTATGGGTTCTTTTCCAGAAACCTCTTTTAAGAAGTCGTAGAGCACATAGGTTCCAATAATTCCATCAGCATCAGAATCTCCATAAATACCCACTAGTTCCCCTTTTTTTAAAGCCTCAGCAATTCTCTTAACAGCAAGATGCATTTCAGGAATTTCAAAGGGGTCGGAAAAATCCGTTATTTGAGGGAATAAAAAACTGTAAGCTTTTTTAACCTCTGTAAAACCTTTATTTATTAGGATTTGAGAGATAAGAGGGGTAAAGGCACCCTCTCTTAGGAATTCATATAAGAGCTCCCTTTTGGGAAGCCTTTGAAGCCAAAGTTTTTCTTTATGCATGTGATTTTATATTCTAACA
Organism: Thermodesulfobacteriaceae bacterium UBA6232; assembly: GCA_002441555.1. Taxonomy (GTDB): domain Bacteria; phylum Desulfobacterota; class Thermodesulfobacteria; order Thermodesulfobacteriales; family Thermodesulfobacteriaceae; genus Caldimicrobium. Next base: position 23,356 of record DJWK01000005.1, read on the forward strand.
TGTTGCAAAAAAATTGAAATATGTTAGAAAAACATCGAAAAAGTTAAATTGTTAATATTAAATATTAAAAAGGTGAAAATTTCCTGAAGAGAAAGGAAACAAAATGAAAAAAAATTCTCCTATCAAAGTGGTAGTTACTGGTGGAGCAGGATATATCGGTTCTCATGTGGCTAAACTTCTTGTAAAAAGGGGATATGAAGTTCTCGTGATTGATAACTTAAGCACTACTTCAGGAGAAAATGTGCGGTATGGCAAATTGATAGTTCTTGATCTTTCCGAGGAGGAAAAGGGTTGGGAGGTTTTAAAGGGTTTTAAACCTGATGTGGTTATGCACTTTGCAGCTTTTATTGTAGTTCCTGAGAGTGTGGAAAAACCGCTTAAGTATTATTACAACAATGTAGGGAACACTCTGAGGTTGCTTTCAGCCATGAAAAGGGCAGGTATAAAAAATTTTATTTTTTCTTCTTCTGCTGCTGTATATGGAATCCCGGAGATTATTCCTGTCCCAGAAGAGGCCCCTTTAAAACCCATAAGCCCCTACGGGGAAAGCAAGGCTATGGTTGAAAAAATTCTCGCAGATATGGCTAAAGCTGGAGAGATTAATTACCTTTCTTTGAGATATTTTAATGTAGCAGGGGCTGATCCTGAGGGAGAACTTGGGCCTAATTATCAGCAACCTACTCATTTGATTTTACGAGCTCTAAAGACTGCCAAAGGAGAATTCCCTTATCTTGAGATTTACGGAACTGATTATCCTACACCCGATGGCACCTGTATAAGAGATTATATCCATGTGATGGATTTGGCAGAGGCTCATCTTCTTGCCATGGAATATCTTTTAGACAAAGGGGAATCTTTGGTTTTAAATTGTGGGTATGGGCGGGGTTATTCGGTGCGAGAAGTCGTAGCTATGGCAAAGAAGGTTACAGGGATTGACTTTGAGGTAAAAGAGGTGGGAAGAAGGCCAGGGGATCCACCGGTGCTTATTGCCCAAGTGGAAAAAATAAAGAAAATTTTAGGCTTTAGCCCAAGGTATGAGGATTTAGAGATAATCCTAAAGGATACTTGGGCCTGGGAACAAAAAAATTAAAAGAGAGGGGTTTTACGATGGAGAGAGCAAAGCTTGCCATTGTAGGGGCAGGGCCTGCAGGCATTGCAGCAGGCATTGAGGCCAAAGTTGCTGGCATTGAGCCTGCAGTTATTCTGGAAAAGGCAGAACATATCTGCGATACCATTGAGAGACTTTATCGCCCGGGGAAAAGGGTTGACGCTGTTTATAGAGGTGTAGAGGTTGCACCTATTGGAATCTGTAAGTTTGAGACAGAATCTAAGGAGGAATTTTTAGAAAGAATTAAAAAATGGGTAGAAGAGTATAAGCTTGATATAAGGCTGAAAAGCGAGGTAAATTACATAAGGAGAGTTGAGGAAGGATATGAGATAACCGTAAATAATGAACCAAAGTTCCTTGCAGATTTTGTAATCATTGCTATAGGTATTTTTGGGCAGCCAAAGAAACCTGACTATCCCATTCCCAAAGAGGTAAGAGACAAAGTTTTTTTTGAACCACCCAATGTGTGTCCAGCAGGGGGAAAGGTTCTCGTGGTTGGAGGAGGAGATACCGCTGCAGAGGTTGCAGCTTTTCTCTGTCCCAAGTGCGAAGTTTACATCTCCTATAGGAGACCCCAATTTTTTCGAATAAATCCAGTAAATATGAAAATTTTAGAAGAAAAGGTAAAAGAAGGAAAAATAAAACTTTTGATGAATACAGATATTGAAAAACTTGAGGCTGAAAATGATAGAGTAAAGGTTTATTATAAAGATGGAAAGATAGATACCTATGATTTTGTTTATTATTGTCTTGGTGGAAGTACTCCTAAGGGTTTTTTGAAATATATTGGTGTAGAATTTGATTTAGAGGATCGCCCTAAGGTGGATGACTATTTTGAAACCAATTTGCCTGGAGTTTTTCTTGCAGGGGATATTGCTGTTCCCAAAGGAAGCATCCAACTTGCTTTTAACACAGCTCATATTATAATTAGCCGTATTAAAGAAAAATATTTAAAATAAAAAATGAATTCAAAGAGAGAGACCTGGGTCTCTAAGGTTGGTC
>DJWK01000004.1 GCA_002441555.1 Thermodesulfobacteriaceae bacterium UBA6232
CAGGTTCTGCCAAGTTTTATCAAATCCTTGAAGAACCCCTTTATCATACTCCCATCTTTTATGCAGAGTTTCCAAGGGGTGAAGAAAAGAATCTTGAGTTAATTATGCAAGTTATTTTTTGGGAAAGAACTACTATTGATTTTGAAAAGCTGAACCCTAATAACAGAAATCTTTCTGAGGAGCTTAAGCTTTTCTTAAGGGAAACTCCTCATATTACCACCAGCGGAAAGGTAAAAGAAATTGCTGAGAAAATTACTAAGGGCAAAAAGACCGATCTTGAAAAGGTAAAAGCTATTTATGATTGGGTTTGTGAGAATACCTATAGAGATCCTGCTGTCAAGGGTTGTGGCGAGGGAATTGTATGGAAGATGTTTGAAGAGGGAAAGTTTGGAGGTAAATGCACCGATATAAGCAGTATTTTTGTAGCTCTTTGTAGGGCGGAAGGCATCCCTGCTCGTGAACTCTTAGGTATTAGAGTTCTTCCCTCAAAGCTTTCCAAAGCCCTCTCCAATGTTCAGAGAGATGCCACCACTGCTCAACACTGCAAGGCCGAGGTCTGGGTAAATACCTGGATTCCCGTTGATCCTGCTGATGTAAGAAAGTACATGCTGGGAGAAAAAATTAACGATCTTAACGATCCAAAGGTGCAAAAGATAAAGGAATTCCTTTTTGGTGGCTGGGATAATCACTGGATATTGTTTAACTATGCAAGAGATTTTATGCTTGAGCCTTCTCCAACCTCAAAGGAACCTATCAATGAATTTATGTATCCCCAAGCAGAAATTGAGGGAAAACTCATGGATAAACATGAATTAACCTTTGAATATTCTAAATATTTTGTAAAGCCTATTACAATATAAAGGAGGAAATCCTATGATGAACTTTGAAGTTAAGGCAGATCCTGAACTTTGGGAGAAAATCGGAGTTGATGTAACTCGTCTTTCCAAGATGAGAGAGGTATTAACAGATCTTTATAAAAAGGCTTTTCTTTCTCAGAAAAATCGTCCTGAGGGTATGAGATATTTTGATGAGGTTATTTCCAATATTCATACAGGGCGAATTAGGGAGATTCTTCAAGCCAAAGAAGAAGGAAGGCCTGTAGTAGGAACTTTTTGTGTCTTTGTGCCTGAGGAGATTATTGTTGGTCTTGAAGGGGTTTGTATAGGGCTTTGCGGAGGCTCTCAAGGAACCATTCCTGATGCTGAAAAGGTTTTGCCAAAAAATATCTGCCCTTTGGTAAAATCAGCCTATGGCTTTAGAATCGGAAGAGTTTGCCCTTATTTTCAAGTCCTTGATGTTCTTTACGGAGAAACTACCTGTGATGCCAAAAAGAAAAATTATGAACTTTATGCAGAGGAGCTTCCTACCTATGTTATGGAGATACCCCAGATGAAAAGAAAGGTAGATGAAGAACTCTGGTTAAAGGAAGTAAAGGCCTTTAAAGAACATATGGAGGGAGTAGCTAAAAGATCTCTTACTGAAGAGGCCTTACATGAGGGTATAAAAATTATCAATCGTAAAAGAAAAGCTCTGCAAAGGCTAAATGAGCTCAGGATGACGGAAAATCCTCCTATCTCAGGAAAGGATGTACTTTTGATAAATCAGATAAGTTTTTATGATGATCCAGTAAGATTTGCTGAAAAGGTTGAAGCCCTTTGTGAAGAACTGGAAGAGAGGGTAAAGAGAGGAGAAGGAGTATCTGAGAGAGGAGCTGTGCGTGTTATGATTGCTGGAACTCCTATGGCTCTTCCTAACTGGAAGGTGCCAAATATTGTGGAAAATTCAGGGGGAATTATTGTCTATGAGGAGTCCTGTATAGGCTCGCGTTATTTTAATAACCTTATCCCTGAGGAAAGTAAAGATTTGGAGAGTATGCTATTAAATCTCACGCGTCGGTATATGAAAATAAACTGTGCTTGTTTTACTCCCAATGAGGAGAGAATTCAGGATATTCTTTCAGCCTATGAAAGGTCTAAAGCTGAAGGCATTATCTATTATTCTCTTGCCTTCTGTCACACCTATAACATTGAGGCCTATAAAGTAAAAAGGGCCTGTGAAGAGAGGGGAATCCCTTTCCTTTTTATTGAGACAGATTATTCCCCTGAGGATGTGGGACAGCTTCAGACCCGTATTGAGGCTTTCCTTGAACAGATAAGGGAAAGAAGATCTTAAGAGCGATGTATCTTGGGATTGATCTTGGTTCACGAACCATTAAGGTATGTTTTTTATCTGAAAAAGGCGAAATTTCCTTTGAAGTAGTAGAAAGCGGATATGATCCTCTTAAACAAGCCTTAGGATTAATCCAAAAGTATCCGGCAAAACTTATTGTAGCCACAGGCTACGGAAGACATCTTCTTAAGGAACATCTCTCCTGTGAGGTGATAACAGAGATTAAGGCCCATGCTTTTGGGGTGAGGCATTTTTTCCCTGAGGCAAGAACTATTATTGACATTGGGGGACAGGATAGCAAGGTTATTTCTCTTGATAAAGAAGGTAGGGTTGCCCGTTTTCTCATGAATGAAAAGTGTGCAGCAGGAACCGGACGTTTCCTTGAGATTATGGCTATGTCCTTAGGGTATAAAGTTTCAGAGTTTGGAGAAAAGGCCCTTCAGGGACGGGGAGAAATAAAAATTAGCAGTATGTGCACAGTCTTTGCAGAATCAGAGGTAATTTCTCTTAAAAACCGGGGAGCAAATCCCCTTGAGATTGCAAGAGCAGTACATCAATCGGTTGTTGACAAAATTCTTTCTATGGTTCATCGTGTTGGAGTTGAGGAAAAGGTGGTTTTTACAGGTGGAGTTGCCAAAAATGTGGCCATAGCAAGGCTTCTTCAAGAGGCCCTGGGGTTAGAGATTTTAATTCCTCCTCATCCTGAAATCACAGGAGCCCTTGGTTGCGCTTTGTATAAAAGAGAGCAAACTTAACCCCTGTCTGTTAATATTTTATAATAATATTTTTTAATAATATTTTTCTCTTTTTTTAATTTTGGATTTTTATAAATTTTAAAAAAATTAAAGTTTACTAAAAAAATTTCTATGATTGGATTTTTAAATTCTGAAATTATAATTTCTGAACATGAAACTTCATCACAAATAATTTTTGCATGCCCTTTTGGGGCACTTTATTCTTCTCGGTATTCTTTATCTTTCACTTTTTTTCATTTTTAAAAGCTATCTTGAAAATAAGGTTACCTCTCTTGCCCAAAGAGAGGCTCAAATTATTTTCAATAATTTATATATGGCTATGCAAAAGGGGTTTACAAGAGAAGAACTTGATTCTTTGGTAAAGCTATATCAAAGAGAGGATTTATCTGTTAAGCCTTTTTATACTGGAGCCCCTTCTCAAGCTTATCAATTTTCTTCACAAGAAAGTATCGCAAAAGAAAAGTATCAAATAAAATATAAATCTCCAATAAAGGCCTCACAGGAATGTATTACTTGCCACACCTTTGCTAAAGAAGGAGCCCTCTTAGGAATCTTAGAGATAGACCTTTCTTATGAAAGGGATATCAAGTTTATACATAAAGCCCTTTTAGTCTTTTTGCTTGTTTTTCTTTTTCTTCCTTTGGTGGGGGTTTATGTAATTGGTAAAATTCAGAGTAAAAGACTTGCAAAGCCCATTTCTGAAATAGGGCAAAGAATCAGTCAGGCCAGAAAATTTTCTGAACTTGTAGGGGAAAAAGAGCCTTTTAAAATTCCTACAACTGGAATTGATGAAATGGATGAACTTATTAATAAAGTAGAAGAGTTTGTAGAGGCTGTTAAAAATCTGGCTGTAGATAGGGAGGTATTTGAATTTGAATTAAGTCTTTTAGAAAAATTTATTATAACTTCAGAACTGGTGAAAGATTGGAAGTATTATGTGAATAAACTTATTGAAGAAATAAACAGAATTGTAAAAATTCCGCTGGTTTTTTTGCTTTTTTATGTGGAGGAAGAGATTTTTGATGTAGAAATTTTCTGGTTAAAGGAGCCTCCTTCTCAATGGAAAATTGAGGCAGAAAGGAAAATTAAAAGCCTGGTGGAGGGGTACCTTCCTCATAATGTTTTAAATTTTGTTCATAATGCAGTCTATCCTGATATCTCTTTTGAAGAGACTATTTTGCCGGAATTTCATGTTAAGACCAAAACTCTTATTTTGGAGTCACCTAAAATTGGAGGAATTGTGGGAGTGGGCTTAACCTTTAAAGAATTAACTTCCACACAGGAAATGGCTGTGCAAACGGTTTTATCTTCTCTTCTCAATGTAATTGGTTCAATAAGGGCTATTTCCAAATATACCAGAGAGCTTGAGTTTTATGCCACAAGAGATCCTCTTACTCAGCTTTACAACCAAAGGGTCTTTTGGGAGCTTCTTCACTATGAGATTGAAAGAGCAAAAAGGTATAATTATAAGTTTGCTTTGTTAATTATAGATTTAGATAACTTTAAGTTTATTAATGATAAATATGGACACGCCTTTGGAGATAAATTTCTTCAGGAAGTAGCAAGGGTATTGGAAAATCAAAAAAGAAAGGGAGATATCCTTGCCCGCTATGGAGGTGACGAATTTACACTCATAATACCCTATTGTGATGTAACTCAGGCTTACTTAGTGGCTGAGAGAATTAAAGAGGCCATCGGTAATTTAAAAATTCCAGCCCCGGATGGCATGGTTGTCTCCCTAACCTGTTCCATAGGTATTGCGGTATTTCCTGATCACGGAGAGGAGGCCAAGGATCTCTTCATGATAAGTGACACTCTCATGTATAAAGCCAAAAAAGAAGGCAAGAATAAAATTGTTTTTCCCTCTTCTGAAGAGATAATAACTTACCAAAAAGAAATAACTGAGTGGGCTTTGATTATCAAAAATGCCTTAGAGGAAAAGAAAATTGTGCCCTATTTTCAGCCTATATATGAACTTTCTTCGGGCAAACTTTTAGGCTGCGAGGTTTTAATGAGACTTGATTTTGAGGATAAACATCTTCCAGCAAGTAAATTTATCCCTTTAGCTGAATCTCTCGGTTTAGTTACTACTATGGATTATCTAAATTTAGAAAAAGCTTTGGCTAAAGCTAAAGAAAACTCCTTTAGCGGTTTGCTTTTTTTTAATCTCAGTCCTAAGGCTTTGGTGGCGGGAGACTATCTGGAGAAGATTTTGACCATGATTAAAGAGTTTAATATATCCTCTGAGCAAATAGTTTTTGAGCTTACTGAGAGAGAAACCGTAAAGAATCTTCAGCTTTTGGAAAAATTTATAAAGGCTCTTCAATATTATGGCTTTCATTTTTGTATTGATGATTTTGGCTCAGGTTTTTCTTCTTTTCAATATATTAAACACTTTATAATTGATTTTGTTAAAATTGAGGGAGAATTTATAATGGGCCTTTCTAACGAAGTTTTAATTGATCAGGCTATTCTTGAGAGTATGGTTGCCCTCTGTAAAAGACTTGGTATTAAAATGATTGCAGAATATGTGGAAAATGAAGAAGTTATTAAGAAATTAAGAGACCTTGGCATTGAATATGGACAAGGTTTTTACTTTGGTAGACCCTCTCCTGAGCTTGATTTTCCTGAAATTTTTTCGTTGAAGTAAAGTAAAACATCCTGCCTTTTTCTTGCTTTTTGCGGTAATTTCTGTTAAATTAGGGATGTTATGATGTATCCTGATAAAAGAGGTTATTTTGGGGTTTATGGGGGGCGTTTTGTCCCAGAAACTTTAATGCCCCTTCTCTTTGAACTTGAAAAAGCCTATTCAGAAGCTTTGAAAGACCGTTCCTTTTGGAAAGAATGGGAAAGCCTTCTCAAAGAATACGCAGGAAGGCCAACCCCTCTTTATTATGCAAAAAATCTCAGCCACTATCTTGGCGGACACATTAAGATTTATTTAAAAAGAGAAGATCTTCTCCACACAGGGGCTCACAAACTGAATAATACTATTGGTCAAGTTCTTCTTGCCAAAAAAATAGGGAAAACCCGCATCATTGCTGAAACTGGGGCCGGCCAACACGGTGTTGCCACAGCTACAGCCTGCGCTCTTCTTGGATTAAAGTGTGTGGTTTACATGGGAGCCAAGGATGTTGAACGCCAGGCTCTTAATGTCTTTCGCATGCGACTTCTTGGCGCTGAAGTTATCCCTGTTGAATCGGGAACTCAAACCCTTAAAGATGCCATAAATGAAGCATTGAGGGACTGGGTTACCAATGTGAAAGACACCTTTTATGTCATAGGCTCTGTTGTTGGCCCTCATCCTTATCCCAGGATGGTTAGAGACTTTCAAAGCATTATCGGTAAGGAAACCAAAAAACAGATTCTTCAAAAAGAAAAAAGACTTCCTGACTTTGTGCTTGCCTGCGTGGGGGGAGGTTCCAATGCCATGGGAATATTCTACCCTTTTGTAAAATATCCCCAGGTTAAGCTTATCGGGGTTGAAGCAGCAGGACACGGCTTAAATACAGATCATCATTCTGCCACCTTAACAGCAGGTGAACCCGGAGTTCTTCATGGAATGCTTACCTATCTTTTACAGGACAAAGTGGGCCAAATAAAGGGAGCCCATTCTATCGCACCAGGGCTTGATTATCCAGGGGTTGGCCCTGAGCACTCTTTTTTTAAAGAAAGCGGTAGAGCCCAGTATGTGGCTGTAACCGATGATGAGGCTCTTGAGGCCTTTCAAATACTTTCTGAAAAAGAAGGAATAATTCCTGCCCTCGAATCAGCCCACGCTATAGCCTATCTTATAAAGATTGCTAAAGATCTTCCCAAGGGGGCCCTTGTTGTTGTCAATCTCTCAGGAAGAGGAGACAAAGACGTTGCAAGTGTTAGAGAATATTTAGAAGGTAAAAAATGAGGTTCTTTGGAGCAAAGTTAATAGAAAAAAGAATAAAAAGCTTTAATAAAAGGGGTAAGATAGCCCTAATTCCCTATATTACTGCCTTTGACCCTGATAAAAGTGCAACTTTTGAGTTTTTAAAATATATAGCTGAGGCAGAGCCTGCCTGTATTGAGCTGGGTTTCCCCTTTTCAGACCCAGTTGCAGACGGCCCAACCATTCAAAAGGCAGTTGTTAGGGCTTTAAAAAACAATCCCAGCTTTGAAGAATACTTAGAGCTTGTTTCTCAATTTAAAAAGAGTTTTCCTGATATTCCGATTGTTTGTATGACCTATTACAACATAATTTACCGCTATGGCTTAGAAAGAACCATTAGCGAAGCTTTTACAAGCGGTCTTGATGGTTTTATTATTCCAGATTTACCTATGGAAGAAGCAGGGCCCTGGTTAAGGGTTAATAAAGGAAGGGGATTAGGAACTATTTTTTTGGCTGCACCCACTTCAGGGCTTGAACGTATAAAAAAAATGGCTCGCCTTTCAAAGGGATTTCTCTACTATGTTTCCCTTACAGGGATTACCGGAGCAAGGGATAAATTGCCAGAGGATCTAACTTTAAGGCTTAAAAATATTCGTTCTTTAATTAAAATTCCCCTTGCAGTTGGTTTTGGAATTTCAAGACAAGAACATGTAAAAATGCTTTCTCCTTATGCAGATGCCCTAATTGTTGGAAGTGCTCTTGTATCAATTATTGAAAAAGAAGGAAAGAAAGCAGGCCCCGCTCTTAAAGAATTTCTTCTTACTTTAAAAAATGCAAATTCTTAAGGTTAAAACCAAGCCTTCTTACGAGATACTTATCGGAGAAAATTTATTAGAGAAAATCCCTGAGGATTTAAAAAATTATTGCGATTTCGGAAAAGTTGCCATCATCACAGATTCAAAGGTAGAAAAACTCTATGGTCAAAAACTTCTTGAGATTCTGCAGGATTTTGGAATTCCTGCAAAGCTTTTTTCCTTTCCCCAGGGTGAGGCCTCAAAAAATATGGACACAGTTGTTAAGCTTGCAAGGGCCATGGTGCAGGCAGGCTTTGATAGGAAGGACCTTATCCTTGCCCTTGGGGGCGGTGTTGTAGGAGATGTTGCTGGCTTTCTTGCAAGCATTTATTTGCGAGGTATCCCCTTTGTTCAGATTCCAACCACATTGCTTGCTCAAGTAGATTCCTCAATTGGCGGAAAAACCGGGGTTGATCTGCCCGAAGGAAAAAATCTCTTAGGAACTTTTTACCAACCAAAAAGGGTTTACATTGATCTTTCTGTTCTTAACACTCTTCCCCTTTCCGAAATTAAAAATGGCCTAGCAGAAATTATCAAATACGGATGTATCTTGAAAACTAAGCTTTTTCAATTTATCAAAAACAAGGGAAAAGCCCTTTATAAACTTAATCCTCAGGATTTGGGTTATCTGATATATGAAAGCTGCTTTGCCAAGGCTTATGTGGTATCAAGGGATGAAAAAGAGGCAGGCTTAAGAAGAGTCTTAAACTTTGGGCATACCATTGGACATGCCCTTGAGACCCTATCTAATTATCAAGTTCCCCATGGATATTGTGTGGCTGTTGGCATGCTCGTTGAGGCAAGGCTTTCTGAAGTTTTAGGAGTTGCTGAAAAGCCCGTTTATGAACCTTTAAAAAGTCTTTTAATAGATCTTGAGATGCCCTACAAAATAAGTGATCTCTTACCTCTTATTTCACCAGCTGAATTTTTTTCAGCTTTGTCACGGGATAAAAAAGTCTGGAAAGGAAAATTAACCATTGTGCTACTTAAAAAAATCGGCAAATTTCATTTTTATGAGAATCCTCCTCATGAGGTAATTTTACAGACCCTTGAAGAATGCTATTAATAAGGTAATTTAAAAAATTTGATGGATACCGAGACAAATACCCTTTATCAAAAAATCAAAAACGAAAATTTTTTCAAGGTATGTGCCTCTGGAAATGACTTTATTGTTCTATTGAATATTGAAAAAAAAGTAACTCCCGAAGAGGGAGTAATTCTTGCTAAAAAACTTTGTCGTCCTAAATTTTCTATTTCAGCCGACGGCTTTATTATGGTGGAGGCTCCAACCAATCCTCAAGCTCAGGTGGCTTGGAGGTTTTACAATGCCGATGGAAGCATGGCTGAAATGTGCGGAAATGGAGCAAGGGCCTGTGCACGGCTAATTTATAATCTAAACCTTGTGCCTCAATCCTTTTATCTTGAAACTTTTGCAGGTCTTATTTTTTGTGAAGTAAAAGGGGAGAGGGTAAAAGTTGCCCTTGGAAAACCAAGAGATCTTAATTTAAATTTAACTCTTAAAACTGATCACGATATTTATCTTGCCCATTTTGTGAATACCGGGGTGCCTCATGTAGTATTATTCTGGGAGGATGTTGACACTGCTCCTGTTGAAAAGATTGGCCCCATAATTCGTTATCACGATGAGTTTAAACCTGCAGGAACCAATGTCAATTTTGTTGAGGTTTTTAAGGAAGAGAAAAAAACTTATTTAAAGGTGAGAACCTATGAAAGGGGGGTTGAGGGTGAAACCCTTGCATGTGGAACGGGGGCTTCAGCCTCAGCTTACATTGCCTCAAGCCTCGGTCTTATAAACTTTCCTGTTGAGGTTCATACAAAGGGTGGAGAGGTGTTAACCATAGACTTTGATGAGGAAAAAGAAATTTTATTTCTTGAGGGAGAAGCCCGTCTTATAGGTAAATTTCAAATCTTTGAGGATGCCCTTAAATAAAGAGAAAAGGGGGGAAAGCTATGAGCGAAATAAGAGAAAAACTAAAAGGTTCTATAGTTGCCCTTGTGACCCCTTTTAAGGATGGAAAAATTGATGAGGAATCCTTCAGAAATTTGATAAGATGGCATTTAAAAGAGGGAACTCATGGGATTCTTGTTTCTGGGACAACTGGGGAATCAGCTACTCTTTCAAAAGAGGAAAAGAAGAGGCTCTTTGAGATTGCCTTGGAAGAAGCTAAAGGAAAGGTTCCCCTTATTGCTGGAACAGGCACCAATGATACCAAAAAGGCCTTGGAACTTACTAAAATGGCTGAAGAAATGGGAATGGATGCAGCCTTACTTGTGACACCCTATTACAATAAACCCACTCAAAAGGGGCTTTATGAGCATTATAAGTTTATTGCAAGCCAGGTTAAGATTCCCATTATTTTATATAATGTGCCTGGAAGAACTGGAGTAAATCTTCTTCCTGATACCACTGCCAAACTTTCTGAAATAGATAACATTGTTGCCATAAAAGAGGCCTGCGGAGATCTTAAGCAAGTTACTGAATTAAAACTCAAATGCAAGCCCGATTTTGTTATTCTTTCAGGAGATGATTTTACAGCTTATCCAACCATTACCCTTGGGGGAAAAGGAGTAATTTCTGTAGCAGCCAATATTATGCCAAAGGAGATGGCCGAACTTATGGAATCAGCTTTAGAAGGTGATTACTCCCGTGCCCTTGACCTGCACCTTTACCTTTATCCTCTATTTAAAGTCCTTTTTATTGAAACCAATCCTGTTCCAGCAAAAGAGGCCCTCTATCTTATGGGTATGATTAATACTCCCGAGGTAAGACTTCCCCTTTCTTCTTTATCTGAAGCCTCATTTCAACAATTGAAGTCAGTTTTAAGGGAAACCTATAAAATTGCTTAATGTTCCACGTGGAACATTGTGAGTGAAGAAAGAAAATTTTTAAGAGAAATATTAAAGGATAGTCTTTTTTTTAAGGGGCTTTCCGATGATCTTTTAAGGGAAATTGAAAATCTTGCTTTTGTAAAGACCTATGAAAAAAATGAGGAAATTTTTGCGGAAGGGGAAAGGGCTTATGGTTTCTTTCTTATTCTTGAGGGGCATGTAAAAATATATAAGCTCTCTCCAAAAGGTAAAGAGCAAATAATTCATCTTCTTGGTCCAGGGGAGATCTTTGCAGAGGTTGTGCTTTCAGGGGTTGATACCTATCCTGCTTATGCCCAGGCCATAACCCCTCTCAAGGTTGCCCTTTTTGAAAAAAGCAGATTTTTAAAACTCATTCAGCGACGCCCAGAAATTGCCCTAAGTTTAATAGGAATTTTTGCTATGAAGCTAAGATCTCTTGTTAAAACCATTGAAAATCTTACTTTAAGGGAAGCAGGGGAGAGATTGCTTCATTATATTTGGGAATTGTCACATGAGGGAAAAAAGAAAACCCTTGAGCTTAAAGTAAATAAGACTCATCTTGCCTTACTTCTCGGAATTACTCCTGAAACCCTCTCAAGATTGTTTCAACGCTTCCGTGATGAGGGGATTATTGAGCTTGAAAAAAACAAGATTACCCTTTTAGAGCCAGAAAAAATTAAAAATGCCCTATCTTCAGCCCTTTGATCCATGGGGCTCAGAACTTTGCTCCTGCCCTCCTAAATGGAGTTTAAATCCCTATACAGGATGCGGTCACAGATGCCTTTACTGTTATGCTACCTCTTTTATATCCCGTTTTTATGAACCTCGCATAAAAAAGGATTTTCTAAAAAAAATTGAAAGGGAATTAAAGGCCATCCCCGAAGACACTTTGATAAGTCTCTCCAATTCTTCAGATCCCTATCAACCTTTGGAGGGAAAATGGAAGTTTACAAGAAGATTTTTGGAAATGCTTCTTGATAAGAAGATAAGACTTCTCATCATTACCAAGTCTGATCTCCTCTTAAGGGATCTTGATCTTTTATCAAGGCTTAAAGTAGTTATTTCTTTAACGATAACTTCTAAAAAAATTTCTTCTATTATTGAACCCGGAGCCCCCTCTTTTGAAAGGCGCCTTTATGCCTTAAAGGAACTCAAAAAAAAGGGCTTTAAAACGGTGGTTCGTCTTGATCCAGTGATTCCAGGAATAAATGAAGATGAAATTAAAGAGGTTTTGTCAGAAGTTTTGCCCTATACAGATCACTTTGTATTAAGTACCTATAAAGCTAAACCTGATTCTCTTAAAAGGCTCTCTGAGGCCTTTCCTGATAAAAGAGATCTCTTTAAAGAATTATATCTTATAAAGGGAACTTTAATAAAAGGAAGCAGATATTTGCCTTCGGATCTAAGAAAAAAGCTACTTCGTCCGCTTATTGAAGAGATAAAAAAGGCCGGAAAAACCTTTGCCTTTTGCAGAGAGGTTTTAGAAGGTTATCCTTCAAAAAAAGGATTCTGTGATGGAAGTTTTCTTTTAGACTCTTAAAAATGTTCCACGTGGAACATTATCTTAAAAGATGCTCATTACCGAGGGAAACCCTTTTAAGTCCAGCCCTTTTAGCTTTTTCAAGGGCTAAAAAGGCCTTTTCCTTTGAAATGAGTGGCATATCTTTCATATAAAACTGAGGAGAAAAAGCAAGGAGTCTATAGGGAATTTCTGGATTTATTTTGGCAATAAACTGGGCAATTTTTTCAACTTCTTCATCTTCCACATATCCTGGAACAAGAAGGGTGCTTGCTGTAAGGAGGGGAACTTCAGGCCTTTCCTTTATAAATTCAGCCACTTTCTTAAAGTTTTCTAAAACCGGTGCAACCTCTCCCCCTGTTAAAGCATAATAGATCTCGGGAGTTATAGCCTTTAAATCAAACTTTATAATCCCTCCTGATATAAGGGAAAGCTCAATAATTTTGGAAAGAATTTTTTCGTTAAAGTGACCATTAGTTTCCCAACAGATGCGAAGGATTCTTCCTTTTTTAATTTTTAAAGCCTCAAAACTTGCCTTAATAGCAAAGGGAGCTTGAGGTGAGGGATCCCCTCCAAAATAGCATATACAAGAAACTTGAGGAGTTATAGCCTTTAAAAAATCTTCAAGCCTGCGATAACGAGTATTAAAGGTTTCATATTTGAAATGCCAGTTTTGGCAATAAAGGCAGTTCAAATTACAGGCCTCAAAAAAGACAGCAAGATTGTAATAGCCATATTCAGGCCCGGGTCTATAGGCATATTCAGGATAGCCGCAGCTTGTTCCTCCTGGGCAAATCCAATCAGCTACACAATTTGTGGGAAGAGGATCAAGATACCAAGAAGCCCTTGCCTCAATATTCTTGGGCCCTATTAATTTTCCTTTCAAATTCTTTCTTAAACCGCAATATCCATATTCTCCTTCTGGAATTTTGCACCCCTTTGCACAGATTCTGCATGGAATTCCCTCTTTTTTTAGGGGCTCCCCTTCAGGAAGAAAAAAGGCTTTTCTTGATTCTTTGTGAGCTTCGTCTAAAAAGGGCTTTGTTAAGTTAAAGTTTTCCTTTATGCAATCTTTGCAGACAGAAAGGGCTGAGGTTAATAATTTTTTCTCTTTGCAAACCTTACAAATATTTAAAGCCATAATTTTATATTAGTTAATCGCACAGAAAGGACAAGATCAAGATTGTTTTTTATTTTAAAATTTTTATTAAATAAGACTTGACAAAAATTACAAATTATGTTAACCTTTTTTAAAATACAAAACAGGAGTTATAAAATGGCCGAGAAGAAAAAAAAGAGATGGATTACCGATTGGTGGCCTGAAAGACTTAATTTAAAAGTTTTAAGGCAACATTGTCCCACCAACAATCCCTATGGCCCTGACTTTGATTATGCCAGTGAGGTTGAAACTCTTGATCTTCAGACTGTTAAGGAAGATTTAAAAAGGCTTATGAAGGAATCTCAGGATTGGTGGCCTGCTGATTTTGGACATTATGGTCCTCTTTTTATTCGTCTTGCCTGGCATAGTGCAGGAAGTTATAGAATTTTTGACGGAAGAGGCGGGGCAAGAACAGGTGAAATAAGATTTCCTCCGAGAATAAACTGGCCTGATAATATCTCCTTGGATAAAGCCTTAAGGCTTTTATGGCCAATAAAACAGAAATATGGAAAGAAGCTTTCCTGGGCAGATCTTATTATTCTTGCAGGGAATGTGGCCCTTGAGGACATGGGGGTAAAAACCATAGGGATTGCCCTTGGAAGAGAAGATATCTGGGAGCCCGATGAATCTGCAGATTGGGGGCCAGAGCTTGAGATGCTCTCAGGAAAAGAGCGTATGAAAGAGGGAGAGCTTGAAAAGCCCTTTGCAGCAACGGAAATGGGGTTGATTTATGTTAACCCAGAGGGTCCTGAGGGCAACCCTGATCCCCTTGCCTCTGCCAAAGAGATAAGGCTTGCCTTTTCAAGAATGGGGATGAACGATGAGGAAACAGTTGCCCTCATTGCTGGAGGGCACGCCTTTGGAAAATGTCACGGTGCAGGCCCTGACAAATTTTTGGGGCCTGATCCCAGTTCCTCTGATGTTGAAGCCCAGGGTCTTGGCTGGAAATTCAACTACAAAAGCGGAAAAGGCCCCGATACCTTCACAAGTGGCTTTGAGCTTGCTTGGTCTTCAACCCCTACCAAATTTGGTATTTCTTATCTTAAATTTCTATTTACCTATGAATGGGAATTAACCAAAAGCCCTGCAGGAAAACATCAATGGGTTGCCAAGGATGCCCCTTCTATAGTTCCTGATGCCCACGATCCCAATAAAAAACATCCTCCCATGATGCTTACAGCTGATCTTGCCTTAAGATTTGATCCTGTTTATTCAAAAATTGCAAAAAGATTTCTTGAAAATCCCAAAGAATTTGAAGAGGCCTTTGCAAGGGCCTGGTTTAAGCTTATTCACAGGGATATGGGACCAAAGGAATGTTATCTCGGTCCAGAAGTTCCTGAAGAAGACTTTATCTGGCAGGATCCTTTACCCAAGAGGGATTATGAATTGCCTTCAGAAGAAGACATTGAGAATTTAAAGGAAGCTATTAGGAAGTCCGATCTTTCTTTTAAAGATGTTTTATATACTGCTTTTTCTTCTGCAGTAACGTATAGGGATTCAGATCGCAAGGGAGGGGCCAATGGAGCAAGGATAAGATTGAAACCATTGAAAAATTGGGAGGTTAATCATCCCGAAAGGCTTTCCAAGGTGATTGAGGGCCTTGAAAAAATTAAGGAAAGCTTTGACAGGGATAGAGCCCCTGAGGGAAAAAAGATATCTTTAGCAGACCTTATTGTTCTTGCTGGAAATGTTTTTTTGGAAGAGGCTGCTAAAAAGGGAGGTTTTTCTGTAAAGGTTCCCTTTGTTCCTGGGAGAAGGGATGCCTTGCAAGAAAATCTTGATGTTGCTTTCTGGAATCACCTTGAGCCCGTGTTTTGTGGTTTTAGAAACTATATTAAGGATCCCTCTTTAAATAAAAAGGTTAAACTTGAAGAGCTTCTTGTTGACAAAGCCCAACTTTTAAAGCTTACTGTTCCTGAGCTTGTATGCCTCTATGGAGGATTGAGGGTGCTTGGAATAACCTTTAATTTTGAAGATTGGGGCGTTTTTACTGATAGGGCAGGAGTTCTTTCCACGGACTTTTTTGAAAACCTTCTCAGCATGGACACAGAATGGCGTCCCCTTGATGAGAATAAGGTTTACTATGAAGGATTTGACAGAAAAACTGGCGCCTTGAAATGGAGGGCTACCAGGGTTGATTTGATTTTTGGGCATCATGAAGAACTGAGGGCTGTTTGTGAGGTTTATGCCTCAAGAGATGGAAAGGAAAAGTTTGTAGAGGATTTTATCAAGGTTTGGACAAAGCTTATGCACATTGATAGATTTGACCTTTGGAGGGAGGATAGAGCCCTATATAAGCGACTTACAGGAGGCTTGACAATTTAAAAAACAGACATATTTTATAACAAGTTCTTTGAAAGAGAACAAACCTGAATAAAAAGGGGCTTGACAGTTTAAAAATCCAGGTTAATTTATAATTAGATCTTTGAAAAAAGCTTTTTGAGACTTGACAAATTTGCTTAAGTGTGTTATAAAATAATAAAAAGCTCTTTGTAAAAATTTTCTTTTAAATCTTTTTAAAAGGTCTCTTGACAATTTTCTAAATTGGTTTTATAATTAAATATTAGTTGATCTTTGAAAATTGAATAGCGCTTGTACCTGGGCCCAAAAGTTAAGAACTTTTGCGGCCGGCCCTTCCTGGTCAACCAGGGAGGGTGATTGAGCCGGATCAAATTTTTCCTGAGGGTTTGATCCTGGCTCAGGGCGAACGCTAGCGGCGCGCCTAACACATGCAAGTCGTGCGGGAAAGGGCTTCGGCCCTAGTACCGCGGCAGACGGGTGAGTAACACGTGAGCAACCTGTCCCCGGGTCTGGGATAACCACCCGAAAGGGTGGCTAATACCGGATAAAGTCACCGAACGCAAGTTCGGTGATGAAAGGGGGCCTCTGCATAGCAAGCTCCTGCCTGGGGAGGGGCTCGCGGCCCATCAGCTAGTTGGTGGGGTAACGGCCCACCAAGGCTATGACGGGTAGCCGGCCTGAGAGGGTGGTCGGCCACACGGGCACTGAGACACGGGCCCGACTCCTACGGGAGGCAGCAGTGGGGAATCTTGGGCAATGGGCGAAAGCCTGACCCAGCGACGCCGCGTGGGGGAAGAAGGCCTTCGGGTCGTAAACCCCTGTTCTGGGGGAAGAACCCTGAGCGGGTTAAGAGCCCGTTCAGGCTGACGGTACCCCAGGAGAAAGCCACGGCTAACTGCGTGCCAGCAGCCGCGGTAATACGCAGGTGGCGAGCGTTGCCCGGAATCACTGGGCGTAAAGGGTGCGTAGGCGGCAGGGCAAGTCGCAGGTTAAAGCCCGGGGCTCAACCCCGGAAAGGCCTGCGATACTGCCCTGCTTGAGGGCCGGAGAGGCTGGCGGAATTCCCGGTGTAGGGGTGAAATCCGTAGATATCGGGAGGAACACCGGTGGGGAAGCCGGCCAGCTGGACGGTCCCTGACGCTGAGGCACGAAAGCGTG
>DJWK01000001.1:0-44530 GCA_002441555.1 Thermodesulfobacteriaceae bacterium UBA6232
TTGAGCTAGCGGCCCAATCTTTTTTAAAATTAACCCTAAATAAAAGATTGTCAAGGGCTGAGTCCCTTAAAAAGTAGTCTTTTTAGCTTCAAGGTTTAGCCAAACTTTCTCATGAGACCCGTGATTTCCTTCCCCTCAATTCATTGAGGGGCTTTCCGCTTCACAGGAAACAAACGTTTCCTTCACGGGCATAAGCTCGGGGCAGTCCACCGCTACTACCTGTAAGGTGGGTGAACCCGATAGATCTGGTTATAAGCTCTTGTTAATAAATTTTTAAAAAATCTTTTAGAAAAATCAATTGTTTTGGGTGTGTCTGTATCTCTTCTTTGAAAAGAAAAGGAAATCCTGTTTTTGGAAAAATTTAAGTCAAAGCCAGGGACTTTTAGATGAATTTGATTTTTTATAATTTTATGCTTTACTATAGCAAACTTTATCTTAAGTTTTAATAAATTTTAAACTCAAAAAAGCTTATGCTTGCTAATCTTCTTGAGGTTGTAAAAGAAGCGGGAAAGCTTCTTAAAAAATATTATTACGGCTCCTTTGAAGTCAATCATAAAGGCCCTATTGACCTTGTAACCACAGCTGATCTTGAAGTTGAAAAATTTATCGTCGAGGCTTTAACAAAGCTTTATCCTGACATTCCTGTGCTTGGGGAAGAAAGTATGAAATCCTGGGATAATCCTCCTCAGGGCTTATATTTTCTTCTTGACCCCCTTGATGGAACCACCAATTTTGCCCATGGTCTTCCCTGGTTTGCCATTTCTCTTGCCCTTATGAGAGACCTTTCACCTGAGCTAGGAATTGTTTACAATCCTATAACAGAGGAACTTTTTTATGCAGAAAGGGGATTAGGGGCCTATCTCAATGAAAGACCCATTAAAGTTTCTCAAAGAGCTCCCCTTATCAACTGTCTTCTTGCGACAGGTTTTCCTGTTTCAAAAATTATGGAAAAGCCCAAACATTTTATCATTCCCTTTGAGGATTTTATGGTTAGAACAAGAGGAGTTAGAAGATTTGGCTCTGCAGCCCTTGATCTTGCTTATGTAGCAGCAGGAAGATATGACGGCTTTTTTGAAGCTTATCTCAAACCCTGGGATACTGCAGCAGGCTTACTTTTAGTAGAGGAAGCAGGAGGAAAGGTTACCACCTATCTTAACGAGCCCTATTATCCCTGGAAAGATACCATTCTTGCCTCAAACGGTCTCATTCATGAGGAAATGCTTGAAATACTTAGAGACAAACATCCCGAATATTTTAAACCCTTCAGGAATCCACTTCCTGCAGTTGATATAATTATTGAGTATCAAGGAGGGATTGTTCTTATTGAAAGAAAAAATCCTCCCTTAGGCCTTGCTCTTCCTGGAGGCTTTATAGAATATGGAGAAAGGGTTGAAGAAGCAGCCCTTAGGGAGGCCAAAGAAGAAACCAATTTGGATATAAGAATTAAATATTTTCTTGGTTATTTTTCTGACCCCGAAAGAGATCCCAGGTTTCATACCATTTCCCTTGTATTTGTGGCTGAGGGTGAAGGAAAACTTTTGGGAAGGGATGATGCTAAAACTGCAAGGGTCTTTAAAATTGATGAAATCCCCTGGGAAAAACTTGTCTTTGATCATGCCCATATTTTAAAATTATATTTTGAAAAGAGGAGGAACTTAAAAGATGACCCTGAGAGACTGGTATTACCAACTTAAAAATGAATTCCAAGAAGAACTTAATATAATGCTTTATGAGCCAGATCCCTTTCTATTTGAACTTATAAAAGATATGCTGGAGGAATATAATTTCAAAATAGAAATCGTTCCTAATCTTAAAAGTATCTCCAAAAAACTAATTGATAACAATTTTCAAATATTAATTATGGGTATTGAGGGAAAAAGTGAAGAGATTAAAACTTTAAAGGAGGCAAAAAAACTAAAAAAGGAGCTCTTAATATATTGCATGGTTGATATGCATAAAAATCTTGATGTGGCAGAACTTTTTATGAACGGGGCTGATGAAGTCATATTTAAACCCTTTTCCCTCGGAGAATTCAGAGCAAGACTTTGGCGCTTAATAAAAGAATATTATATTTCCAAAAAACTTGAAAGATACATAATTGAAGATGCCTTAACTGGGGTTTACAACAGAAGATATTTTGAAACTGCTTTAAAAGAAGAAAGTTATAGAGCTTTACGGCAGGGATATCCCCTTACTCTTTTAATGATAGACCTTGATAAATTTAAGTGGTATAACGACCATTACGGACATTCAGCAGGGGATAAAGTATTGATCGGGGTGGGAGAAACTCTTTGTAATTCTACAAGGACAAAAGTGGATAAGGTCTGCAGATACGGGGGAGACGAATTCGTAGTTATACTTCCTCATACAACTTGGAGGGGAGCCCTGAAAGTGGTTGAGCGTATCTTTAAAAAATGGGAAGAAACTGGCTTTAAACCCGTTACCCTTTCTATTGGGGTTGCAGAATTAATAGATAGAGGAAATCTTGAAAAAAGTATTTCTGATTTAATCAAAAGGGCTGATGAAGCTATGTATAAGGCTAAAAAGAGAGAGGGAAACACCTTTGAGGTTGATGAAGAAACCCTTAAATTATCCGTAGGCGAAGA
Organism: Thermodesulfobacteriaceae bacterium UBA6232; assembly: GCA_002441555.1. Classification (GTDB taxonomy): domain Bacteria; phylum Desulfobacterota; class Thermodesulfobacteria; order Thermodesulfobacteriales; family Thermodesulfobacteriaceae; genus Caldimicrobium. Next base: position 2,607 of record DJWK01000001.1, read on the forward strand.
ACTTCCTCAAGGGGATTTATCTTTTCAGGTTTTACAATAACCTCCTGTCCAGGATTCAACGAATTTTTGAATCCAAAACCCTCACCTGTCAGATTATAATCGGGAAGATAAATTTTGGCCTTTTTGGCTTGTATTTCAATAACAATTCCTCTTAAAGGCTCATCTTTTTTGTATTTATGAAGATATTTTAAAAGAAAATATCTTTTTCTTCTTGCCTGTAAAAATTGAGCCCTTTGAAGATTGACCTGAAGTTCAGGGAGAATCCGTAAAACTTCCTCCTTTGAAAAAATTTTTTCATCCAGAAGATAGGCCTCAAGCTGATACTGAATTAGTAAATCAAGGGCCCTTCTTATAGGAGAAGTAAGGGTGGTATAACAGGGAAGCCCGAGGCCAGAGTGAAAGCCAGGCTCTATTGAAAGCTCAGATTTTGCCATAAATTTGAGTTGCAAAATCTGATAAAAAAGAGAAGTTTCCCTTTCTTCAAAGATTTGAAAGGGCTCTTTTTGTGATCTAAAAAGAGCTGGTATTTCATGCTCCTTTAAAAAGAGAGCTGTATAATAGTTGGCAAGAATCATGGCTTCAGAAACAAGGTCTCTTGCCTTTGTCATCTCAATCTTTTGAACAGTTATCTCTCCGTTCGGATGAACTCTAACTTGAATCTCAGGCAAAATCACTGCAAAGGCCCCGGTTTTAAGCCTTTTTTCTTTTTGCTTCATTAGAAGATCATAAATTTTTTTTAAAATTGGCTCTCCCTCTTCAAGCTGTTTATCTATTTCTTCATAAGTTAATCTTTCTTTAATTTTTATAACACTTGGTTTGATTTTAAAAGAAGTAAGTTCTCCAGAGGAGGTAAACTCAAATTTAAAGGTAAGTGCCAAGCGATCTGTATCTTTTTTTAAACTGAGCTTTCCATGAGAAAGTGTAAAGGGAAACATGGGGTAAATCTTTTCAGGAAGATAAAGGGTAGAAGCTCGTTCAAGAGCTCCCTCCCAAAGTTTTGAGCCCGGCTTTATGAAGGAAGCCACATCGGTAATATGCACATATAAAACAGTTTTTTCTTCATGCTCTTCCACACTTAGGGCATCATCATAATCTTCTGTTTCAGGGGCATCTATGGTAAAGGTATGAAGATGCCTGAAATCTTCTCTGTTCTCAAAATTTAAAGATTTCTTTAGTAAGGCTTCTGCTTCTTTAAGCTCCTCTTGAGAAAATTCAGCAGGATATTTAAGTTTTTCAAGTTCAAAAAACCAGTCTTCTTCAACAACTCCAGCCTTAATAAGGAGCTCTACTGCTTTTATGGGTTCAGAAAGTCCGTGCTTATTAAGAACTTCTTTTATAATTTTTATCTTTTCATCTCCTTCCTCAAAAAGAACATATTCTTTAAGTCCTTCAAGAAAATATTTTTCACTTTCTTCAGAAAGAATACCCATTTTCCCTTGGAGAAGGTTTGTTAGAAAAAGCTCAGCCTCATTTAATAATTTCAGTCTTGCAAGCTCTTTTTCCCTTTTATGAAGAAGCTGAGAAACTTCATCACGGGTTCTAACTTTAAAAAAATCTTGAGATTCAAAGGCAAAATAGATTTTATCCTCTAAAGCCTTTCTCATAAAGGCTGCAACCTCATCTGAAGTTGGGGCTCTACCAAGATAGAGCTCAACAAGTTCCCAAGAAGAGGCTTCTTTTAAATCGTCAACCACAACTTCCCAGAGCTCTTTTAAATCAAAAAGCTCTTTAAGCCTTTCCCTTTCTTTATTTTTTTCCTTTAAAAGTGCTTCAATAGAGGATAAATTTTTATCTTGGATTTTTTCCTTACTAACACTAACAAGAGCTGTATGACTTATAAGCTCTTCTCTTCCTGTTGGCAAAAGAAGATGAAGCCTTTTTCCCTTAACATCTCTCACATAGCAGGTGATTATTTTATCTTTATGAAAAACCTCAACCAGACGAAAAAGAAGAGCTTCAAAAGACATGGAACTGAATCAGTTTTCTGCCACGCTTAGAGCCTCTTTTAAGTTCAATGTGCCTTCATAGAGGGCTCTACCACTTATTACTCCGTAGAGGCCCTCCCTTTCAAGGGATTTTAATCTTTTTATATCCTCAAGGGTGCTAACCCCACCGGCAAGAATGAGAGGATGCCGGGATACCTTTAAAGCCTCTTTTAACCGCTCAAGCTCAACACCAGCCCCCGTACCATCCCTTTCAATAAGAGTAAGTATGACAGCAAAAAGAGGAAGGTCTTCAAGCTCTTTAAGGAAGTCAAGATAAGCAATTTCACTTACCTTAAGCCACCCCGAAATGGCTACCTTATCACCCTTTACATCTACACTTACAATGATTCTTCCCGGAAATCTTTGAGTTATTTCTTTCAAAAATTCTTTAGATTCTAAGGCCTTTGTCCCCAAAATAACTTGAGAAACCCCATTATTAAGATATTCTTCAATGGTTTCAAGGCTCCTTATGCCACCTCCCACCTGAACGGGAATAGAAACTTTTTGAACAATCTGTTTGATTAATTCTTTATGGATGGGAGCTCCTTCTTTGGCTCCATCAAGATCAACTATGTGAAGGCGTTTGGCTCCTTCCTTTTCAAAAAAAAGGGCATAACTTAGAGGGTCTTCACCATACACCTTGGTTTTTTCATAATCTCCCTGAAAAAGCCTTACAACTTTTCCCCCTCTAAGATCTATAGCTGGGATAAAAAGCATTTTTTCACTCTTTAAGGAAAGGTGCGTAAAACTTTTTTTAATCCTCTTTCAGCAAGTTCCTCTGCAGTAAGCCATTTAACCTTACCATATAAAGAAAGATTTAAAAGATTTTCACTTAAAGGCTTTTGGGTTTCATCAAAAACCACCTGCCAAAGAATTCTTCCGCTCTCTCCATCATAAAGAACAAGGGTAAAGGCAACAGATGCTGGCTCTTCCACACTCCAGCTTGCCCCCTTTCTCTCTTTAAAGCGAAAGATCTTTCCGTAAAGCACTCCTTCAGCACCTGTTTTTTCTGCAATATAACGCACAAGTTCAGAAGAAGTTTTAGCCACACTTAACCCCTCTTCAAGAAGGGTCTCAAATTCATTTTGAGAAAGAAAAATAAAATTGTGCTTTCCGCTAAATTGGGCAAGCTCTTTTCTTAAAAGCTGATTCATAATCTCCTTAGCATTTATTTCTATTTCACCGGGTATTATACCCTGAACAGGGCAATAAAAAGGAAGGGGAGTTTCTGTTGGACAGTGGTAATCAAAGGGAATAACCACAATGTTTTTTAATTTTTCAGAAAACCGGGGAGAAAGGGGTTGGGGTTTTTCAGCTGGGGCACATTGAAAAAGAAATAAAAAAATTAATATTAAAAAACCCCACCGATAAATTACAAAATTTTTAAGTCTTACCATTTTTCCTCCAGTCATTTTGCTAGGAAATGGCTATAGTTAAATGATACCTTATAAAAACAGGAAAACAAGAAGAAAACAAAAAAGGGGGCCACTAAGGCCCCCCCTTGATTTGAGATTCTCTTAAACTTAGACGAGTTTTACCACATCCTTTACAGAAACAACTCCTACCACTCTCATATCCTTGACCACAGGAAGGTGTCTGATCTTGTGATCAATGAATTTCTCAAGGGCCTCTTTAAGGGTGCTCTCGGGAGTAAGGGTTATAACCTCTTTGGTCATAAATTCCTTAACGGGCTTGTTTCTGTTATCCTCTTCGCAGCAAAGTACTCCCATAAGATCTTTTTCAGAGATTACTCCCACAAGCTTTGAAGTTTCAGAGTCAACCACAGGTAAAAATCCCACATTCTTTTCAACCATGATTTTTGCTGCCTCAATTACCGGAGTATTATCTTTAACTGTAATAGCTGATGTCATAAACTCTTCAACTTTCACCCTTTCTGTAAAAGGTTTCTTAACTCCTGCTGTAATTAAAGCCACCTCATTGAATACATAGCGAGGATCCACATATCCCAAGATTCTTTTATTCTGATCTACCACTGCAATACCCTTCACACCATATTGCTGAATGAGAACAATGGCATCAATGATTCTTGCGGAAGCATAGACCTCATCCACATCAACAACCACATCCTTTATGGGTGTGGAAATGCTGTGACCGGTAACCAAGGCTTTAAGAAGGGATCTTTCCTCAACAATACCAAGATATCTGCCATCTTCTTTACCATTATCAGTGACAATGGCAATTCTTTGCCCCTCAACCTGAAGCTTTTTCATAGCCTCTCCAATTGACATATTACCAGGTAAAATAAGGGCCTTGTGAGCAAACCTTCCCGCAGATAGCTCTTCCCAGAGTCTTTCTCCTCTTGTTTCCCAGCCTTTAAACACAAAGAGTAAGGCCATAATCATGGGAATTATGGTTGACCAAATAATAACAGAAAGATAGGGATTACCTGTTATTTTAATAAGAAGGGTAATCATGAAAGGAGTTAAACCGCCAAAAACTCCGTATCCCATATTATAGGTAAAACCAATGGCTGTAGTTCTAATCTTTGCAGGGAAAAGCTCAAGGAGATAAGCTGACATAGCTCCGCTGTATCCTATACCGTTCATGAAAGTTCCTGCAGCAACAAGTAAGAAAAGGGCAGTTGTATTTAAAGGATCAACATAGTTTTTCATAAGATAAAAGGTTATAGGGAAGAGAAGGGCATTAGCGTAAATACCTAAGAGAAGAATGGGTCTTCTTCCGATCTTGTCAGAAAGCCAACCAAAGAAAAGATAAGTCCAAAGAACCGCATAAGTAGCATAAGCCAGCAGGTCATTGGTTAATTTTTTGGGAACCCCGAGATCACCAAGATAGAACTTTACATAGAGCTGGTTGGTATACCAGATAGGACCATGGGCACCGATAACACCGATCCAGGCAAGGATAAAAAGCCAGAGATAATGCTTATTGGTGAAAAGCTCTTTAATAGGTGCACTGGTAACCCTTCTTATTTGTTTAAGAGCGGTAAAAACAGGAGTTTCTTTATAAAGAAGATGGATTATAAGAGCAACTACGAAAACAATCACACCAGCAATGACAAAGCACCATCTCCAACCATAGGCATCAAAGGCCTCAGCGCCAAAATATCCCTGAAGATATGAAGCCAAATTGGCAGCAATAGCCATACCAAAGGCGGGAGTGGTAAAGAGAAATCCTGTAATTAGTCCCCTTCTGTGATCTGGGGTGAATTCACCCAGATAGGTAATAGCAGCACCATAACCACCACCAAGAGCAAGTCCCTGAATAATTCTTAAAATAAAAACTCCAATTGAGGCCAATACTCCAAGGGTTGCATAACTAGGAAGAATGGCAATTCCAAGGGTTCCAACCATCATCATAGATATAGCAGTTAAAAAGGCCACCTTTCTACCATACTGGTCTCCAATTTTACCGAAAAGAAGGGCTCCAACAGGTCTGAATAAGAAACCTATGGCAAGAGCGGCAAAGGAGGCAAGCAAACTTGCAAGGGGATCATGACTGGGAAAGTAAATCTTGGCAAGAATCTTGGCAAGAATAGCATAGGTATAAAAATCAACCCACTCAAGAAGGGCCCCCGTCCAGGCAACAATGGCAACTGGCAAAACTTCTTTAAAACTTATCCGTTCTTGTGCCTGCATTTCACACCCCCCTCTTTTAATTTTACCCCCTCTTTTACCATAGGAAAATTTAAGGTGCAAATTTTAGAGAATTTTTTCACAATTTTTATATTATAAATATATATTTGAACAATTTTTACCAATTTGAGGAAATTTTTATAATGATTTTTTCTCCATATTAAATTTCAAAACTATTTCAAGATTTTTTTCAAAAAGGCTCTTATTGGTTCAAAACCGAGCTTTTCTTTGCATGAAATGAGAAATATTTCGGTTTTTTCCTGAATTTTTAAACTTTTTGAAAATGTTTCCTTTTGGTCTTCTATATCCTTTTTAGAAAGGGAATCAATTTTATTTAAAAGTATGGCATAGGGGGTTTTAAGGTAATTTACAAATTTTATAAGGGCTTTATCAAGCTCATCGGGGGTTCTTCTTATATCAAAGATAAGAAATAGCAGACGAAAATCCCGTGGGCTTCTTAGATAACCCTCAATAAGAATTTGCCAGTTTTTGTAAACCTCCTTTGGAACCTTGGCAAAGCCATATCCAGGAAGATCAACCAGAAAAAATTTGCGATCCACAAGAAAAAAATTCAGAGCCTGGGTAAAGCCGGGTGTGGAAGAAACCCTTGCAATTTTTTTCTGATTTAAAAAAGCATTTATAAAAGAAGATTTTCCTGCATTGGATCTCCCAAGAATGGCGATTTCTGGATATTCAGGGGGAGGCAAATCCTCAAGCCTGTATACACTTTTTAAAAACTCAACTCTTTTAAACATATTTAATTCCTAAACAAAATAAACTCTTATTTTAAAAGGCCTAAAAAGAATTTTTCTTTTTCTTTGGTACAATATAAAGCAAAAATTTATGGGGGTAAAGCCGTTGAGGGGAATAAAATTCCTTCTAAAAGAAGAAGAGCTGGGATTTTTTCCTTCTTGGGAAAGAATTTTTGGAAGAATGTCTCACCTTTATTTTGAAATAGGAGTGGGAAATGGGGAATTTATAGTTGAGATGGCAGAAAAAATAAAAGAAGCAAATTTTGTAGGAGTTGAGGTATCTAAGGAGGTGCTCAGAAAGGCCTTATCAAGGGTTGAAGAGCATGCCCTCTCTAATGTGAGATTAATTCACATGGAGGGGACAAAGGCCCTTGCCAAACTTTTTAAAACTGAAAGTTTAGAAGGAGTTTTTCTCAATTTCCCTGACCCCTGGCCCAAAAAGAAACACCGGAAAAAAAGGATTGTAAATCAAGGCTTTCTGTATCTCCTTTCAAATAGACTTAGGATTAACGGTTTTTTTCAAATGGCAACAGATCACAGTGAGTATGCAGAAGAAACCGTTGAGCTTTTAAAAGGTATTGAAAGTTTTTCTCCACTCTGGAAAGAATATTTAATAACCGAAAAGGAGGACTTTTTTCCAACCAAATATGCTAGAAAATGGCTTTCTCAAGGAAAAAGGATATACTTTATTGGTGTTAAAAAGGTAAAAAAAATTGATTTGCCAGAATGGGTAAAAGAATGGTGTCCCCTTTTAAAAATAAGGGAGGAGGAGATAGCCTTGCCAATTGTGAATATCTTCAAAGGAAGACCAAAACTCATTTTTTCAGAATTAATAAAGGCCTTAAAAAGAAGTATTTTATATAAAAGTGAAAATTATTTTATAAAAATTCTTGATACCTTTTACAATGAGGAGGCGCTTTTACTGGATTTGTTGGTTGAAGAAGGAATAATAAAACAGCGTTTTTTTGTAAAAATTTCTCCTTATGCAAAGGAAGATTATATACTAACTCCTTATGAATCAGGAAAGCCAGATCCCACAGAAGGAGTGCATTTAGCCATGGTTCTCCTTTTGAAAAAACTTAAGGAAGCTTTTCAGGAATTTGAGCTTAAAAAAAGCACCTGTAAAGAAAAATTTCTCCGTTATCTTTGAAAAATTTTTTTGAAATTTGAGAATTAAAAGGAAAGGGCAGGGGCTAAGTAAGCCGGGTTCTGTTCTGAAGGAGTGGGGCCTCCTTCAGGGCGGTTATTTCTCTTGGGCGAAAGATTGCTCTTTCGCCTCAAGCGGCCTACCTGAGCCCATTTGGGCGGGGCACCCGTGGGCTCGCTTTGGCCTTGCTCCGGATGGGGGTTGCCGTGCCAGGCTGAGTTACCCCAGCCTGCGGTGGGCTCTTACCCCACCTTTTCACCCTTGCCCGCACCCTGCCCTCTTAAAGACAGGGCCGCTGGCGGTCTCTTTTCTGTGGCCCTTTCCAGGGATTGCTCCCTCCGGGTGTTACCCGGCATCCTCCCCTGCGGAGCCCGGACTTTCCTCACAGGGAGCTTAACTCCCTGCGCAACCGCCTCTTAGCCCCTGCCCTAATTAAATTTAATTTTCTTCCTTTTACTTTCAAGATCCTTTATGAATTCATAAGATTAGTCTCAAGGTATTTCCTATTTACCCTATTTGACCCAATCTAACCAAAGCCTTCAAACCAATTCAACCTATGTAAAAAAAGAGAGATGAAAAAAGAATATTAAAATTGTTTTAGCCTGTTTTCACAGATTAAAGAAAATCCCTTAAAAAGATAGTCAAAAATTTGTCAAAATTACTATTTTTAAGTATAATTTCTCTTAATGAAAAATATGACCTCCACTTTTAAAAGGGATCTTGAGATTTTCATAGAAAAAATCTTTAAAGAGGTAAAGAGATATTATGGAGACAGGTTGATTTCTTTTGTGCTCTTTGGCTCTCAAGCAAGGGGCACCCAAAGGCCAGATTCAGATATAGACCTCCTTCTTGTTATAAAGGACTTACCAAAAAGCCGTCTTAAACGCTCTGAAGAATTTACCACCAAAATAGAAAATAAATTGGAAAAAGAGCTTGAAAGGCTTTATTCCAAGGGAATTTATACCTGGATAAATGCTATTTTAAAAACCCCTGAAGAAATAGAAAAGGGGAACCTCCTTCTTCTTGACATGATTGAGGATGCTAAAATTTTGTATGATAAAGAAGCTTTTTTTAAAAAAAGGCTTGAAAGGCTTAAAAAGAGATTAGAGAAATGGGGAGCTAAAAGGGTTTGGAAAGGAAATGCCTGGTATTGGATCCTTAAACCAGACTTAAAGCCTGGAGAGAGGATAGAAATTTGAGCCCTGAAGACCTTTCAAAAAGCTATTTAAAAAAAGCCAAAGTCCGTTTGGAAGCTCTTGGCTTTTTTCTATCCAAAGAGGCCTATTCTGATGTAGTAAGAGAAGCTCAGGAGGCAGTAGAGCTTGCAACCAAAGCCATGCTCAGAGCAAGAGGTATTGAACCTCCAAAGTATCACGATGTAAGTTTTCTTTTTAAAGAACACAGAGATAAATTTCCAGAATTAAAGGATAAGGAAATCAAAAAACTTATGAAAATATCAAAGGAATTACGAAAGGAAAGAGAGCTTGCCTTTTATGGAGATATAGACTTTATACCCACTGAAGAATATAGCCTTAAAGATGCTAAAAAAGCCATAGAAGGAGTGAAATTTGTTCTTACCCTTGCAGAACGTATAATTAAAGACTGAGTTCATCATATTTCTTCAAAATTTTAAATATTTTCAAAGGATTTTCTATATTAAATAAATTTTTCAAAAATTTAAGAATGGAAAAACCTTTCCCCAAAGGCTTTATTTGGATATACTCCTTATTTATTATCTCTAAATTAATCTCAGAAGGAGTATTTTCTAACCTTTCGAAATCTAAAGATACTTTTGGCCAAAGACAATAGATTTCCCTCCGGTCAGGGATAGAGGGTTTTTGGCTTCCTTTTTTATTAACTCTGACAATTTTTAATCCCTCATAAATTTTTAAGCCCAAAAGACGCTCTTCAGAGATATCTTCTCTTAGAGCCAAACCTAAGAATTCTCTTTCAACTTCAATTCCCACTGGGGTTGCTGCACCGCAGATAAACTTGGGCCTGGGATTAAATCCCTGAGTGTAAGAAAGAAAAAATCCCTCCCTTCTTAAAACCATTTCAAATAATCTTAAAACCTCAAGTTGAGATAAAAAGCACGAGACTCCCCTTTTATCATAATAGATTTCATACCAAACTTCTTCATCTCCTTTTTTAAAAACCTTGGGAGGATTTAAAATTTGATAAGACTGAGTCCTTTCTTCTAAGTCTATTACTAAATAATTTTTAACTTCTCCCTTGCATACCCCACATTTTACACATTTATCAAAACGGCAATCCGGCGTGTATTCTTCCTTATAAGCTCTTTCTCTTTCTTTTAAAAGAAATTCCTTTTTTACCCCGAGCTCAATATGATCCCAGGGAAGGGGCTCTTCGGGGTGTTTTTCTTCAATATATCTCTCAAGATTAAGGTCAAGCTCTTTGGCGGTATTAATCCAGAGTTCAAAATTGAAAAATTCACTCCAGGAATCAAGGCGAGCACCCTTTTGAAAAAGCTTTTCAAGATAAGGAAAAAGCTCTCTTCCTCCCCTTGCAATTACACCCTCAAGAAAGCTTTGCTTAGGATTATGTGACTTAAAATCCCTTTTTAAAACTCTTTTAATATAATTTATTTTTTCATAGGCTTCTTCAAGGGTTATTTGCCTTTCCCATTGAAAAGGGGTATGGGGCTTGGGAATGAAAATAGAGGCAGAAAAGGAAATATCCATTTCCCTGAAGGACTTTTTCAAGGTTTTATAAAGCCTTATCATCTCTTCAAGGTCTTCTTCCTCTTCCTTAGGAAGTCCAAGCATAAAATAAAGTTTAATTCTTCTAAAGCCCTTTTCTTTGGCAAGGGCTATATCTTTAAAAAAAGCTTCTATCTCGATATCTTTATTTATAACCCTTCTTAATCTTTCAGAAGCAGCCTCAACAGCAAGGGTTATAGTGCTCGTTCTTCCCAATTTTAAAAAATCAAGAATTTCAGGGGTCAAACTTCCTACTCTCAAAGAGGGAAGCGTAAAAACATATTCCCTATTTTGGGAGTGATAAAATTCCTTTTTTAAAAGTTTAGCCAACTCTTCAAGACAGGTATAATCTCCTGCTGAAAGGGACATAAGAGAGGCCTCGCGATAGCCGGTGAGCTTAAAAGCCAGTTTTATTTCTTTAAGAATTTCAAAGGGAGCCCTTTCTCTTACCGGGCGATAATAAAAACCTGCCTCACAAAATCTACAAGACCTTGTGCAACCCCGCGAAATTTCAATGGAAACCCTGTCATGGGAAAGGGGAATTAAAGGAACGGAATAAAGGGGTTGTATTTCCCTCCCATTTACATAGACCCTTCTTTTAACTCGGTTTTTAAACAAGGGAATATAAACTCCTTCAATTTTTATAAGTTCTTCATAAAGTTCTTCTTTATCCCTTGAGTTATTTTTCCAGTTTTCTATGGTTTTTAAAATCTCAAGAATAGCCTCTTCACCATCTCCTATAAGAATGGCATCAAATATTTCAGCAATAGGTTCTGGATTTCCGCAACAGGGTCCTCCTCCGAGAATTATGGGAAAATCCTTATTTCTATCACTGGCTTTAAAGGGAATCCCTGACAAATCAAACATCTGAAAAATATTGGTGATAAGGAGTTCATAGGCATAGGTTATTCCTATAACATCAAAATCTTTAAGGGGTTTTCTATAATTCAAGCTTAAGAGGGGGATTTTTTCTTTTTTAAGTGCCTCTTCCATATCAGGAGCGAGAGCAAAAACAAGATCACATAAATAATTTCTTTGGGAGTTAATTATTCCTGAGAGAATGGTTATTCCCAGATGAGATCTTCCCACCTCATAAAGATCAGGATAGCCGAGACAAACCCTTAGGCTTGCACCTTCCCAATCCTTTAAAGGAAAATAGGGTTCCTTTCCAAGATAGCGAGAGGGTTTCCTAACAGATATTAAAATTTCCTCTGGATAATCCTTTATCATCCATTAAATTGTAATACATGTTTTACTATTTAGGAGTGGATCTCGGAGGAGGAAGTAATACTTGGGCAGTTGCTTTAAAAGAAGAGGAAAAAGTCCTTTTTGTTGAAAAAGCCCTTTCCCTTAAAGGTGAAAATCCTGAGCCTTGCTCCTTTGAAGAGATATTTGAATTTGCAAGGAAACATTCTGTTCTTGTTTCTGCTATTGATGCCCCCTTGAGTTATTCTTTAACTTTAAAAAAGGGCTTAAGATCAGCAGATCTTGCCTTAAAGGGGCTTTTACCAAAAGAATACAGAAACTGGGTGCTTTCCTATCATGCCCTTATGGGAATTCCCTTAAGGGGCCTTCTTTTTGCTCAAAAATTAAGCCCCTATTGCGGTGCTATCATTGAAACCCATCCAAGAGCAAGCCTTTATTTTCTACTTCCAGAGGAAAAGAAATATCTTTCTTATAAATACAAAAAAAGCTCCCTTGATGAGGGAGAGATAGAATATCTAAAATTTCTTTTTAAAGAATTTTTTTCTCTTAAACTCCTTTCTTCTCACTTTCATAAAGCTGACCTTCTTGACGCCATACTTTGTGCTTTAACAGCTTATCTCTATTTGAAAATGCCAGAGAAACTTTTATTTCTGCCAAAGAAAGAAAAGGATCTTACAGGATACGGACCGTTCGTTATAATAGAACCTTCTTTTTCTTTAAAAAATAAAAAGAAGAATTAAAATAGAAAATAAAAACGGGGTGAAATTAATGTTTGGAAAGATGTTTAAATGGTTTTCTAAGGATCTGGCGATAGATCTTGGTACAGCGAATACCTTAATTTATCTTGAAGGAAAGGGAATTATTCTGAAAGAGCCCTCTGTGGTTGCAGTTAAGGAAGATGGAAGGTATAAAAAAGTGGTAGCTGTAGGGGAAGAGGCAAAAAAGATGCTCGGGAAGACCCCTGGTATGATCAAAGCTGTAAGGCCTTTAAGGGAAGGCGTGATTGCTGATTTTGAAGTAACTGAAGCCATGATTCGTTATTTTATTCAAAAGGTGCACAATCGTTCTTTTCTGGTAAAACCAAGAATTATTGTAAGTGTGCCTTCAGGTACAACCCAGGTTGAAAGAAGGGCTGTAAAAGAAAGTGCAGAAAGCGCAGGAGCAAGAGAGGTCTATCTTATTGAAGAGCCCCTTGCAGCAGCCATTGGTGCAGGGCTTCCTATCACTGAGCCTGTAGCCAGTATGATTGTGGATATCGGCGGAGGGACTACAGAAGTTGCTGTTATATCTCTCGGTGGGATTGTGGCTGCAAGTTCCATTAAAGTTGCAGGAGATAAAATTGATGAAGCTATTGTTCAATATATTAAAAGGAAATATAATCTTCTCATAGGGGAAGCAACAGCTGAACAGATCAAAATTCAGATTGGAAATGTCTTTCCTGAAGAGCCATACGATACCATGGAAATAAAGGGAAGGGATCTTATTTCAGGTATTCCCAAAACCATAACCATAACTTCAAAGGAAATTGAAGAAGCTATAAGAGAGCCCGTAGATTTAATAATCCAGGCCATAAAAGAGGTGCTTGAAGAAACTCCTCCTGAACTTTCTGCTGATCTTGTAGATAGGGGAATTACCCTTTCAGGAGGAGGGGCTTTGCTAAGAAATCTTGACAGATTAATTGCCGAAGAAACTGGCCTTCCTGTAAGAGTAGCTGAGGATCCACTAATTTGCGTTGCCCTCGGTGCAGGAAAAGCCCTTGATAATCTTGATAAACTAAAGGATATAATGATAAATGTTTAAAGATTTTCTCTTTTAAGGGCACGATAATATTCAAGGACATTCTTCACATAATTAATGGTTTCGGGAAAGGGTGGAATTCCTCCATACTGTCTCACTGCCTCTGGGCCTGCATTGTAAGCAGCAAGGCTCAGTTTTAAGTCTCCAAACTCATCAAGAAGCATTTTCAAATATCTTGCCCCACCGTGAATATTCTCCACCGGATCAAAGGGATCAGATACGCCCACAAGCCTTGCTGTTGAAGGAATTAGTTGCATAACTCCCATTGCTCCCTTTGGTGAAACAGCCCTGGGATTAAAGTTAGACTCAACTTTAGCAATGGCCTTAAGAAGAGCAGGATCAAGCTCATATTTTCGGGCTACCTCTTCAAAAATCTTCTCATAGGCACTAAAAAAAGCAGAATAATTGATATTATTTTTCTTTGAAAACTTTCCATTCTTAAGGGGTAATTTCATATAAACTTTAAATTTTTCGTTAAGGGGAATATTGGAATAATATCTTTCTCCTGTCTCTGGATCCTCATAAATATAAATTTTTGTTGCAAAAGAAGGACTAACCGTAAGAAAAATAAATCCTGCTAAAATTAAACCTAAAATCATATCCTTTCTTCTGATAAAAATTCCTTAAGACATTTTTCGGAACAAAAAATTACTTCTTTATTTCCCCTTTTAATTTTATATCCTTCACTCTCTGGAAAAAAGACCCCGCAATTTTCACAGGCTCTCATCTCAACCCTAAGGGCTTTCTGTTTTTGTTTTTCACTTTTCAAAAGCTGTTTCTTTTTCCTATAATACCAAAAAACGATAAAAAAGAGAAGAAGAATTATTAATAGTTTCATAATAATTTATTTTCAGAAAAGGCTTTTATTTCCTGCTCTCTAAAAAGAGAGGTTTTTTCCTCACAAATTTCACATATTTTCTTCCCTGATAGTGGGTCAACGAAATCTGGAGCAATCTCACAAAGGGGAATCATGACAAAGGCCCTTTCATAAGCACGGGGATGAGGTATCCGTAGAACTTCTCCCTCTATTTTAACATTTTCATAAAAAATTATATCAAGATCAATGGGTCTATCAGAAATATTTTGGGTTTTTCTTCTTCCCATTTGAAACTCAATCTTTTTTAACTCAATAAAAAGGGCATAAGGGGAGAGTGAGGTTCTAAGTTTCAAAACCAGATTTAAAAACCTATTGGGAGTTTTAAAATATAGAGGAGCTGTTTCATAAATTGTAGATATCTTTTCAAAAAAAAGGGGAAGTGCTTTTAATAACTGAAGAGCCCTCTTCAAATTGGCTAAGCGATCTCCTAAATTGGTACCTAAAGAAAGATATACAACCTTTAATTCTTCAGGGTAGAAAGTCTTTTTATCGCTTCTTTTAATCTTTCAACTCCCACAGTCAAAGCTATTCTAAAATAGCCCTCTCCAGAAGCACCAAATCCATTTCCAGGAGTAACCACAATAGCAAGCTCCTTTAAAAGCTTTTTGCAAAATTCAGAAGAGGTATAACCCTCTGGCACTTTCACCCAAAGATAAAAGGTGGCTTTAGGTGTTTTAAATTCAAACCCAAGGTTTTTTAATTCCTCAGTTAAAAAGTTTCTTCTTTCTTCAAAAACCTTTCTTAAGGGCGGGACTATTTCTTCAAGATGCGAAAGGGCATAAGCCCCTGCCTCCTGAATGGCAGTAAAAACTCCTGAATCAATGTTGCTTTTAACCTTGGCAAGAGCCTGAACAATCTCTTTTCTTCCAACAGCAAAACCTATTCTCCAGCCAGTCATACAAAAAGTTTTGGAAAGACTGTGAAATTCAATAGCTACCTCTTTAGCGCCATCAACCTCAAAAATACTGAGAGGAGGTTCTTCATAATAAAGTTCCACATAGGCTGCATCACAGGCCACAACAAAATCATATTTTTTTGCAAGGGCTATGACATCCTTATAAAATTCCTTAGTTGCACAGGCCCCTGTGGGATTGTTGGGATAGTTCAACCAGAGGATTTTGGTTTTTCTCAAAATCTCTTCGGGTATTCTTCCAAAATCAGGCAAAAACTCATTTTCCCAAGTAAGGGGCATATAATAGGGTTCTCCGTCGGTGAAGATGGTTCCGAGATGATATACAGGATAAGCAGGATCAGGGCATAAAACCACTTCCCCTGGATTCACAAAAGCAATGGGAAAATGGGCAATTCCTTCTTTAGATCCTATCAGAGCAAGCACTTCGCCCTCGGGATCAAAGTCCACCCCAAATCGCCTTTTCATATATTCTGAACAGGCTTTACGGAAAAAAAGACTTCCTGGATTAGCAGGATATCTATGATATTCGGCCTTTTCTAAAGCCCTTTTAGCTACCTCTACAATTTCCTTAGGTGTGGGAATATCAGGGTCTCCAATTCCAAGATCTATTACATCAGCTCCTTCTTTGATTTTCTCATTTTTAAGCCTGTCAAGTTCAACAAATAGATAAGGAGGGATTTTTTTTAGTCTTTCTGAAATTTCTACCATATAAACCTCCAATTTATACTTATCTTTCCCTTTTTCCCTCTATGAATTCAAGGACCATTTGTTTTGCAATATGGTCGGGATATTGTTTAGGAGGGTGTTTCATGGTATAGGCAGAAATGGAAAGCAAAGGACCTCCTATTCCGCGATCTTTAGCAAGTTTGGCGCATCTTATAGCATCAATGGCTGAACCTGCAGAATTAGGCGAATCTTCAACCTCAAGCTTTACTTCAACTGACATGGGCACCCCGCCAAAGTGTTCTCCTTCAATACGAATATAGGCTATCTTTTTATCCTTAAGCCAGGGAACCCAATCAGAAGGACCGATGTGAATGTTTTCCCAGCCTATGTCATAGGGAATAAGGCTTGATACAGCCTCAGTCTTGGAAATCTTTTTTGTGGCAAGCCTTCCTCTTTCAAGCATATTTAAAAAATCAGTATTTCCGCCAAAATTCAATTGATAAGTCCTTTTTATGGGAATACCTCTATCCACAAAGAGTTGAACAAGGGTTCTGTGAAGAATGGTAGCACCAAGCTGGCTTTTTATATCGTCTCCCACAGCGGGAATTCCTTCCTTTTCAAAACGGGCTCCCCACTCAGGATCAGAAACAATAAAAGTGGGCATGGCATTAACAAAGGCAACCCCTGCTTTTAAACAGGCTTCAGCATAAAATCTCGCAGCTCTCTCAGAACCAACAGGAACATAACTTATAAGAACATCGGCCTGGGTCTCCTTCAAAACAGAAACGATATCCTCAAGCTCATCCTCTTTTTCATTGGCAAGAACAAAGCTCTTTTCAGGTGGATAATCCTTCATGTGTTCTGCATAGCCATCTTCAATCTTTCCCATGCGAACCTTTACCCCAAGCTTTGGAACTTCTGGATAAAATATGGTGGTGCAATTGGGCGGAGCAAAAATGGCCTCAGAGACATCCTTCCCAACCTTTCTTGCATCAATATCCCAAGCAGCAACAATTTCAATATCAGAGGGTTTATATCCCCCAACCTCTGGAAACATAAGGCCTTTAAGATCCTCTAAGGTTTTATCTCTGTAATAAAAAATTCCCTGAACAAGAGAACTTGCACAATTCCCCACTCCAACAATGGCAAGCCTCACCTTTTTAGACATTTTTATTTCCCCCTGAATAATTTCCCTTAAAAAATAACATAATTTTTCTCTATTACAATTTTATTTTCTTGAATTTGATAAGATTTTAGCAACTCCTGTTACGGTTTCACCAGGAAGCAAAGTTATAAGCCTCACCCCTTTGGTGCTTCTTCCCTGAAGGGGTATCTCCTTTTCCTCAATTCTTATACTTTTTCCTGAGGATGAAAAAATTATAATCTCCTCTCCTTCCTTTAGAACTTCTGCTCCGGAGAGAAAACCCGTTTTTTCGGTTAAAGCATGCACAGTTATTCCCTTTCCACCCCTTCCCTGAAGGCGAAATTCCTTTATAGGAGTTTTTTTACCAAAACCTTTTTCTGTAATGGTAAAAAGATAGGCTCCTTTCTCTACTTTGAGTAAAGCAATCACTTCATCCTTTTCATCAAGCCTTATACCAATAACTCCTTCTGCCTGCCTTCCCATAGCCCTTACATCCTCTTCATTAAAATGAAGAGCAAGCCCCCTTTTGGTAATAAGAATCAAGCTCTCCTTTCCAGTGGTAACCGCACCATCAATAAGTTCATCCTCCTTTTTAAGATTAATTACTATGCTTCCGCTTTTCCTTAAACCCTTTAGATCTTCAAAGGAAAGCTTTTTCACCATCCCTTTTTTTGTTGCAAGAAAGAGATATCCCTTCTTCTCAAAGGGTAAAAGAAAGGAAACCTCACCCTCAAAGGATGTTATAAAGTTTTTGATATGGGTGCCTTTGGTCTGTCTTCCAGAAAGGGGAATCTGTTTTAAATCCAGAGGATAAACCTTGCCCTCTTTGGTAAAAACGAGGATTTCTCTTTCTGAATCAGTTTGAAGGGCTGTTTTTAATCTCTCTTCCCCGGAAAAAGCGAAAACACCTTTTCCGCCTCTTTTTTGAGAAGAAAACTGCTCTAAAGAGATTTTTCTTATATAACCCTCTTCACTGACAACAAGAATAACCTCTTCAACAGGCCTTTCTTCTTCAAGAATCTCAATATCCCTTTCAAGAATCTTGGTTCTTCTTTCGTCTCCATAGCGCTCTTTTATTTCTTTTAATTCCTCTTCAAGAACGGTAAGCAAGGTGGGCTCATGGGTAAGTATTTTTTCATAGTAACTTATGGCCCTCTTCAGCTCTTCATATTCAAGAAGAATCTTTTCCCTTTCAAGGGCAGTAAGTCTCTGAAGCCTTAAGTTTAAAATTTCCTGGGCCTGAACTTCTGTAAAGCCAAATCTCTGAATTAGTCTATCTTTAGCAGTTTTTGGGGTGTCTGAGCTTTTTATAAGTTCAATAATTTCATCAAGATGTTGAAGGGCTTTTAAGAAGCCCTCTAAGATATGGGCCCTCTCCCGGGCCTTTCTCAGATCATATTGGGTGCGCCTTATAATAACGGTTCTTCTCCAGTTAAGAAAATGCTGAAGCATTTCCTTGAGATTGAGAACCTCGGGTCGCCCCTGAACCAGAGCAAGAAAAATAATTCCAAAGCTTGTCTCAAGGGGGGTTGCAGAAAAGAGTTCTCTTGCAATGGTGTGAGGAGCCTGTGACCACTCCTTTTTCAACTCAACCACAACCCTTATTCCTTCTCTGTCAGATTCATCCCTTATATCAGCAATACCCTCTATTTTTTTGTCCCTTACAAGTTCTGCTATCTTTTCCACAACCTTGGCCTTATTTACCTGATAAGGAATCTCGGTAAAAACCAGCTTCACTTTGTCTTTTTCTTTTTCAACTTTATATTTGGCCCGAAGCTTTATAATGCCCTTTCCTGTTTCATAGGCCTTTTTTATGCCGTCAATTCCCACTATATAAGCCCCAGTGGGAAAATCTGGCCCCTTTATATATTGCATAAGATCAGCCACAGTAAGCTCAGGATTCCTGAGAAGTGCTATAAGGGCATCTATTACCTCGGAGAGATTATGAGGGGGAATATTGGTTGCCATACCAACAGCAATACCAGAGGATCCATTAATGAGCAAATTGGGAATCCTTGAAGGTAAAACTACAGGTTCTTTAAGGGTGTTGTCATAATTAGGTACAAATTCAACGGTTTCTTTATCAATATCTGCGAGAAGTTCGTGAGCAAGGCGGGTAAGTCTCACCTCGGTGTAGCGCATCTGGGCTGGAGCATCTCCATCGATGGAACCAAAATTCCCCTGACCGTCAATTAAGGGATACCTCATGGTAAAATCTTGGGCCATCCTCACTATGGCCTCATAAACCGGCATATCTCCATGGGGATGATATTTTCCGATAACCTCACCCACAACCCTTGCACTTTTTCTATAGGGCTTATTCCAGTCATTTCCCGTTTCATACATGGCATAAAGAATGCGCCTTTGAACAGGTTTCAGCCCATCCCTTACATCAGGAAGGGCTCTTCCTACAATCACACTCATAGCATAATCTAAATAACTCTCTTTAAGCTCTTCTTCTAAGGAAACAACCACTACTTCACCCATTTTTCCCCTCTTTAAGCTTTTATTTTTTCAAGCCCCTTAAGAAGGGCTTCTCTTACCTTTTGTAATAAAAGGGTCTTATCCTTCAAGGTAAGGCCTGATACCTCAATTACAGGCCCTATGTAAACTTTAACCTCCCTTTTTTTTAGTTTCATCCAGAGACTTCCCTTGGGGAGAATCTCAATGGTTCCCCAGATGGCAACTGGACAAACAGGAACCTCAGCTTTTATGGGAATAAGGAAACCGCCTATCTTAAAGGGAAGCAACTCCCCAGTTTTGCTTCTCGTTCCTTCGGGAAAAACCACCAGTGAAAAGCCCTCCTTTAATTTTTCAACACAGGCAAGTAAACTTTTAAGCCCTTCCTTGGGATCCTCCCTCTCAACAGGTACATAGCCAAGGGCTTTAATCCCCCAGCCAAAAAAGGGAATATCAAAGAGGCTCTTTTTAGCAAGAAAGCGAATGTTATAATCTTTTAAAACACTTTCAAGCACAGGGATATCAAGCTGGCTTTGATGATTGCACATAAAAACATAGTTTTTCCCTTTTTGCGGCCATTCTTCAGCAAAAACTCTTATCTTTATTCCAAGAATTTTAAGCAAAAGTTCACACCAGAGCCTTGCCCAAAAATGCCTTTTTGTAATTATGGCAAGAGTTCCAAAAAGGGGAACCGTTATAATTATATAAATCCACAAAAGGAAATTTCTAAAAATCTCTGATATTTTGGATAACATTTCAGCAGGAAATAAAGTTCCTTAAAAGTCTTACCCCTTCTGGAATTTCATCACTCCCAAAGTCCCATTCAATAGGTGGCTTTTTAAGCTTCATCCAGGAAGAAAGGGAGGTTCCAATGGATTCGGGATGGAATTGAACCCCTTCTAAGGCGTAAGTTTTGTGTCTTATACCCATAATTTCTCCGTCTTCACTTCTTGCAGAGATCTCAAAGTCCACAGGAAGGCTTTCGGGATCAACGGCAAGGGAATGATAACGCATGGCTGAAAAAGGATTGGGAAGTCCCTGAAATACGCCCTTTCCGTCATGATAAATTTGGGAGACCTTTCCGTGCATAAGTCTTTTTGCTCTAATTATCCTTCCTCCAAAGGCATAGGCCATGCATTGATGGCCAAGACAGACTCCAAGAATGGGAATCTTTCCTGCAAAAGTTCTGATTATGTCAACAGAAAGCCCAGATTCCTTAGGAGTGCAAGGGCCCGGAGAGATGATAATGTGACTGGGAGAAAGTTCTTCAATCTTTTCAAGGGTTATTTCATCATTCCTATAAACAAAAACATCTCCTTGCCAGAGCCTTTCAACCATAATTCCCACAAGCTGAACAAGATTATAAGTAAAGGAATCATAATTGTCTATTACCAAAACCTTTTTAAAGGCTTTTTTCATAGAAAATAGCCCTCTTCAAAGAGCTTTAGAGCCCTTTCAAGGGCTTTGGCTTTGTTTATGGTTTCCTCAAACTCCCTTTCCGGAACGGAGTCTGCTACAATTCCTGCTCCTGCCTGTAAATATAAACGATTTTTTTTCTGAAAAAAGGTTCTTATGGTGATACAAAAATCCATATTCTGAGAAAAGCCAAAATAACCCACAGCCCCTGCATAGGGGCCTCTTGCCTTTCCCTCAAGCTCAGAAATTATCTCCATAGCCCGGATTTTCGGTGCCCCAGAGACAGTGCCAGCAGGGAAACAGGCCCTAAAGGCTGAAAACATATCCTCCCCATCCTTCAAAATCCCCCTAACCCCTGAAACAAGATGCATCACATGGGAATATCTCTCAACTACAAGAAGCTCATATACCTCAACTGTTCCATATCTGGAAACCCTTCCAAGGTCATTTCTCCCAAGATCAACAAGCATAATGTGTTCGGCAAGCTCCTTTTCGTCGTGCTTTAACTCCTCTTCCAGGGCAAGGTCTTCTTCCTCAGTTAAACCCCTCCTTCTTGTTCCGGCAATGGGCCTTGTTTCAACCACTTTGTCTTCAACCCTTACAAGAATCTCAGGGGAGGCCCCAATAAGAATTTCATCTTCAAGACGAAGATAAAACATATAGGGAGAGGGATTAATTTTTCTTAATCCGCGATAGAGATAAAATGAGGTATAGGGATTTTCAAAAATTTCATCTTCCACCAAAAATCTTTGCGAAAGAACCACCTGAATAACATCCCCAGCTGAAATATAATCCTTAGCCTTTAAAACCATTTCAAGAAATTTGTTTTTCTCAATCTCATTGACAAGGGTTAATCTTTTTTTAAGCCTTGGAATTTTTAATTTTTTCTTTTTCAAAGAGTTAATAAAACCTTTTAGCTCCCTCTTGGCTTCATAATAAAGTTTTTCTGCGTTTCCATCATTCGCTAAAAGGAGTTGAAGGATAATATAAGAATGTCTTAGACGATCATAAATAAGAAGTTTTCTTGGAAAGATAAAATATAGATCGTGAAAATTAAGGGTATCTTCAGCCCTTGGGACCCTTTTTTCAAAAAAGGAGACCATTTCATAGGCTATATATCCAACTGCTCCACCCCAGAAACGGGGCAAATCCTTAATTATATGGGTTTTAAATTGGGAAAGAAGATTTTTTAATTCAGAAAGGGGGTCCTCGGAAAAAAAAGTGTTTTCTTTTATTCCTGAAATTTCAACTTTATTTCCCTTGCTTTTGAAAATCAAAAAGGGATCAAAGCCGATAAAACTGAAGCGGGCCCATTTTTCAGGACCCTCCATACTCTCCAAAAGAAAGATATGCCTTTCTCCGTCAAAGAGTTTATAAAAAAGGGAAAGGGGGGTTTCGAGATCCGCTGGTATCTCCGTATAAAGGGGAATGAGATTGTAGGTCTCTGAAAACTTTAAAAATTCAGTCTTTTCTGGATAGATTCTCACTGCGAGGTCCCCGAAAGACGCTCAAAAAGTTCGTTAATAAAAAGCTTTTCTTGGGTTCCCCTTTTCATATCTTTTAAAACAATTTTATCTTCCTTTAATTCCTCTTCCCCCAAAATCAAAACAAAGGAAGCTCCCAGTTTGTCAGCCTCGCGAAGCATGGCTTTAAGGCTTCTATCTTCAAAGAAGGCAGAAATTTTTATACCCTTATCTCTCAAATCATTTATAAGGCTTAACCCTCTAAGCTTTGCTTCTTCTCCAAGGGGAATAAGTACTGCATTAGGTTTAAGTTCCTCTGAAAGGTGCTCTGGCAAATCTTTTTCTCCGAAGATACAGAGGGCCCATCTTTCAAGGCCTATGGCAAAACCCGTTGCAGGAAGCTCAGGGCCTCCAAGCTCTTTAATTAAAAAATCATATCTTCCCCCGGCACATACGGTATCCTGCGCCCCGAGGCCCTCTCCCTTTATCTCAAAAATGGTCCTTACATAATAATCAAGCCCGCGAACAAGATAAGGATTTATTACATAGAGAATTTTTCTCTCTTCAAGAAGGCTCTTTATAGCCTCAAAATGCCCCTTACACTCTTTGCACCAGAACTCAGAAATAGCCCTAAGACCTCTTACCACCTCTTTGCACTGTTCCTTTTTACAGTCAAGGATCCTCAATGGATTCCTTGAAAGCCTTTCTTTACAGGTTTCGCAAAGTCTTTCTTTTTCTTTCTCAAGGGCTTGCAAAAGATATTCCCTGAAAGCAGGTCTGCAGGCAGGACAGCCAAGACTGTTTATCTCCAAAGTAAAGGGATCTTTATCTTGAGATAGGGGTTTTTTTAAGATTTTTAAAGCAAGCTCAAGGAGTTCAACCTCATAATAGGGTGTAAGATTTCCCATAAATTCTACATCTATCTGAAAGAACTCCCTTAGTCTTCCCTTTTGAGGCCTTTCATGACGAAACATAGGCCCGACAAAAAAGAATTTTAGAGGTTTAGGTCTCATATACAGGCCGTGCTCTATCACCATTCTGCAAATTCCAGCTGTGGCCTCCGGCCTAAGGGTTAAAAGCTCTTTGTTTCTGTCTTCAAAAGTATAGGTCTCCTTCTGAACAATATCTGTTACCTCACCAATTGAGCGCACAAAGAGCTCAGTCTTTTCAAGAACAGGTATCTTTATTTCCTGAAAGTTTGCAAGTTTAAGTTCCCTTCTTGCAAGCTCAATAAGATATTGATATTTTATAGCCTCTTCTGGAAGCCAGTCTTTAAACCCTCTTACTGCCTGAAGCTTCATTTAACAGGCTCTCCCCATCTTCTTGGGAAACTAATTCCACCAAGGGGAAGATAAACCCTTTCATACCCTTCTGCCTTAAGAATCCTCGCAACTTCATAGGCTCTGCGGGAGGAATTACAAATAAGAATAATATCTTTGTCTCTGGGAATTTCGTCAACATGGTATCTGAATTCCTGATAAAGAATGTGTTTTACATTAGAAAAGTTTTTCACATTGTGCTCTGCCTCTTTGGGGTGACGAAGATCAATAATTAAAGAATTGGGATCTCCCTCTTTCATGCGTCTCAAAACTTCCTCCCAGTCCATGGGCTCAAAAAGACCGTGAATAATATTGTCTGCCACATGGGCGGTATCGTGAATGGGATCAAGGGCTGAATTAAAAGGAGGAGAATAGGCAAGCTCAAGATTTATGAGATCCTCAACCAAGGGCTTATGAGGAAGAATACTTGAAATAGCATGAATCCTTGCAAGGGTTCCATCGGTAAAGGGGCCAACTGCCTGAAAACCAAGAACCCTTGTTGTGATTTTATCAAAAATAAGGGCATAATAAGCATATTTGGCATCGGGGTAAAAGTGTGATCTTTCTGTCTGATTATTAAGGGCATAGCTTGCAGAAAAGCCTTCAGCCTTTGCCTGAGAAAGGGTAAGGCCAACTCCTCCCACTGCAAGATCAAAACACTTCATTATGAAAGCACCAACCGTTCCTTTGAAGGTAGCTTGCCCTCCGCAAATATTTGTTCCGATAACCCTTCCCTGACGATTAGCAAGCGATCCCATGGGCATAACCACCTTTTTTCCAGTAATAAGATGGGTTATCTCAATGCAATCTCCACCCGCATAAATATCGGGATCTGAAGTTTGAAGTCTCTCATTTACAACAATTCCCCCTGTAAGAGGTGAAACTAAAAGTCCTGCCTTTTTAGCAAGCTCACTATTAGGTGTCACCCCCACTGCCACAAGCACAAGATCAGCAGGATAAAAATCTTCTTCTGTTTTAACTCCAGTTACTTTTCCATCTTTACCAACAATTTCCTTAATTCTGGCATTAAGAACTACTTTTACCCCCTTTTCTCTTAGGTGATATTCAACCATTCTTGCGGTAAAAGGATCAAGGTTTCTTGGCAAAACCTGCGGGAAATATTCAAGAAGGGTTACAGGAAGCCCCCAGAGATCAGAAAAGGCCTCGGCCATCTCAAGGCCAATAAGCCCTGCTCCTATAACAAGGGGTTTTTCAACCTCTCCCCTTGCTATTTTTTCCTTAATTTCTATGGCTTTATGAAGGTTTGAAAGGGTATAAACCCCTTCAAGATCAATTCCCGGAATATTTAAGGTGCGGGGAATTGATCCAGTGGCTATAACCAGCTTATCATAGGGGATTTCCTCAGTTTTATTTGTGTCAAGATGGCGCACCTTTACGGTTTTTCTCTTGCTGTCAATCTCTTCAGCAAGAGTTTTGGTTAAAACTGTTAAACCCTTGGCATCCCGAAAAAACTTTTCATCTCTTACCACATGAAAGGAGGTCTCTCTCAAAGCATTTTCATGAGGGATATCTCCAGAAACAAAATAGGGAATCCCGCAGGCTCCATAGGAAATGAGGTCGTCTTTATCAATAAGAATTACCTCTGCCTTGGGATTTAGCCTTTTTACCCTGCAGGCAGCTTTGGCTCCGCAGGCGTTGGCTCCAATTACCACAACCTGCATTTTTCCCCTCCATTAATTTAAATCTCATATTCTACCACTAAAAAGGCCCCCTGCCAATTTTAGTGAAAAAGCTTTTCCAAAACTATTGCAAAAAATTTTTAAAGAGTATAATATCATTTTATGCTTCCTCTTCTTTATGCTCTGCATGCGTTATTTGTGCTTTTATGGATTGGTGGGGTAGCCTTTGTTACTATGATTATTTTTCCCCTTCTTGCCAGAATGGAAAATTCCTTGGAACAGGTTTTAACCTTTCAGCGCATTGAAAATCGCTTTGCCAAATTAGCAAGAATTTATGTTCTTTTAACGGGTCTTACTGGGTTTGCTATTTTATTTCTTACAGGGAAAAAGCAAATTCTATTTACCTCAAGGGCTTATCATATCTGGCTTATGCTTTTGGTTTGGGTAATGTATGCCCTTATTTTAATCTTTGAAAGAAGATTCCTTTCCCTCTTTTTTAAGGATCCTCAGAAATTTGATGTGGATAAAGTAATCAAGCGCCTTTCCAATTTTCATTGGTTTATCTTATTCTTAAGTTTACTTGCGGTCTTCCTTGGAGTTTACGGAACACATTTATAAGAGGGGCTTTAGAAAATTTTCTATGGAAGAGAAATCTCAAAAGGATCAGAATAATAACCTTCGGAAGAAACCAAACGCAATTTCAAGGTAATTTCAGAAAGGCCAAAGTTTTGAAGATAATTTTTATGGGTATAGTTTAACCAATAAGAGGTTTGAAGGGGGCTTTTTTCTCCCTCTTCGGGATTTAAAAGAGAAATTTTGGTTTTTGGGGTTTTAGCGCAATAATAATCCAGCCTCAAATAGGCCTTAAAGGTATCCTGGGGATCGGGTAAAAAGATGGCCAAGTAAAATCTTTTATCAGGGCCAGTGGACAACATAGGGGTATAGGGGGCCTCTCTGTAGCTTTCATTTGGTGTAGGCCCTGTATAAAGGTAACCCCCTAGATAGGCTACAGGACAATTCTTTAAGGCCACCTCTTTTGGATTTAAAGTTTCAATATCTATATATAGAGCCTTTTCCACATAGGGATATATTTTAAACACGATTTCAACATCAGAAGAAGAAACTTTATTTACAGAAAGTATTTTTATTTCACCCTCTCTTGCTATTTCAAGTTTTACGGGATAAAGATCCAAATAGTGATAATTTTCTTCCCTGTAATTCTTAGGATCAGGATTAACTACATTTACATACCCCTTTTCGCAAAGAAGATATAACCTCCTGGGAAGTTCCTTTACATCAATCCATTTCTTTTGGCCTTCCTTTACCTCTGTAGGGTTATTTCTTAAATCTAAAGGGTGAGCAAGATAGGGTTCTTTATTTAGCTCAACTACAGCATTAAGAGCCTTAACATAAATATTTCCTCGATGGGTATAGCCCCACTCTTTAACTACAGCTTGAAGGACCTCTTCAGGAGTCATATCAGTTAAAAATTTACAGGTTGGAGCCTGAAAGTTAATTTTAGGATTCATAAAATCAGGAAGAATCCCTGAAAGCATGTATCCACCTTTTTTCAATTTTACCCATGCCATCTCAAAAAAGGGCTCTCTGTAAAGTCTTACCACATATTGCGTCTGTATAAAATTATTATTGCTTACTCTGTAAGAGACTTCCTTTTCAATGGTTGAGGCACAAAGAAAATGGGGCAGGAAGCCCTGCCCCAAAAGGAAAATTATAAAAATAAAAAGAAACATAAGCTATTTAGTGGTAAGCTTGAGATCACTTACAAGAACATAGGAACCCTGGCCGATATCATTTCCGAACATCTTTCCAACAATTTTTGAAGGCAGGGCCTTTAAAGCAACGGAATCAACCTGTGTTGTAAGAACCCTTATGTCATTGATAAAAATATGGGCAAGTTCTCCCTCTTTTTTAAGGAAAAATTTAAATTTTTGCCCTTGAAGACGGTCAGGTAGCCCTGCTTCATTGGGTATGGGGGTATTCTCTCCCCACTTCCATTGATTTATAGATCTTGGCAAATACAAGGAAAGGGGACTTCCCTCTTTCCCAATAAAAATTTGGAATTTTTCTAAGTAGGTCCCTTCCTTAGGTGAATAATAAATTGTTCCTTCAACGGTAAAATCCTTTGAGAGATCAAAATTGGGTATATTTTTTTCAAAAATCAGATCTCCTTTTGTGGTTGCAAGCCATTTCTTTCCGTCGAGGCTTACACATTCTCCCTGTCCGCGAAGGAGTTTTATGGTTGTCGGAATAAAAGTGCATTTTGCAAAATTCTCCTCCCATAGAACCTTGGGATAAGGGATTGCTTCAATGGTTGCTCTTCTGAGCCCTCCACTTGATACAGCTTCAGATTGGGTTTTAAGTGGTTCCTGTGTTGCTGCCATACCTTTTTCGGGCATGCGGGTTTCTTCTTTTACAACTTCACCCTTTTCACCCTAAGTGGTAATTCTCTCACCGATTGCAACATCAGAGGGAGCCTGAGCTTTTACTGATTCAACAATAAGGGTTACTGCTCTTGCGATGAAGTCTCTTGTTGCCTCCTCAAGGGGGGTATTTTTTACTGCCTCAAAATAGGCCCCTCCAATGGTTGTTCTAAAAAGCCCGCCAGCTGCAACCCCCACATTCCACCTCTCTGATTTTCCCTCAACGGTTTTAGCTGCAAGAATTTCTCCGGTTCTAACCTTAACTATTCTCATATCAAGGGCAATATGGGCTTTACTCTTTCCAAATTTAGCCCCAAGACCAAAAGGCAAGGGCACAACAAGGCCACCACCTCCAAGTCCGCTTGCCTTCATCTCAAGGGCCGTTACTGCTCCCACGATAATAAAATCTGCGGTTTTCAAAGTGTTCTGAGGCCTAACCCCCATAAGTTCAAGCTCTTCCTTTATTTCCTCAAGGGCTATTCTTTCAACCACCTTGAAACAGTTGGTATTGGCAAGGGCAGTGATTAACATATCAGCAAGGCCATCTCCCAAGGCTTTGGTAGAAAATTCAACTCCCCAGCCAGGACCAAAATAAATCCTGTCTCCCTGACAGGCTGCAGCCTTGCACTTAAAACTTTTTGCAGTGATAACTCCGATAGGTTTAGAACAATGAGGAAGCTTTAAAACCCTCTCCTTAACCTCTTTGGCATACTCTTCGTCCGTGGCTTGATCCTGGGCAAATAGAAGGCCAGAAAATAAAAAAACAAAAAAGGCTATAAAAACAACCAGTTTTCGCATTACAATCATATTACACCTCCTTAACCTTAAGGTCCTTCAAATTTTTAGTTTTATTAAAATCGAAATTTTGTCAAGCTTAAAGAATTTTCAAAAACAAGGCTATCTAATAAATTTTACCCCAAAGACCTAAGATATTCCTTAGTTTTTATCCCTGCCTCTTTGGCAAATTTAACTATGGCTTTTACCAAAAGCTGAACCTTTTCATCTTCGGGCAATTTTCTTATCAGAGAGGCATCTATTTTTATGTAATCCACCTTAAGCTCTACAATTCTTTGAAGACTGGAATAACCGCTTCCAAAATCATCAATGGCAAGTTTGATATCCCTTTCTTTAATTTCCTTAAGTTTCCCGTAAACCAGTTCCGGATTTCCTATTTCTTCGGTTTCAAGAAATTCAAAAACAAGCCTTGGCCTATCCTTTTTTCCAAAACCTCATCAAGAAAGACCAAAAAGCCCTCTTCTAAAAAGTCGTTGTAAGAAAGATTTACGGAAACTTCGTAGGGAAGAAATAAAAAGTCCTCTATAGCCATTTGTAAAACCCTTTTGGTTATTTCTGGTCCATAACCTGCCTTCTGGGCAATTGTCAAAAATTTAAAGGGACTTATTACTTCACCACTTTTCTCTATAAGTCTAACCAGGGCCTCAAATTTAGCGGGCTTCCTGGTTTGATTATCTATTATGGGTTGATAATAGGGAAGAATTCTTCCCTCCTTTAAAGCCTCTCTGAACTTTTCAAGCCAGTAAAGGTTCTCTTCATAAATTTTTCTAAATCTTTCTGAGAGATTAAATTCGCAAGAAAAGGATTTTCTTTTGGCTTTGGTTTCTTCAAGAAGGGTATAGGCATCGGTTATTATTTTGTCAGACTCTTCCACTTCACAGAGAGCAACTGCTGTAAAATTGAGAAGTATTTCGGAATTATCAAAAGAAAAGGGTCTTTCGGATAGCGCCTCTATCTTATCCTGAAGCATATTAATAAAGATTTCTTCTTCACTTCCTTTGGGCTTTTCAAAAAGCACGACAAACTCATCTGCTCCCACTCTGTAAGTCTCAGTGCCAAAGGTTTCCTTAAGTCTCTGATAAACCTGTTTTAAAATAATATTACCAGTGTCAATTCCGTAAAGGAAATTTAAACTTTTAAAGGAATTGATATCTATTAAAAGAAGAACGGGACTTGAAAAGGTCTTTAAGTCATTAAGAAGTTTCTCTCTATTTGGTGTACCCCTTAGGGGATCATGCCTATATAAATACTCAATTTCTTTTACCTTTTCCTCAAGTTCATCCAGGGAAGCATTCAATACCTTAACAATTTCCGTTATTTCGTCTCCTTTCTCAAGGTAAATTCTTACGGATAAATCTCCTTCTCCTATTTTCTTTATTCCTTCTGAAACACTTTTAAGCCTTGAAACAAC
Source organism: Thermodesulfobacteriaceae bacterium UBA6232 (assembly GCA_002441555.1). Taxonomy (GTDB): domain Bacteria; phylum Desulfobacterota; class Thermodesulfobacteria; order Thermodesulfobacteriales; family Thermodesulfobacteriaceae; genus Caldimicrobium. The sequence goes on from DJWK01000001.1 coordinate 32,373, forward strand.
ATATTAATAAGACACATAGAAACCTAATGAAGTAAAAAGAAATAACAAGGAAATCTAAAAAGAAATAACATGGAAATCCCAAAAATTAAAAAGGCTAACCTTTTAATAAGTCTTATCTTGTGCCTTTTAATCATCTTCAGATAGTTACTTAAAAGTGTTTCATGAAATTCAATAAAAGCATCCATGACCGTGCTTGAATATTTGAAAAATTCAAAACCGCTCATTGCCTCAACTTTAAAATTTTTAGCAAAATATTCTCTTAATACGCCTCTGTAAAATTGAAATAATTCGTCAGTTTGTTTAAGTTTTAAAATTAGCTCTTTAGGAAGTTCTATATTTGCAAGAATCCATTTAATACTTTTGTTATATCCTGCAACAATTTCTAAATAATCCAAGAATTGTTCTCTTTCGTAATCGCTAAGTCCTTGTTTTATTATGGCTGAACTGGCTAAGGCTCTGATTCTACCAAGGTATTCAACGAAATAAGGTAATTCCATAAGGGAAACTTGTGCAAGGGTCCTTAGATAAAGATTGGGTTCAGCAAAGAGCTTGTGTTTTTTCACCCTCCTTCCTTAAATAAAGAAGACCTTCATTAATCAGGTATGTATGTTTTAAAAAATTCTCTTCGGCACTTCCTTTATAACGGTCAATTCTTAAGGATTCGTAGGTTTCTTTAAACTTCTGGAATATTTTTTTATCCTCTTCATTATAAACTGAAAGATCTTCAATTTTTTTAAAGATAGCCTCTATTTCTCCTTCAATTCTTTTAAGCTCTTTTATAACCCTTTCTTTTTCTTCTTCTTTATCTCCTAAGGGTTTATCCATTTTTATTTCTGGATAAATAAAATAAAAACCTATAAATAATCCGAGTAACCAGGGAATAAAGGCGAGAATCTGAAGGGTAATAAGGAGCTGCTTAAGGGTAAACCTTTTAAGAAGTCCCATTTGTTATTATTATATATAAAATTTTTAGCTTTAAAAGCTTACTGAAAATATATTTCAGGTGCTGAGATGGCAATAGGAAATGACTGAATTTTTAAAATGATTGAAATAATACTTTAAAAACGGGAATTGTTCACCTTTTAACCAAAAGTGATAAAGAGGTTCTCAAAAAAGAAAAAACTTCTTATAAATCCTTTTATCCAAACAAACTACTTATCCCTTCCCCTATCCCCGATTGAAGTAAAAATAAGGCTTCTTATAAATTAAATTAGCTTATTCCAATTCTCCTTTTAAATAGGCATCATACGCGGAAAGGTCAAAATATCCGTGGCCTGAAAGATTAAAAAGAATTATCTTTTCTTCTTTATTTTCTTTGCACTGAAGGGCAATATCAATGGCAGCCTTTATGGCATGAGCGGATTCAGGTGCGGGAACGATTCCTTCCGTTCTTGCAAAAAGAACACCCGCTGAAAAGACCTCTCTCTGAGAATAAGCCTTGGCTTTAATTAAACCGTGATGATAAAAAGCACAGAGAAGGGGAGCATCTCCATGATATCTTAAGCCTCCTGCGTGAATGGGAGGAGGCACAAAATCAGCCCCAAGGGTATACATTTTAATGAGGGGAGTAAGCCCGACGGTATCTCCATAATCGTAGCGGTATTCTCCTTTGGTAAGGGTGGGACAGGCCTCAGGCTCAACGGCAAGAAACTCCGTTTCAGGTTTTTCCCCAGTGATTTTATATTTCAAGAAAGGAAAAGCAAGGCCTGCAAAGTTTGAACCACCTCCCACACATCCAACCACATAGTCGGGTAAAAGCCCGAGTTTTTCCATCTGAAGTTCAGCCTCAAGGCCTATGATGGTTTGATGAAGAAGCACATGGTTTAAAACACTTCCCAAGGAATACTTGGTATCCTTTGAAGTAACTGCCCTTTCTATGGCTTCAGAAATGGCAATCCCAAGACTTCCTGGATGCTCGGGATCTTCTGAAAGAAATCTTTTCCCTGCCTCTGTTTTATCTGAGGGTGAAGGAAAAACCTTGGCTCCCCAAAGTTCCATAAGAACTCTTCTGTAAGGCTTCTGCTTATAACTTGCCCTTACCATATAAACCTCGCATTCCAGACCAAAAAACTGAGTGGCAAAGGCAAGGGAGCTTCCCCACTGACCTGCCCCTGTCTCTGTTGTAAGTCTTTTTACCCCTGAAATCTTGTTATAATAGGCCTGAGGAATGGCAGTATTGGGTTTGTGACTTCCTGGAGGGGAAACCCCTTCGTATTTGTAAAAAATCTTAGCTGGTGTTTCAAGGTATTTTTCAAGATTTACCGCCCTAATAAGAGGGGTGGGCCTGTAAAGAGAATAAATCTTTAAAACTTCTTCGGGAATCTCAATCCACTCCTCCTGAGATACCTCCTGCTCAATAATAGGTTCTGGAAAGATGGCAAGCAGTTTATCTGGAGATACCGGTTGTTTGGTCTCAGGATCAAGGGGTGGCTCAAGGGGTTCGGGAAGATAGGGGGAAATATTAAACCACTTTCTCGGGATCTCCTCATTTGATAAAAGCACTTTCATAGGCCCTCCTTTTTAGTTAAATTTTTAGGAATTATAAAGGAAAAAACATAAAAAACGACTCCTTGCTGTTTGTCTGCCATAAAAAAATTTTTATAATTTTTATAAAATTTCACTATAGGGAGGTTTTATGAAAAGAAACATGGGCCTTATTGATAGGGGTATTAGAATCCTTATTGCTTTATTTTTCATTTTTTTAATTTATAAAGGTCAGGTTAGAGACATTCTTGCAACTATTCTTGGTATAATTTCTGCTGTTTTTATTTTGACAAGTCTTATTGGATGGTGTCCCCTTTACACAATTCTTGGAATTAACACAGGAAAAAAGAAAGAAAGTTAGCTTCCAATACACTCAATCACCTTTTGGTGAAAGATAGGGCGAAACTCTTTAATGGCTTCATTGCCCCTTTTGGGATGAACTCTATTTGTTAAAAGGATAACAATAAGTTCTCTTTCCAGATCTATAAAAAAGGAACAACCTGTATATCCAAGGTGTCCTACAGTTTTTTCAGAAAAGGCACCTCCTGTTGCAGAATAACCTTTTTTCGTTGGCCTCATAAAGGTGAGTGAAAATTCCGAAGAAAAATCCCTAAAATCAAAAAAATACCTCACTATATCAGGATTGAAGACCCCTTTTTCACCTTTATAGGCTTTAAGCAACTCAATCAAAAGATCCATAACTCCGTAAACATTCCCGAAAAGCCCTGCAACTCCGCTTACTCCGGAAAGGGCTCTTGTGTTTTCATCTTCAACTATCCCTCTAAGAATCTTCTGAGTTTCTGAATCAAAAGAAGTTGGAACAATACTTTCCTCATCAATTCCTTTAGAAAGAGGTTTAAATATAAGTTTAGCCCTTCTTGAAAAAGGAATTTCTCTCTTTGCCTCTTCAAACAACTCTTCAAAGGGCTTATCATAAACTCTTTCCAAAAAATAAGTAAAAAGGTAAAAATTTAAATCAGAGTAAAGGCACCCCTTTCCTGGCTCATATTCAAGGGTAAACCCCTTTATCCGTTTAAAAATCTTTTCAAGGGTTAAAGGTTTTTCTTTATAAAAGGGATACCAAGATGAAAGCCCTGAAGTATGATTTAAAAACCGAAAAAGGGGAATCTCTGAAAGAGGCTTATCAACCTCAAGATATTTCCCTAAGGGCCTTTCCAAATCAAAGAGAGGTTTTTTATCAAGGAATTTCATTAAGGTTACACCAAGGGCAAGGGGCTTTGTTAAAGAGGCAAGGTCATAAAGAGATTCCTCCTCAACAGGTTCAAGAAAGGGAGTTAGAGAAGCAAATCCTCCTGCAAGGATATAGGATTTTTGCTGATAAAAGATTCCGCAGACAGCCCCTGGGAAGACCCCTTTTCTAACCCCCTCCTTCAAAAGTTCAAGAAGAGGGGCTATCCGGGGCACTTTCTGTTACCTCTTTAGCCTGAGATTGAATCTTTTTTAACTCCTTCTCAAGATGGTTTATCCTCATTTTGGCCTTTATGAGTTGAGGAAAAAATATAATAGCACCGAATAATAATCCCAATAAAAAACTAACTATTATTACCAAAGATAGAGGAATACCTTCCAGGGTAAAACCAGGTAAAAGATGCACACTTACCTTTGGCTCCACATTGAAAACCACAAAAAAGGTAACCAAAAGAAGTATAATTACCCACAAAATTAATCTAAACACGCCTTCCTCCTTTCAATTTCCTCTAAAAGTTCTTTCAATCTCTCAAGGGATATTTTATACCTTTCCTTACAAAATTCACAGGTAACTTCAATAGGCTCTCCCTCTTTAATCATCTCCACAAGTTCCCCTTTTCCCAAAGCAATTAAGGCCTCTTCCACCCTCTCAAGACTGCAGGTACATTTATACCTTATTTCCCTTTTTTCAAGAATTTCAATTTCACCAAAAATTTCCTGTAATATTTCCTCAATCTTTAGGCCTTGTGAAAGATATTCGGTAACTGGTTTTATCTCAGAAAGCCTTTTTTCAAGATAGAAAATTTCTGCCTCATTTGCCTCGGGAAGTTTTTGAATGAGAAAACCTCCTGCAGTAATAACGCTTCCATCGGTATTAACAAGAACTCCAAGAGCACAGGCAGAAGGTATTTGCTCAGAGGTAGTAAGATAGTAAGCCAGGTCTTCTGCAATCTCTCCAGAAAGAAGTGCTGAAGAACTCTGATAAATCTCTTTCAAACCGTAATCCCTCACAATATTTATAAAGCCATCTTTTCCAACTGCTTTTCCCACAGGAAGCTTTTTATTTTCGGGAGGAAGATGAACTTGAGGATTTTTCACAAGACCCCTTAAATTTCCCTGATAATCAGCCTCTGCAAGAATTTCACCAAGGGGTCCTCCCCCGTTTATTTGAATAAGAATTTTTCCGAATTTAAGATCTGCTGAAAGAAGAGCAACTCCTGCAAGGGCCCTTCCAAGGGCAGCAGTAGCAACAGGCGAAAGCCCCTGCCTTCTTCTTGCCTCTTCAACGCATTGAGGTAAATACACCCCAAAGGCTCTAAAATTAAAATTTTTAGGAAGAACTCTTATCAAGTAATCGGCCATATTTTTGGGAAAGCTCCTCAAATTCCTGCTTTATTTTAATGGGTGCCCTGGGATCAATCAAGTTGGCTGTTCCTATTTGAAAGGCCTTAGCCCCGCAAATAAGATAATCCAAGGCATCCTTTCCGCTCATAATTCCACCTGAGGCTATAAGGGGAATTTTTACCCTTTGGGATAACTCAAAAACAAGGCGAAGGGTAAGAGGTTTTATAGCAGGACCAGAAAGGCCTCCTCTTATAATCTGCAAGGGTTCATAGGAGATTACTCCTAAGGCTGGATAAGTATTGGCAACCGTTAGGGCATCAGCCCCTGCCTCTTCTGCTTTTTTGGCAACTTCTAAAACCGGGCCTATCGGAGATAGCTTTACTATCAATAAGCCCTTAAATACCGCTCTTACTCCTTTTACAAGTTCAAAGACCACTTGAGGATTTTGAGAAAAGGCAATTCCTCCCTCCTTCACATTTGGGCAAGAAATATTTAACTCAATAGCCTCTTCTCCGATTTCTGAAAGGATTTCTGCCATTTCGTAGAATTCCTCAAGGGCTTTTCCGTGAAGATTAAAGATTATGGGAACTTCAAGGACTTTTAGTTCTGGGTAGTATTTTTCAAGAAAGGCCTTAAGGCCTGGATTTTCAAGCCCGATGGAATTAATAAGCCCACAAGGGGTTTCAAAGAGTCTGGGAGGCGGATTTCCTGGCATGGGCTCAAGGGAAAGCCCTTTGGTAATAAGAGCACCTATTGAGGCCTTTATTTCTTCAGGGGTTAAGTAATTTAAAAGAGTATCCCCCAGTCCCCAGGTCCCTGAGGCAAGAAAAAAAGGAGTTCTAAAGGAGTAATTTCCAATCACGCAGGGGCTTTCAGGCATTAAAAAATAACCTCCGAAGCAAGAAGGGTTGGCCCCTCTTCACAAAGGTGAAAATAGCCACCTTTTCGTGCTTTGATTACACAGCCCTTGCAAAATCCCGTTCCACAGGCCATAAAAGTCTCAAGAGAAAGATAGGCCTTGATACCATATTTTTCAGAAAGCTCTTTTACCACCTTTAACATGGGCATAGGCCCGCAGGCAAGAAGGATTTTTATTTTCTCTTCTTTAAGATCCTCCTCAAGAAGCTCAGTTATATAGCCTTTTTTTCCTGCTGAGCCATCTTCCGTTGCAAGCTTCAACTCAATTGGAAATTTGCTGAAGTAATCAAGCCTTACAAGCTCTGAAGAAGTCCTTGCTCCATAATAAAGAAAGATCCTTTTTTGCAAATTTTCAGGCAACCTTTCCAGAAAAAAACCAAAGCCTGCAATCCCGACTCCGCCTGCACAAAGCCCGAGGGGGAAATCTATTTTCTCTGGATAAGGCTTTCCTAAAGGACCAAACACAAAAATTTCTTCTCCTTCACTTAATTTACTCAAAGCAAGGGTCCCCTTACCAACCACTTGATAGAGAATTTTTAGAACCTGATTTTGGAAACTATGGACCGTAAAAGGCCTCGGAAAAAGGGGATCATACCGAAAATCTGGAAACTTTATTTTTACAAATTGCCCGGGGTTAACCTCAAGAAGCCTGCCTTTTGCGGCAATTTCTAAAAGATAAATTCTTTCTGAAAGTCTCTGATTTTTGAGTATTTTTACTTTTTCCATTTTAAGAAGTAAAGATTTCCTTAAGGAAACTCAAGCTTTCCTTTTCTTTGAGTTTTTCTTTAATTTCGTCAAGGAGTTCCCTAAAGTTTTTTCCCTCTAAAACTTCTTTGCGATAAAGACCTCCCACCCAGGCTCTTAAGGCCTTCTCTTCTGGTAAAAGAGGAAGTTCTTCAAATTCTACATTAGAAAGGAGATATGGAGGTATTTCTTCAGCTTTACCTGTTTTTAGGTCTGAAAGAAAGTTAAGAAGGTCAAAGATATTTCCATAAAGGCCGTAAAGGTCAATATTTTCCGCAATTTGCATAGAAAGAAGTCCCATAAGATAAAGCTCTTCTGTAAGTTCTGCAGGCTGAGAGGGAGAGCATTTTCTTAAGGAGACCATAATTCGGCACATAAGGGGCCTTCTCTCATAAACCGAGCATAGCCCCTCTTCATTTAGAAAGGGGCAACTCTTAAGCTTCTTTTCTTCCTCAGGAGGTGGCTCCTCCCCTGAAAAGTAAAGAAGAGCTGTTTGATTATGGGTTAATCTTGGACGAGGGAGATTTTCTTTATTTATCTGTAAGGAAAAACCTTCAGAAAGGCCCTCAAGTAAATATTTAGCCTCAAGGGAGGTTGCATAAATCCTTGTTGTGCAACAGAGATTACACCCCGGCTTACAAGCAAGGGCATATCTTGAAAAGGTTTCATCAAGATACTGGTATAGTGTTTGAAGAAGAAGCTTTTTTTCCCTTTCGCAAGAAAAAAGATCAACAAGAATGACAAAAACCCCTCTATGCGTGTTTTCTTAATTTTAGAAGATGGTCATCCCTTGTCAAGTTATCCATGGTAATGTTCAAAAATCTAATATAACTTTTTGTTTCTCGAAAAGCTCAAACAAAGCTTGTCAAATTTTTCAACATTTTTAAAATACCTCTATGGCAGAAAATCTTTCAAAGGACTTTCTAGCCAAAGCTTTCCTTAAAAATCCAGAAAACCTAAAAGCCTTACTTGTAGCTTTTCTTCCAGAACAGGTTTTGAAATACCTTGATCTTTCCAATCTAAAGCTTCTTTCTGAAGAGCAAATTTCTCTTGAGCGCTCAAAACGATTTATCCCTGATCTTGTGGCTGTAACAACCGTTAAAAATAAACCCCTTTATCTCTATATTCTCATTGAACATAAAAGTTATCCTGACAAAAGAGCTTATCTTCAAATTCTTAACTATATCTGCGCCCTAAATGAAAAGGCACTAAAAGAAGAAGGAGAATATATCCCTGTTCTCCCGATAATTTTTTATGAAGGGGATAAGCCTTGGCCTTATCCAGAGGCCTTTGTTGATCTCTATTCTCTTCCAGAGGTTTTAAAAGAGGAGCTTTTTAAGGTACATGTAATTGATGTTAAACGAGTAGATGATGAAAGATTTAAAATTTTGCTTGATCTTGCAGCGGGCTTTTGGTGTTATCTTTATCTTTTAAGTCTTGAGGGAGGGGAGCTTGAGGCTTATCTTCAGGGGCTTTTAGAGGTTATAGAAAGGCTTGGGGCTATAACGGAGAAGGGGAGGTTTGAGATAGGGTTTTTAGTAAAAATTGCTGCTTTAAAGACTGGTCTTGACGAGAGGGAGATTTTGATTAAGTTGATAGAAAGAGGGGGTGAAAAAGTGGTGAGAGAAATAAGAACAGTTTGGGACATTATAGCTGATGAAGCCCGTATGGAGGGGCTCAAGCAAGGGCTCAAGCAAGGGCTTCAGCAAGGGATTTTACAGACTCTAAAGGCTGTGAAAAGAATTCTTCTTGATGCTATAGAAGATAAGTTTGGAGAAGTTCCTGAAGAATTGAGGATAAAGATTGAAGCCGAGACAGATCAGACCTTTTTGGAGAAACTGCTCTACAAAGCTATTGTGGCAAAAAATCCAGAAGAACTCTTTGAAGAATTTAAAAAGTAAGCTTTCATCTTTTAATAAATTTTTTATAAAAAATATAAGTCTCCTCAGGCCCAAGAAATCTGCATAATATAATAAACCCTAAGGCGCATGAAGGAATTGTGAAAATCAATCGCAGAAAGGGATTATCAGTTAAGTTTTTAAACAAAAAAATCATACCGTAAAGCCCTACAAGGGCTACCATAAAAGTAAAAAAGCTTCTTAAAAACCGAGCTTTTTCAGGAAGTCCAAGGAATTTAAAGCTTAAAACCAAAAGAAAGAGGCATTGAGCCATAAGACCTGCAGTGGTTCCGAAAGCAACCCCTTTTATACCAAGTATCTTTATGGTTAAAAGAATTACCAAAAGATTTATAAACACTGCAAGAAAACTTCCGCTTGCAGGAATACTTGTGCGATTTAAGGCATAAAAAAGAGGAACTGAAACTTTTGATAAACCGTAAAAGGGAAGAGCCAAAGCAAAAATTTTTAAAATCTCCGAGGTCCAGAAGGTATCCTCTGGCTTAAAAGCTCCTCTTTCAAAAAGAACTTTAACAACATCCTCTGAAAGGGAAAACAAACCCAGGGCTGACGGTAAAGATACACTCAAAGAAACAATCAAAGCTTTCCCGTAAGTGTCCCTGGCAAGAGATAGGTCTCCCTTTGTGATATTTCGCGTTAACTCTGGCAAAAGTGCCTGAGAAAGCCCAACCCCGAAAAGCCCAAGGGGAACATACATGATTCTAAAGGCATAACTATACCAGGAAACAGCTCCCTCTCCGCAGGAAGTGGCAAAAAAGGTGTTGATAAAAATATTTATTTGCACTGCTGAAAAACCGATCACCACAGGTAAAATCAGCTTGAGAATCTCATAAAACTCTGGCAAGCTAAAGTTTACCTTAAATTGGAAAGAAAAACCCCTTTTCTTAAGTAAAGGATATTGCATAAAAGCTTGCAGGAGTCCTCCAAGGGTAACACCTAAGGCCATAGCGAAAATAGGTTCATATCCGTAAAAAGAAAGCACATAATACCCTGAAACCCCGATTATAATTGAAAAAAGGTTAAAAAAGCCAGAGGAAAGGGCAGGAAGAAAAAATATTCCCAGAGAATTTAAAAGTCCTGCGAAGATGGCTGAAAGACTTATAAAAAGAAGGAAGGGCATCATAATTCGGGTAAGGGATACTGTAATGTAGTATTTTGAGGGATCCTCTTTAAAATAGGGAGCCATAAGAGAAACTATATATGGAGCAAAAAAAATCCCTGCTAAAACAATTATCAAAAGAATTAATAAAAAATTAGAGATAAGAATAGAGGCCTTTTGGAAAGCCCTTTTAAGACCTTCCTTTTCAGTGCTTGCGGTAAAAACCTTAACAAAGGCTCCTGCAAGGGCTCCCTCTGCAAAAAGATCGCGAAGGAGATTGGGAATGCGGTATCCCACAACAAAGGCATCCATGGCCTTTCCAGCCCCAAAAAAGTAAGCAAGAACCTGCTCTCTTACAAGCCCAAGAATTCTGCTAATAAAAACAGCAAGGGTGACAAGACTTGCACTTCTTGCTACACTTTCGATGCGGGAAGGACTATTTTTAGCCAAAACGCCCGGTTATGTAGTCTTCGGTAAGCTTCTTTTCTGGGTTGGTGAAAATTTTCTCTGTGGGACCAAATTCAATGATTTCTCCGAGATACATAAAGGCTGTAAAATCAGAGATACGAGCAGCCTGTTGCATGTTATGAGTAACTATCACAATGGTTATCTTTGATTTAAGTTGCACAATAAGATCCTCTATTTTACCTGTTGAGATGGGATCAAGGGCTGAAGTTGGCTCATCAAAAAGAAGAACCTCTGGTTCAACTGCAATAGCTCGGGCTATGCAGAGTCTTTGTTGCTGCCCTCCAGATAAACCAAGGGCACTTTGATTGAGCTTGTCCTTAACTTCATCCCAGAGAGCCGCCTCCTTTAAAGCTTTTTCAACTCTTTCCTGAAGCTCCTTTTTATTTTTTATGCCTTTCAATCTCAAACCGTAGGCTACATTGTCAAAAATGCTCATAGGAAAGGGGGTTGGCTTTTGAAAAACCATACCTATCTTTGAACGAAGCTCAATTAAGTCTATATCCTTTGAAAGAATATTTTTTCCCTGAAAGATTATCTCACCTTCATAGCGATTTCCAGGATATAAATCGTGAATTCTATTGATACAGCGAAGAAGAGTGGTTTTCCCGCATCCTGAGGGTCCAATAAGAGCAGTAACTTTGTTTTTATATATTTGAAGATTGATGTTTTTCAAAGCATGATATTTTCCAGCATAGTAAAAATTTAAATTCTTTATTTCAATCTCAATTTTCAAATTTTAAACCTCCTTTTAACGAGGTATCTTCCCACAATGGCAAGAAAAAGGATAAAAAGGGTTATAAGAAAGGAAGCTCCCCAGGCCTGTTTATGCCAATCTTCATAAGGGCCCATGGCATACTGAAAGATAGTAACTGTCAAAGAAGCCATAGGCTGAAAAATATTATAAGTGGTGTAGGAATTATTAAAAGAGGTAAAAAGAAGAGGAGCTGCCTCTCCTGTAACCCTTGCAACAGCAAGGATAACCCCTGTAAAAATGCCAACTCCAGCAGAGCGATAAACCACCTGAAAAATTACCTTATAATAGGGAGCCCCGAGGGCAAAGGCAGCCTCTCTCAAAGTCCAGGGAACAAGGGAAAGCATGCCTTCTGTAGTTCTCACAATCACTGGAATCATAATAATGGCAAGAGAAATCCCTCCTGCAAGCCCGCTAAAATGTCCCACAGGTTTTACCAGGATAGCATAAACAAAGGCCCCAACGATAATGGCAGGAATACTAACCATGATATCTGCAATAAAGCTTATGATTTTTGAAATCCTGTAATTTCTTCCATATTCTGCAAGAAAGGTTCCTCCAAGAATACCAATGGGAACTCCAATAAGGGTGGCTGTAAGTGTAATAAGAATGTGACCAATAATAGCGTGTTTGAGCCCGCCTCCTGGAACACCTGGTGGGGTAGGATCGTTCAGGATTAGTGAGGGAGTAAGAGCTGTAATACCATGGCGAATAACATCAAACAGAATAAAAACCAACCAGAAAAGTCCCCAGAGAGCTGTCAAAAAACAGAAAAAAAGAGCAAGATTGTTGATAATCTTTCTTCGGCGTATCATTTTTTCTGTGTTTTATGAATAAAGTATTTGCTTACTCCGAGGATAGTTAAGCTCATTAGAAAAAGAAGTAAAGCAAGATAAAAAAGAGCTGCAAGGTGAATATCTTTTTCAGCCTCGGTAAATTCATTGGCAAGTTTCACGGTAACAGTGGCTGTTGCCGAGAAAAGTGAGGTGGGAAATTGATTCAAATTTCCCAGCACAAAGGCAACAGCCATGGTTTCTCCAAGAGCTCTTCCTAAGGAAAGGCCTATTCCTCCAAGAATGCTCAGTTTACAGTATGGAAAAACTACATCTTTAATAACTTCCCATTTGGTGGCTCCTATTCCGTATGCCGACTCTTTCAGTACCGAGGGAACAACCAAAAAGGCATCCCTTGCCACAGCTGCGGTAAAAGGAATAATCATTATACT
>DJWK01000001.1:44541-78999 GCA_002441555.1 Thermodesulfobacteriaceae bacterium UBA6232
AAAAAGGGCTCAATATATTTGGCCTGAATGGGGGCAAGGGTAAAAAGCCCCCACATTCCGTAAATAATGCTTGGAATAGCGGCAAGGAGTTCAATGGCCATCCCTATAGCCTCACCCAAGGCCTTAGGTGCTACCTCAGTGATAAAAACAGCTATTCCCAGGGCAACAGGAACCGCTATAATCAAAGCAAAAAAAGAAACAATAAGGGTTCCCACAAGGGGAACTGCCCCGCCAAAAAGCTCTTTCACCGGATCCCAGGAGCTTGATAGTATAAAATTTATAAAACCATAACGAGAAATAGCAGGAAAGGCCTCTTTAAAAAGAATCAAAAAGATCCCTATAACCAGTAAAAGAACTGCAAAGGCAGAAATAGCTGTAAAAAGAAGAAAAAAGAAATTAAAAAGATATTGCCTTTTGGCAAGATTCATTAATAGATACCGTTTGCCTTCCAGTAATCTCTCACTTTGGCCTTAACCTCATCAGGAAGAGGCACATAATGAAGATCAAGAGCCCTTTTATCTCCTTTCGTATAGGCCCAATCAAAAAATTTAACCACCTCTTTGTTAATTTCGGTTTTTTCCTTGGCAAGTAAGATATAGGTTGCACCCACTATGGGCCAGGCTCCTTCACCTCCGGCATTGGTCATCCAGGCATAAAAGTGTTTCTCTCCCGTTAAATCTGAGGTTTTAGCTGCCTCCTTAAAACTTTCTGCTGAAGGAGAAACTACCTTTCCGCTTTTGTTTTTGAGATAAGCCACCTTCATATTATTCTGAATGGCATAGGCATATTCCACATATCCAATGGTATAGGGAGTTCTTTTCACATAATTGGCAACTCCTTCATTTCCTTTGGCACCTATTCCTGCTCTAAAATTAACCGAGGTTCCATATCCTATCTCTTTCGCCCATTTGGGGCATACATCACTTAAATAATGAGTAAATATAGCTGTGGTTCCAGACCCATCTGAACGATAAACAGGGGTAATAGGTTTATCAGGAAGGTCTAAATTTGAATTTAAAGCCTTAATCTTAGGATCATTCCATTTTTTAATCTCCCCAAGATAGATTTTGCAAACTGTTTCTCCATCAAGAACAAGTTTTCCCTCCTTTATTTCAGGAATGTTATATGAAAGAACCACACCCCCGATAACTGTAGGAAACTGCAATAGTTTTTTTTCTTCAACCTCTTCAGGCTTTAAGGCCATATCACTTGCCCCAAAATCAACGGTTCTCTCAGCAATCTGTCTTATTCCACCTCCTGATCCAATGGACTGATAATTAATTCTTATCCCCGTTTCTTTATAATAATCTGAGGCCCATACAGAATAGAGGGGATAAGGAAAGGTGGCCCCAGCCCCATTTATTATTTTTCCTCCTTTTCCCTTAGGTGCCTCTTCTTTTCCCTTACAAGAAACAAGGGCGGTAATTGTAATAAAAACAAATAATAAAAAAAGAATTTTCTTCATAATAAACCCCCTTTTTAAGGTTTTCTCCTATTTTAGAAAAATTTAAGGGGTTGTCAACCTTAGATACTCAGTAGAGTGCTTCAAGGGGATTCTCTAAATATTTAAACGCCCTTTTAAGATCCTTCTTATCTCCGATTAATATTAACAGATCTTCTTCCTCTATAACAAGATCTGGCGAGGGGTTGGTTATAAGATTTCCCTTTCGTTGAATAGCTATAATAGTTACCCCGGTTTTGGCCCTGAGATCAAGCCTTTTTATGGTCAAACCTTTTAAGGAGCTCCCCTTTTTCACGAAATAGCTCTCAAAATTTAAGGCCTTCCACCATTCAAGGGGTATTCCCTCTTCAATTATAATTTTATCCTCTTCTCTTAAGGCTTTATAGTGCCCGCTTCTTACCTCTTCAATCAGTTCAAAAATAACATTTTTAGGAACCCGATAATATTCAAGAACCTTGGTAAAAAGCTCAATGGAGGCTTCAAATTCTTCGGGAATAACTTCATCGGCACCTAAATTTAGAAGTTCTTGAATTTCAGCCACAAACTGGGTTCTTGCAATAATATAAAGCTCAGGATTGAGAGATCTTGCAATTTGAATAATTTTTCTCACCGCTATGTGATCACTTATAGCTACCACAAGTGCCCTTGCCCTTTCAATCCCGAACTTTTTTAAAATCTCAGGGTTTGTTGCATCGGCAAAATAAATTGGCTCTCCTCTTTTTTTGTATTTTTTTACTGTGAGAGGATTTAGCTCAAGAATCACATAGGGAATTTTCAAAAGCTTTAATCCATAGACCACATTTTTTCCACAGATTCCGTAACCAACAACTAAGGTATGTCCTGAAAACTGCTCTTCTTTTTTCTCTCTTTTTCTTTTAATTATTTTAAATTTTTCTGGAGAAAGGGTTTGCAAAAGGACATCTGAAACACGGTGAACACCCTCAATCACAAAGGGAGTTGCAATAAGGGTAAGAACGGATGTGCCAATAAAAATTTGATAAAAACCTGCTGAAGAAAAAAGATCATATTTTGCTCCCTCAAGGGCAAGCACAAAGGAAAACTCTCCAATCTGAAATAAATAGAGCGCAGAAAGCAGAGAAATTCTTGGGCTTTTGCTCAAAAGAAAAATCACTCCAAAAATTACCAAAATCTTTATAAAAAATATTATTAAAAAGGATGACAGAGTAAAAATGGGCTTTTCAAAAAGAAGTCTTGGCTCAAGAAGCATCCCCACAGAAATAAAAAAAAGCGCCATAAATAACTCTTTAAGGGGTTTTACTTCTGCCATAATTTGATAGGCATACTCAGACTCAGAGATAATTAAACCAGCAAGAAAGGCTCCAAGGGCCATAGAAAGTCCCAGTTCATGACTTATATAGGCAATACCAATAGAAATAAGAAAAATACTTATTAAAAAAATTTCCCGGTTTCTTGTTCTCATTATAAATTCAAGGAAAATGGGGATCATTTTGAAACTTATAAAAAAGACGCCTCCGAAAATCAAAAGGGATTTTAAAAGTGTTAAAGAAATCTCTTTTAGGGATATCCCTTCACCTGAAAGCATAGGTAGAAAGAGCATAACAAAAATTACTGAAAGATCCTGAAAGATAAGTATTCCAAAAATATATCTTCCAAAGGGTGTATTTAGTTCTCCCCTTTCCATAAGAAGTTTTAAGACCACAGCCGTGCTGCTAAAGGCAACAAGAACTCCATAAAAAAGAGCCTGTGAAAAAGATATCGAAAGAAATTTTAGGGCAACAATTCCCATAAAAAGGGTGGTAATGACAACCTGTAAGAAACCTCCCAGAAGAACCTCTTTTCTATATCCGAGAAGTTTTTTTAAGGAAAATTCAACTCCCAGAAGAAACATAAGAAAAATAACCCCAAGCTCTGCGAGTTCCTTTATTAAATGGGAATCCTTTACTAAAGAAAAACCGGCAGGGCCTGCCAGAAGCCCTGCAATTAAAAACCCAACCAATGATGGCAATTTGAGCCTGACACAAAGATAAGTCACCGGAAGAGCCAGAAGAAAGGCCCAAATAAGCGTAAGCAAATATTCCTGAAGCATGACCTAATTATACCAAAATGTGCCTTTTTTCCCATGGGCTTATCTTTTAAAATTTACAGATTAATTTTAAAATTAAATTATTTATTAAAAGTTTGAGGAGAGTTAAAAGCTATGGCAGAAACCCTTAAAAGACTTGCAGAGAAGGGAATAATTACAGAGGAAATGAGGATTTGTGCTGAAAATGAGGGTGTATCCCCTGAATATATTAGGGATGGTATAGCCAAAGGTGAAATTGTAATCTGTAAAAACAAAAAAACTTCGCTATCTAAACCCTGTGCTATCGGTAAGGGGTTAAAGACTAAGGTTAATGTGAATATTGGCACATCCAAAGATCGTCCTCATCTTGATGAGGAACTCAAAAAACTTGAAATAGCTCTCAAATACGGAACAGATACTGTTATGGATTTATCCACAGGAGGCCCCATTGATGAGATAAGAAAGGCTATAAGAGAGGCCTGTCCTGTCCCCCTTGGAACGGTTCCCATTTATCAGGCTGCCCTTGAGGCTGTAGAAAAGCATAAAAAATCCATTGTGGAAATGAAAGTTTCAGAAATTTTTGAGGTCATTCAAAGGCAGGCAGAAGATGGCGTTGACTTTATGACCGTTCACTGCGGAATTACAAGACACACCCTTGAGAGGCTAAAAAATAAAGAGAGGATCCTTGGGGTGGTCTCAAGGGGTGGCTCCTTTATAGTTGAGTGGATGGTTTACAACAACAAAGAAAACCCCCTTTATGAGCACTTTGACGAACTCCTTGATATTGCCGAGGCTTACGATATTACCCTTTCCCTTGGTGATGGAATAAGGCCTGGCTGCATTGCCGATGCAACCGATGGCCCTCAGATACAGGAATTGATTGTTCTTGGGGAGCTAACCTTAAGGGCCTGGGAAAGGGGAGTTCAGGTAATGATTGAAGGTCCAGGGCATGTTCCCCTTGATCAGATTGAGGCCAATGTGAAGCTTCAGAAAAGGCTCTGTCATAATGCCCCTTTTTATGTGCTTGGGCCTCTGCCAACTGATATTGCCCCAGGATATGACCATATCGTTGGAGCCATTGGAGGAGCCATTGCAGCAAGTGCTGGGGCTGATTTTCTCTGCTATTTAACACCTGCTGAGCATTTAAGGCTTCCAACCCTTGAGGATGTAAAAGAAGGCCTTATTGCCTCAAAGATTGCTGCCCATGTGGCAGATCTTATGAAGGGAGTTAAGGGCGCCTGGGAATGGGATCTTGAGATGGCCAAAGCCAGAGCCCGTCTTGACTGGGAGCGCCAGATTGAGCTCTCTATTGATCCTGAAAAGGCCCGTAAATATCGCCTTGAAGGAGGAGTCTCAAGAAGCAAGGCCTGCACCATGTGCGGAGAATACTGCGCCATAAAAATTTATGAACACGCCTATAAATTCCTAAAAGGCGCCCATTAAAAGCCCTCATTAAATTTTAAAGCGCAAACTTTCTAAATGCCTTTTCAAAGCGCTAAAGGCTTTTTCTAAACTTTTCCATAAACCTCCCCCAGAAAGCATCCTTTCTATAAAATCAGGATTTTTTACTCTTCCAAGGTCAACTATTTCTACAGTTCTCAAAAGGGGTATCTTGTCAAGGGAAAGTTGTCAAGGGAAAGTTCTATTTCATGTAGGGTGCTGGCTGAAAGACCCTCTTTGGAAAAAAGAGCAATATCAATATCAGAAGTTCTGCTAAAACCACCTTTAACCAGAGAACCATAAAAGATAATAAGGCTTTCTTCAGGAAGATATTTCTCAAGGGTTTTTCCTATCCGATCCATAATTTCTTTTTGAGAGGTATCCATGCTTTCAATATAGCATAATCAACGAAAATAGAAAAACAACTCAAGGCATCAAAACTCAATTACCTTAGATTGTATGAATCATTTCATAGTTCTTGATTATTTTCTTTTCCCTAATTCTTTGGTAGCCTAAAACTCTTTGGACTTTCACTCTTTATCGCAAGTTAATGGTTGCTTACTACCTTGAAATCTTTAAATTTTTATGCTTCCTTTTCGGCTTTAAGCCCTTTCAAAAAGGCCCAAACCCTTATAAAGCCTCTTCCCCTCAAAATAAATAAACACAAAAGGAAGAGAACCCCAAGCATTCCCCAGAAAGCAACCGCTTTAAAGGTCTCCTGAAAACCCCAGCTTAAAGCCTGAATATACTGGGTCTTGTAAAGAAGGGCCTGGACCTTTTTTTCTGCAAGCTCAGCTGGGAAAAACTTGTCTGCCAGATAAAATCTTTCTTGTAAAAAATTTTTAATCACTGCATAATTTTGCAATTCATTTATCCTCAAAAAATTCTCATTGGTGTAATATTCTAAGTGATTGGTTGCAAGGGCTGTTCCAAAGGATCCACCCACAAAGCGTTGATAATGCATAAGAACAACGCCAAGTCCGGTTAAAGGCCCAAGCTTTCTCAAAGAAATGGCTGTAAGAGGGGCAAAAAAGGTGCCCATGGAAATCCCAAGGGGAATACAAAGAAGGGAGGCCTTCCAGGCAGGTGTGTAATAATTAAGCTGGGGAATAAGATAAAAACTTGTAAAGATAAATAAAAGGGAACTAAAAAAAAGGATACGCCCAGGGGCAATTTTATCTGATAGATACCCTGAAATCACACTAAAGGTTCCAATAAAACAGGCAAAAACGAGAATGTGAAGGCCTGCCTGGAAAGTGGTAAGTCCCTTGAGAATTTCATAATAAAGGGGAAGAAGATAAAAAATCTGATACATTCCAAAGCCCAAGGTAAAAAAATGCATCCCCATGGGAAAGCCAAATTCAGGTATTTTGTAAATGGAAAGATTAAGAAGGGGCCTTTTGGAAAGAAGTTCACTCAAAAAATAAAGGGCAAAGGCAACAAGACTTACAAATAGTAGGGTAAGAATTAGGTCTGATTGAAACCAGCCAAGTTGTTGCCCTTTTGAAAGCATAACAAGAAGGGATATAGTTGCAGTGGCAATAAAAATATAGCTTAAATAATTGAATTGAAAGATTCTTGATCTCCCAAGGTCTTTGGGAAGATAAAGAAGGGCTGCGATAAAATTGATAATTCCCACAGGGACATTTACGAAAAAAACCCAGCGCCAGCTTAAGTGCTCTGTGATAAAACCTCCAAGGGTTGGACCAAGGGCTGGTGCAAAGCTTACTCCGAGGCCAAAGATTCCCATGGCAAAGCCTCTTCTTTCAGGGGGATAAGAGGCAATCAAAATAGTCTGGGCTGAAGCTGCTATAAAGGCCTCTCCTATTCCCTGAAGAACCCTAAAAAATATCATCTGGGCAAGATTTTGCGCTGTTCCACAAAAAAGGCTTGAAAGGGTGAAAATGCCAAGGCCTGCGGTGAAGGTATAGGGATAACCTATAAATCTTGCAAAATTCTCAGTAAAAAGAAGTCCAGTTGCTGCAGCCATCATATAACTTGTTATAACCCACTGAATTCCGTAAAGATCTGTTGACAAAGGCCCCATCATCTTGGGAACCACAATATCCACAATGGTGGTATCAAGAATAGCCATAAAAAAGCCGACCATCACAATGAGGGTTATCAAGATTCTTTCAAACTTTGAGATCTCTTGGTGAAAGGTTTCAAAATCCATGGATTATCTGATTCTCTTTATTTCAACCTCACCGCCAAGGCCAACTCTTAAAAGGGTTCTATCTCCTTTTGTGATTTTTATTTTTACAGGGATTCTCTGGGCAAGTTTGGTGAACTCTCCTGCGGAGATATCCCTTGGAACAAGGGCAAAGGTTGCAGCTGAGGCTGGTAAAATCTCTTCCACTTCTCCTTCCCAGACCTTCCCAGGATAAGCATCAAGCCTGATTCTGGCAGGGGCGCCCTTTTTTATTCCTGAAAGCTTTGTCTCCTCAAGAAGAACAAGAATGTAAAAAGACTGAGGATCTACCAGGGCATAAATGGGCTCCCCAGGCGCTATAACATCTCCCTCTGAATGGAATTTTTTAGCAATCACTCCAGTGATGGGGCTTTTTAATTTGGTGTATTCGTAATAAAGGCTTGCCTCCTCCTTCTGTTTCAAAAGGGCCTTTTCCTGATGCCCCAGGGCTTGAATTTGAGAAGCTAAGCTCTTAACCGCAAGTTTTTCGTTTTCAATCAAAGAGCGGGTCTTTTCAAGGGCTTTAATATCTTTATCAAGGGAATTTAAGGTTTCCCTTTCTGAGTTAAGTTGATGAAGAAGTTCCTTTTCTTCGGTTTGTTTGGCCTCAAGGGCCTGCTGGGAGATAAGTCCTTCTTTGAAAAGATTCTCAAGCCTAATTCGGTCTTTTCTTACAAAATCAAGCCTTGCCTTTAGGGCTTCAATTTTAGCCCTTTGAGCCTTTTTCTTTGCCTCTAAGGACTCAAGCTGTTTTTCAATTTGTTCCAGTTTTAAGGCAATTTCTCTCTCAAGCTTTTTCTTTGAATCAATAAGAGCGTTTCTTTGGGCAAGAACCTCTTTTACTGCTTCATCAAGTTGCAAAACCTTTTTTTTATAATCAGAGGCCTCAAGCTCAGCAAGAACCTCTCCTTCAGAAACCCTGTCTCCTTCGTTTTTGTAAAGCCTGATTATTTTCCCATTAATTTTAGGGAAGCTTACATATACCAAACGATCAGCCTGAACAAAAACCGCATTGGTTACGGCATAATGATATCTTTTCCAAAGAAAATACCCAAAAAGAGCCAAAAAGAAAATAATGAGACCGACCAGGATATAAACACCTATTTTCTTTTTTGCCATGGCTCCTTCCTATCAATTTATGTTAGTGCTTACTTAACTTTTAAAGTCTACAAATCTATTTCTTTTTGTCAAGGGAGTTTACTTTTAAAATTCAGGGTTCCTATCAATTTTAAATTTCACCCTTGACTTTTCTGTTTTTATAAATATTATCAATTAAGTAGGAGGTTTTAATTTAAAAATTTTATAAGAAAGGAGGTTATCATGAAAAAGTTTGGATTTAAAGATTCTGAAGGGATTAAAATTGAAACCCTTTTAAATCTTATTCGTCAAATGGAATCTCCTATTTCGACTCTTTTCCCGAAAGGCACATCTTCCTGAGGTTCAAGCTGAGGGGATAAGCCCAAAAGGAGCGGAGTTTCCGCTCCAAAGAAAAAATAAAATCCTTTAAAAGGGGGTAGAGATATGGACAAAGAAAAACTTAAGAACACCCTGAAAGGTGTTAGTGTTGGTGCCCTTTTAACTTTGGCTTTAAGCCTTGGTACTCCAGCCGTAACGCTTTCTCAGCAAGGTAGTTCTGGCTGAGGAGGCACACCTAAAAAGGGCGGTGGACCCGCCAAAAAGGAACAGCCTTCTAAGAATGCAACTGGAAACGAGACTAAAAAGGAAACTCAAAAACCCAAAGGAAAAAGCGGCTGAGGCTAAAATTCAAAAGGCCTCTTTGAGGCCTTATATTTAAATTATGCTCTATTTCCAGCTTAACCCCTCCCTTGAAATTAAAAGGGAGGGGAAAGATTTTGTTTTATTTTTTACTCAAAACTCAAAACAATTTTCTCTAAAGGCTGATCCCTGGGATTTACTGGTCATTAAAATCCTTGCTGAAGAGATTGACCCATTAGAATTAGCCAGAAGAGAAAACTTTTCTCTAACTCTTATTTTACAGGCCTTTTATTCAGGCCTTGAAAAGGGTTATCTCATCCGCGAAGAAAGTAAAATTGTAAGAAGAGAGCCACCCTTTCAAAAGGCCTTTTTTCCTGATAAAAGCTTTAGAGTGGCAGAGGTTTTTACCTTTCAGTGGCATTTAACCAATAGGTGCGATCTTCACTGTAAACATTGCTATGATCGCTCAAGGGTTTCAGAACTGTCTCTTGAAGAGAATTTAAAAATCCTTGAGGAACTTTTCAGTTTTTGTTCGGAGATGAAGGTTCACGGACAAATTAGTTTTTCAGGTGGAAATCCCTTTATGTATCCTCATTTTTTTGAGCTTTATAAGGCAGCCTCTGAGATGAGCTTTAGTCTTGCTATTCTTGGAAACCCTGTATCGGAAAGTTTACTTGAAAGGCTCTGTAAAATTGAAACACCCGTTTATTATCAGGTTAGTCTTGAAGGCCTTGAGAGCACAAATGATGATATACGTGGGAAAGGGCATTTTCAAAGAACTCTAAAATTTTTAAAAATTTTAAAAGATTTTGAGGTCCCCTCGGGGGTTATGATGACGGTTCACGAAAAAAATCTTGATGAACTAATACCTCTTGCCAAATCTCTTGAGGGAATGGTTGATGTTTTCTCCTTTAACAGATTATCCCTTTTTGGTGAGGGTAAAAAGCTTTCACCTTCAGAAAAAGAAAGGTTCTTCCAAGTCCTTGAGGAATATCTTAATCTATCGGAAGAGCTTCCCTATCTTTCTTTAAAGGATAATTTTTTTAATTATCTTCTCTTTCAAAAAGAGAAACCCCTTTGTGGCGGGTGCACGGGTTTTGGATGCGGGGCAGCCTTTAATTTTCTTTGCCTTCTTCCTAATGGCGAGGTTCATGCCTGCAGAAAATTCCCTTCACCTCTGGGAAGTATTTTAGAGCAATCTTTAAGTGAAATATATCATTCCGAAAGAGCTAAACTTTATAGAATTGGGCCTAAGTCTTGTCAGGGTTGTGTTCTTTACGGTGTTTGTAGAGGGTGTCTTGCTGTTATTTCAAGTTTTGGGCTTGACCCAACCAAAGATATTGATCCCTATTGCCCCGGTAAACTTAAAGCCCTGTAAAGTCTCATTAAAAAAATATTTGAACAAATAAACCCTTTCAAAACCTCCTTTGATACCTTTAGTTATGTAGAAAGCCTCTCTTTTAGTTTCTTCTCTTTTAAGAAAATCTCTAACAGGAAGATGCTTTTTACATAGGTAAAAATTTTTTAGATTTGGCATCTATTGAATTTTTAATAAAGCAAATCTCCCTTTGCTATTCCATCATAAGGGGAAGAAGCCTGCGAATATGGCTTTCCTTTTCCCGCCAGCCCTCTAAGGTTTTTACCCAGAGATCAAGATAAATCCTCTTTTTTAGCAGAAACTCAAGTTCCTCTCTTGCAAGGGTGCCAATCTTTTTAAGCATCCTTCCACCTTTTCCGATAATAATTCCCTTCTGAGAATCCCTCTCAACAAATATAGTTGCTTGAATATGAAGAAGATTCTTTTCAGGAACCTCTTCTAGAGAATCCACCTTGACAGCTACACAATAGGGAACTTCTTGATAGGTATTCATAAAAACCTTTTCTCTTATAATTTCTGCAATAAGAAGTTTCAAGGGAAGATCTGTCACATACTCAGGATCATAATAAAAAGGCCCTTCAGGCAAAATCTTTTCAAGCTCATCAATAATTCTATCAAGACCATCCCTCTCTAAGGCGGAAATGGGAATAATGGCTGCAAAATCATAAAGCTTGGAAAAATAATCAATAAGGGGTAAAAGTTCATTTTTGTTTTTCATAAGATCAATCTTATTCATGGCAAGAACGGTAGGTTTACCAACTTTTTTAATTATCTCAAGAAGCTTTTCCTCTTCGGGAACCCTGTTGGTTACATCCATAACCCAAAGCACTGCATCAACTTCTTCAAGAGCGGAAATGGCCTGCTTTACCATAAGTTGATTGAAAAGACTTTGAGCTTCATGAATCCCCGGGGTATCCACAAAAATAATCTGAAGGTTATCCTTTGTGTAAATACCTCTTATATTAAACCTGGTGGTCTGGGGCTTTGGGCTTACAATAGAGACCTTAGTGCCAAGAAGATTATTCAAAAGGGTAGATTTGCCCACATTGGGAAGCCCGATTATGGCAACAACCCCTGATTTGGTCTTTTTTTCCTCTGTCATAGCTTATATGATAAAGCCGTTAGTAACTTCTTCAAGATCTTTTTTTCCTTTTAATCCATTTGTGAAGTTCATCAACCACCAAGATTAAAAGCCCTGAAAGAAAAATTAACATCCACTCCTTGAAAGAAAGGGGCTGTGTGTGAAGAAAGGTGTTCAAGGGGGTATAGATTGCTATTAACATAAGCACAAAAGAAGATGAAAGAGCAAGGATTAACCACGGATTGCTGAATAACCCAAGTTTAAAAAGGCTATGTTCAATGGATTTACAGTTTAAGGCATTTATAAGACGAAAGGTAATAATTCCTGCAAAAAAGATAGTGCCTGCCTTTTGAGGATTTTCCACTTTCAAGGTGTAATAATAAAGAGAAAAAGAAAGAGCTGAAATAAAAAGCCCCATAAAGAGTATAAAGAGAAGATTTTCCTTAGGAAGAAGGCCTTCTTTGGGGTCTCTTGGCGGGCGTTTCATAATTCCGGGCTCGGCAGGTTCTACTCCCAAGGCAAGGGCTGGAAAACCATCCATGAGCAAATTTATAAAGAGAATCTGAACTGCTGTTAAGGGAAGGGGTAATCCAAAAAGAAGAGCAACTGTTAAGGCAAGCACTGTGGCTGTATTTCCTGTCATAAGATAGGTTAGAAATTTTCTAATGTTTGCCAATATAGTTCTTCCCTCTTCAACGGCTCTCACAATGGTTGCAAAGTTTTCCTCAAGAAGAATCATGGCACTGGCTTCTTTTGCAACCTCTGTTCCAGTAATCCCCATGGCAATACCAATATCTGCCTGTTTTAGGGCAGGGGCGTCATTCACTCCATCCCCAGTCATAGCAACAATTTGACCCCTTTTCTGAAGGGCCTTAACAATCTTTAATTTGTCTTCTGGCATAGCTCTTGCGTAAATTTCCACATTAAGAACCCTTTTTTCAAATTCCTCTTCTGAAAGAGTTCTTAATTCCTTTCCTGTAAGAACAAGCCCTCCCTGATAAAGCCCGATTTCCTTTCCAACAGCAAGAGCGGTTTCCCTATTATCGCCTGTAATCATTACCGCCTTTATTCCCGCCTCTCTTGCAACCCTTACTGCCTCTTTTACCTCCTCTCTCGGAGGATCCATCATACCTGCAAAACCAAGGAAAATAAGCTCCTCTTCCAGTTCTGAATCAGAAAGATCAAGGCTTGAAACTTCTTTGTAGGCAAAGGCAATTACACGAAGCGCCCTTTCTGAAAAACCTTTAGCTATCTCAAAAATTTCCTTTCTTTTATCTTCGGTTAGTGGCTTTATCTCCTCTCCTATCATAATAAAAGATGATTTCTCAAGAAGCACCTCAAGGGCACCTTTGGTAAACACATAAGTTTTATCCCCTATGCGATGAAGGGTGGTCATTCGCATTCTTTCAGAAGAAAAGGGGATTTCCTTTAATGGGGGATTTTTAGCCCTTAATTCTTCAGAAAAACCTGCTTTATAGGCAAGGGCTATTAAAGCACCCTCTGTGGGATCACCCTTAACTTTATAGCGGCCCTCTTTTTCATCAAAGTAAAGCTCTGCATTATTACAAAGAAGGGATGCCTTAAGAAGGAGCTCTAAGGCCTTATCAAATTTAAAAGGTTTGCCCTGAAAGAGTATTTCACCTTTGGGCTCATATCCCACTCCAGTAACTTCAAGGATCTTTTCCGAAACAAAGAGGCTTTTTACAGTCATTTCATTTTTGGTAAGGGTTCCTGTTTTATCAGTGCAGATATAGGTTACAGAGCCCAGGGTCTCAACAGAGGCAAGTTTTCTTATTAAGGCCTTTTTCTCAGCCATTCTTTTAACACCAAGGGCAAGCGTGACAGTGCTAACAGCTGGTAGAGCTTCAGGAATCATGGCTACAGCCAGAGCCACTCCCCAGATAAACATCTCATAAACTGGATATCCTTTCATAATGCCTAACAAAGCAATTATGGCACTCAATAGAAGAATTAAAATTCCCAGTTTTTTGCTGGCTCTATCAATTTTTTCCTGAAGGGGAGTCTTTTTTTCTCCAACCTCTTTTAACATACTGGCAATTTTTCCGAACTCGGTATTTTTGCCAGTAGCGAGCACTTCAAAATAGCCCTTTCCACGAACAACAAAAGTTCCCATAAAGAGATATCCAATTTTCTCTTCGTCTTCTGAGTCTGACCAAGGCTTTTTCTCTACAGGGAAAGATTCTCCTGTAAGTACCGCTTCATCCACATAGAGATCTATAGCCTCAAGAAGTTTACCATCAGCAGGAACTCTATCTCCAGCCTCAACAAAAACTATATCCCCAGGCACAATTTCTGATACAGGAACCTCCATAAGTCTTCCTTCCCTTATCACCTTAGCAGTAGGTGTTATCAATTTCTTTAAGGCCTTAAGGGATCTTTCTGCCTGATATTCTTGAAAAAAACCGAGAAGTCCCGCAGCCAAAACAATAGCCAAAATGGCTATTGCCTCTATCTTTTCTCCAAGAAAATAAGAGACAATACCAGCCACAATCAGAATAAGAACTAAAAAATTGAGAAACTGAGAAATTAAAATCTTTAAAGGAGAGATTTTCTTTTCTTCTTCAAGTTCATTTGGTCCATATATTTCAAGGCGTCTTTTAGCTTCATCAAGAGTTAATCCCTTAAAATTCATCTTCACCTCCTTAAGAAAGTGGATTAAATAAAAACAAAGGTTTTAATAAAGACTATACAAGAGCATCACATTAATAAGATAAACTAATATTAACCCTAGGGAGTCCCAGGCCAAAAATAATTTTTTTCTTTCAGCACGGTAGGTTATTCCAATAATGGCAATACTTATCATCGCCATAGCCGATAAGGCAGAAACTATATGGCTTTTATTGACATAAGATAACAAGGGTCCTTTAAAATAGAAAATATCATCAATTCCGAGAACAAAAATATTAAACAAATTACTACCAAAAAGATTTCCAATGGCAAGCTCTATTGCTCCTATTTTAACAGCAGAAAAGGTAACAACTACTTCTGGAAGAGAAGTGGTAAAAGCAATTAATATATTACCTACAAAGGTTTGTCCAAGCCCGGTAATTTCAGCGATACCCTTTCCGATTTCAGGCAGTAAAATAGCTGCAACTATCACAAAAGTAGCGTTTAAAACATACTTAAAAACAGCTTTTTTGGTATAAATGTCTTCATATTTTATAGCTCTTTCTTTTATATATTTTGAGAGTCTCTTTTTTTCATATACATAAATTAATTTCATCCCCACAAGGTATAAAAAAATAAAAATTAAAGTATAAGGACCTATCCATCCAAAGGGGTAAATTCTCTCCCCAAGAAAAAGTCCTAAGGAAACCACAGTTAAAAGTAGAAGGCATAGCCCAGCAGACAAAATATGTCCATGATGTGCCATGGAAGTTATAGGTGCTGGTCTATATTGAATATCAATCAAAGAAAGAATAAGCATATTAAAAATGCAACTTCCCAAAATATCCCCTACAGCAATATCCGGGGCCTCTGCATAGGTTACAGAACTAATTCCAGTAATAAGTTCTGGTAAAGAGGTAACTGTGGCCATAAGGATAATTCCTATCCAGGTAGCGGAAAGACCTGTTTTTTCTGCTATGATATCTCCATACTTAGAAAGCCTACTTCCGCAAAAAGTGATTATTCCTGTGCAAAGAAAAAAGGCAAACCAATAAAGTATCTCTATCATCTCAAGTCCTAAAAATTTTTTTTTTCTTCAAATTCAAGATAAATTCCCTTTTCCTTTACAAATCCTATAAATCTCTTGTAGGTAGGATGAACTGACAAAGTTTCCGAATCTCCTATAACTATTAATTTTCTTTTAGCTCGCGTCAAAGAAACATTCAAACGCCCCAAATCTTCAAGAAATCCCAAATCCTTATCCTTATTTGAACGAACCAAGGATAATATAATAATCTCTTTTTCTCTTCCCTGATAACCATCCACAGATTTTACCTCAATTTTTTTTAAAAGAGAAGAGATAAGATCAACCTGATCATCATTAGGCGTAATAACCCCAATCCATTCCTTTTTTACATTCATTCCTAAAAATTTTTCTATTATATTTTTTACAATTTGGGCTTCAAGGGGATTTTCCCGGGAGGTTGAATCCTTTCTCTGCCTTTCCCACTTATTTTTACATTTCCAAGTATCTATAAATATCAAGGGAGCTTCTAAAGAAAGGATTTTATCCCAGGGCTCCCCAAAGGAGGAATTTTTAATATTTAAATCTTTAAGGGAAATATTTTTAACCCCTTCAAAGGTTAAAATTTTTTCTTCGTAAAATTCCTTATTGGGAAATTCCATCAAAAGCTCATTCATTCTGTATTGCACCCTTAATAAAGCTGACTTTTGAGGATAAAGAGTTATTAGACCTTCAAAGAGAGTTTTAGAAAGTTCCATTGCCCTTTCATTTAAGATAGTGGGAGGAAGTTGCTTGTGATCTCCTGCCAAGATAAACCTTTTTGCCTTGGAGATGGGAATAAGAACACTTGGTATGGTTGCCTGAGAGGCTTCATCAATTATGGCCACATCAAAGATGCTGTCTTTTATAAATTCCAGAGCAGAAGAAGAATTTGTGGCAAGAATTACTTGAGAATTTTTAATTATTTCTTTAATAATATCTTCTTCAAGAGCTTCTATCTTTTTATAAATTTCGCTAATTTTTTGATTATGCCTTATCCATTGGGCAAGCTCTTGCATGGTTTTTGCTGATATCCCCCCTTAATCCCTTCCCCCTTGAAGCCAAAAAGAGAATTTCTTCTTCTCTCAAACCCCTTTTTAATTGAGGAGTTGGTTTTTTAAATTTATCTCTCAAAGTTATGAGAGCCTCTGCCTCTTCTCTTAATTTTCTTATCTCTTCATATCTGGGGTGAGCCTCAACCAAAGCTGAAAGGGTTGAGCTTTTTAATTCCTTGGTAACCCTTGAGGGATGTCCCAATCTCACAAGCCTCACCTTTCCAACAAGTCTCTCAATTTTCCCTGTCCCAAAGGGGCCATGGATTAGGAAAAAATCTGGAGAGCCGAGGGCTTTGCTTACAGCCTCCTTTTGGCTTTCATTCAGATTTTGGTCAAAAGGTGAAAACTCTTGAAGAAGTGTTTTTTTTAGGAGAAGAAAGCTTTAGTAATAGTCTCAAAGCCCTTACAGCATAGGGAGTAAGCTCTTTCAAATTTTCAATCTGTCTTTTATAGGTTAAATCATTGGCATAAAGATCAAGGCGAACCCCCTTTAAAGCCCAGGAAGGAACATTTTTCAAAGCAACCACTATAAATCTATTCCCCTTTTCCACAACAGGCCCAACAAGATCACTTTTTATGGGATCTCCTTTACTTATTAACACAAGATCCCCCACATTTATCTCCGTTTTAAAACTTTTTCTTCTTCCGTATTTGACGAGTTTATAACCAGATTCCGACCCGATTATCTTACCATTAAGTTCGAGAAGGGCTCTTCCCTTTTTCTCCCTTTCTCCCCCCTTAAGCTTTTTTATCTCAAGAAGGGTTGCTTCTATTTGAGCCTTCCTCTCAAGCTCAACAAGCTTGATAAGTTTATCTATGAATTTTTTTATTTCTGTAGATTCTGAAGAAGGCCTTTTCAATTTCATTAAGCTAAGTCCTCTTTTTCTGATTCAAAGTTTTTAAATACCCTTAATAATAATGGCAAAGATAAAAGCTGTAACCCTATTGAAACTAAAATTAAGGCATAAAGAGAAAAATCGTATAAAAAACCCAGGAAAAGGCTTTCCAGAAACCAGAAAAGTCCGAAAAGGGCATGAAAAATGCCATAGCCCGTGGCTCTTTTTTCTTTGGGTGTAAAGAGGGCTACAGAGGCTCTCATGATAGATTCCTGCGCTCCAAGGCCTACTCCCCAAACAAGCATCCCCAAAAGCACAAGCTCTGCTCCTCCAAGGAAAACCAAAGGAGGTGACAGAGCGGATAAAAGAAAGGGTATCACCAAAACTTTTAAGCCCCTTTTATCAAAGAGATAGCCAAAAAGGAGAGCTGAAAGGGCATCTACCCCCATAGCCAAGGCATAATAAAGGGGTATAGAAGAGGCCCCTAAAATCTTTTCTTTATGGAGATGATAAGCAATAAGAGCAAAATCCGCAAAGCCTGCACCATAAATCCCCATAGAAAGGGCATAAAGCCAAAAGAGGCGGGAAAAGCTTCCTTTTTTTCTTTTAAAGCTTTTCTTTCTAATTTTTGAGGATGAGGATAAAGAAAATAAGAAAGAAAAAGGAAAGTCAGGGCCAAAAAAGCAGAAATGGTTAATCCTGCAAAGGCTTGTCTGTAATTTTGGGTGTAAAGGAGAATGAGGGCTATTCTGTAAAATATCCAGAAACAAATCGCAGGCTATATCCAAGAAATTCACCAAAACCTGCCACAAAACCAACCAAGGTGGCACTTGCGCCAAGGGTTGCAAGATAAAGCCCGATTATGCTTCTTGCTCCCTCATAGGTAAAATCCGCAAAGAGACTAACAAATCCAAGCAAAATCACCAATCTAATGGGAGACCTTGAATTTATTTTATCTCACTTCAAGAGGGCAATAATTAAAATACCGAGAAACATTAAAAGGGCAGCAGACAAACGAAGCCCAATATATCTTTCTTTAAAAAAATACCAACCAAGAAGCACTGCAAAGAGAATACTTGTTCTTTTTAAGGCAATCATGTAGGCTGTCTCAACAAGACTTAAAGCAAGCATATGGCAAAAACACATAAGCGCTTGGGTGCCTCCTACAAGAAAAACGCCCTTAAGATTTTTTTTCACAAAGGAAAGTATTTCCACTTTATAAAGCACCTTTAAAAGGAGAGGAGTTACCAAGGAAAGAAGAGAAAAATAAAAGGCAGCAAAAAAGAGAGGGTCTGAAAGAAGAAGCCCTCTTTTTCCAAGAACGCTTGTGATCCCGTAAATAAAGGCAGTTATAAGAAGAAAAAATCCTCCCCTTTCTTCCCAAATTCCTTTAAAGGGTGCCAAAAGCCCTCTATTTATTCGGGGAAGATGGATAAGATAGGCTCCAAAGACAATGAGTAAAATCCCCGTAGCCCCAGTTAGACTTACCCTCTCGCCAAGGATTAAAAATCCCGTAAAAATGATAAAAACAGGGGTAAAGGAAAGAAAGGGAAGGGAGGCTGAAAGAGGAGAAACTTCAATCCCTTTCATATAAAAAAGGGTGGCTGTAATTTCAAGAGAAAGCAAAATCAGGGTAGTGACCAGGAAATCGGAGGTGAAATAGAGATAAGCGCTTTTTTTTAAAAGCAAATAGAGAAAAATAGGGAATAAAAATGGAAAGGTCCCAAGGGTTCTTGCCACAGTCATTTTCACAAAACCTTCTATAGAAAGATATTTTTTGTTTAGGGCATCACTTAAAGCCACAAAAAAACCTGCAAGAATGGCAAAGAGAATCCAGAGCATAAAGAAGCTACCTTAAATATGAGAGAGGACAGTCTTTACAAAGGGGTTCTCTCTTTTTACAGAAGTTCTTTCCACAAGCAACAAGAAGGGCATGATATTCTTTGAATAAATCTGTGTCTTTGTCAAGATTTTCGTGAAATAGGCTTTGTAATTCTTCATAACTTGTCTCTTCTGGACAAAGGCCATGCCTTGAAAGAATACGATAAGTATAGGCATCAACCACAAAAAAGGGCTTATCCAGGGCATAAAGCAAAATGGAATCAACGGTTTCAGGCCCAAGGCCTTTTATCTCAAGAAGTTTCTTTCTTAAAGTTTCAGGCTCTTCCTCTTTCATTTTTTCAAGGCTTCCTCCATAATTTTCAAAAAGAAAATGTATAAAATTTTTTAATCTTTTAGCTTTTAGATTATAAAAACCAGAAGGTTTAATAAGTTCTGAAAGCTCCTTTTCAGAGAGATTGTATAAGGCCTCAGGGGTTAAAAGATTTATTTCTTTTAAGTTTTTTATAGCCCTTTCCACATTTTTCCAGGAGGCGTTTTGTGTAAGGATAGCACCTACACAGACCTCAAAAGGGGTTTCCGCAGGCCACCAACCTTGGGGCCCAAAAAATTTATAAAGCCTATCAAAGATTTCAAGAAAAATTCTATTCTTCATAAACAAATTTAATAACCCTTGTGCCAGAGGAGGTATCAAAGACTTTGTAGCCGCGCTTGATAAGTTCTTCCCTTATGTAGTCTGCCTCCTCAAATCTTCCCTCTTTCCTTGCCCGATCCCTTGCTTTTGCAAGCTCAAGAATCTCTTTTTCTTTTACCTCCACGGGAAAAACCAAAATCCTAAAAACCGAGTTAAAATTTCTTAAAACCTCAAAAACCTTTTCTTTGTATCCTGCAGGAAAGCCCTTTTCTGCCTGGCGGTAAAGCTCTTTGAGAAATCCTGTTAATTCTGAAATGGCAAGAGGAGTATTAAGATCCTCCTTCAAGGCCTCTTTATAATCTCTCTCAAAGGCTTCAAGTTTTTCCCAAAGGGCCTCTCTTTCCATCTCAGATAAAACCTTTTCTTTGGCAAAGGAGATATAGGCAAGATAGGTATCAATCTTTTCAAGGTGTCTTTTGGAATCCTCAAGGGCCTTCCAGGAAAAATTTAAGGGGGTACTGTAATGGGTCTGAAGCATGTAAAGTCGCAAAACCCTTCCCTCAAATCCCCTTTCCTTTATATCAGGAATGGTAATTCTGTTTTCTGAAGAAAGCTTTTTGCCACCGTAATAGGTAAGCTCTGTGTGAATCCAGTAATTGGCAAGTTCCTTTCCTGTAAGAGCCTTTGCTACCGCTCTTGTGTTTTCGTGATGGGGGAAGACTAAATCCCTTCCGCTTGTATAAATATCAAAATTGTCTCCCAGATACTTTAAGGCAATACAGGCACAGTGAATATGCCAGGTGGGCCTAACTCTTCCGATTGGAGTTTCAAGAAAATATCCGGCCTTCATCTCAAGAATATGCACCCTCTTAAGCAAGGCAAAATCATAGGGCTCTTCCTTTTCGTATTCCTCTTGATCAACAGTTATTCCGGCCTTAAGGGCCTTTAAATCCACCTTGGCAAGCCTCCCATAATCAGGAAATCTTGAAACATCAAAATAAAGAGCAGAAAACTTTTCATAGGCCTTGTGTTGCTCATAAAGCTTAAAGGCAAGCTCTTTCATGGCCTCAAGGTTTTCACTAACCTTGGGATAGGCATCGGCTCTTTTAATCTTCAAAAATTCAAGATCCTCATAAAAGGCTCTCTCAATTTCCTCTGTCAATTCCTTTAAAGGTTTTTCCTTTTCAAGGGCGGTCTGAATGGTTTTATCATCAAAATCGGTAAGATTGACCACATGAAAGGGTTTATAACCATAAAGTTTTAAATACCCTTTGAGAATATCTGCAGTAAGAAGCCTTCTATAAAGACCAATATGAGGCCTTATATTGAGGGTCGGCCCGCAGGTATATATTTTAACCACAGGAGGTTCTTTGGGAACAAAGGCCTCCTTTTTTTGAGTAAGGGTATTAAAGAGATAAAGCTCCCTTTCTATTTCCTTGGTTTCAAAGGCCCAAAGAGGTGTGGAAAGATATCTTTCTCCATGATCAGGGAAAATTACTACAATAAGGCCTTCTTCTGTTTCTTCTGCAAGCTTTAGAGCTCCTGCAAGGGCAGCCCCTGAACTCATGCCCACAAAAATTCCTTCATTTCTTGCAAGCCATCTTGCCATTTCATAGGCTTCATCATCGTGCACATTAATCACCTTGTAAAGGAGCTTTCTCTCAAAAATTCCGGGAGGAAAAGACTCTTTCATATTTTTCAATCCCTGAATTTTGTGCCCAGGATAGGGCTCAACTCCTACCACCTTGAAGGGAAGATTATTGTCTAAGGCATATCTTGCAATTCCCATGGCAGTTCCGGTGGTTCCAAGGGCACTTACCACAAAGGTAACCTTCCCTTCAGTTTGAGCCCAAATTTCTGGCCCTGTGGTGCGATAATGCATCTGCCAATTAGCGGGATTATTAAACTGATCAGGGCAAAAATATTTCTCAGGCTCAGCCCTAACAAGATCATAAACAAACTCAATAGCCCCATCAGTTCCCTTGGAAGCAGGTGTTAAAATAATCTCAGCCCCGAAGGCCTGCATAACCTTTCTTCTCTCAAGGGAAGCAGACTCAGGCATGGCAATTACACAACGATAGCCCTTCGCCGCACACACCATGGCAAGCCCAATTCCCGTGTTTCCGCTTGAAGCCTCAATAACAATTTTATCCGGTGTAAGAAGCCCCTTTTTCTCAGCATCCTCAATCATAGCAAGGGCAATCCTATCCTTTACAGAACCCCCGGGATTCTGCCCCTCTAATTTTCCCCAAATTTCAATCTTTCCCTTGACTTTTAGCTTATTTAGTTTAACTATAGGAGTATTACCAATCTTTTCGAGAATGTTATGAAAGCGCATAAAAGAGCCTCCTTTTTGGGGATTTTTTTATTCTATATCATTTTACTTCACTCTCAAGCTTTGGCCTTAACACCTCTTAAAAAGAACAAATTTATATATCTTGAGGATTTTTCCTATATCATTAAGGAGGAAGATACCTTAACGGATCTTGCAGTTACCTTTAAAGTGGGATATCAGGCTTTACTTCTTGCTAATCCTGGAGTTGATCCCTGGGTCCCTGATCCCGGAACAAAAATTATTATTCCCAAGAAAATCTTAATTCCTCCTGAATTTATTCTTAATCAAAATAGATACATCATTATCAATCTTCCCGAAATGAGGCTTTATTACTTTGAAAGAGGAAAATTCAAGGTATTTCCTATAGGGGTTGGTGATGAGGGAAAACTAACTCCCGCAGGGAAATATTTAATTGTTCGCAAAAAGGAAAAACCCACTTGGTATCCTCCGGAATCCATTCGAGCTGAAGACCCCACTCTTCCAGAGGTAGTTCCCCCAGGACCAGAAAATCCTATGGGAGATTATGCCCTCTATCTTGATAGAGGACTTTATGCCATCCACGGCACAAACAAACCCTACAGCATTGGAAGAAGAACCACTCACGGCTGCTTCAGGCTCTATCCAGAGGATATAGAATATGTCTATAAAAAAGTTCCCTTAAAAACCCCTGTTTATGTAATTTATGAGCCCTATAAAGTTGCCATTGAAGGAAAATCCATTTATCTTCAGGCCTTTCCAGATATTGAAAATAAAATCAAAAACCCTCTACCTTACATATTGCAAAAAATTGAAGCTCTAATTTCAAAGGATTTTACTTATAAAATTGATCTTTTGAAACTTGACAAAATCTTAGAAAATCCCGATGGTTTGGTTCACAAAATCGGGACAGTTAAAAGAAAAGCTTCCTCTTTTTAGGGATCCACAAAAAAGTAAGGGCCCTTTCTTCAACTTCTTCAAGAAGCCCTGCATGATAGAGGGATTTTAAGGCCTCAATGTGAAGCCTGTGCCCAGAAAATTCAGCATGCACTTCTGCCATCAAGGAAAGCCCTAAGGTATAAAGATCTCCCATAAGATCAAGAACCTTATGTCTAACAAACTCATCTTTGCTTCTTAAGCCCTCTGGATTTAACACCCTTTCCTCGTCAAGAACAATGGCATTGGAAAGGCTTCCACCTTTAAGAATCCCCTTTCTTTTTCTCTCTTCAAGAAGGTTTTTAAAACCAAAGGTTCTTGCAAAGGAAATTTCTCTGAGATATTCAAAGGGATGATGTCTGTAAATACATTCCTGAAGACCTATTAAGGGATGAGAAAATTCTATCTTTGCTTTTATTATAAGAGTTCTTGAAGGGAAAAAGGTAATACGGCCCTGGCCATTTTCCATAGTAAAGGGTTTAAGAAGGCGGTATTTTCTTCTCAACGCAGGAAGAATTCTAAAACCGGCTTCTCTAATTTTCCTTACAAAGTATAAGGCTGACCCGTCAAAAAGAGGAATTTCCTCTCCATAAACCCTGATTAAAAGATTGTCAATTCCGAGCCCGTGAAGGGCTGAAAGAAGATGTTCCACAAGATTAATAGTTATCTTTCCATCAGAAAGAAGCGTTGAACCCTCAGATCCCACTACATAGTCAATATGAAGGGGGATTTGTGGTGACCTTGGAAGATCTGCCCTTTCAAAGATAATTCCTTCATTTTCTGGAAGGGGATGAAACTCAATTTTTATCTTTTTACTGGTAAATATTCCCTCTCCTTCAAGAGAAACAGGTTGCGCAATGGTTCTTTGATATTCCATAATTTTTTATCCCAAATTTTTAAAATTTTTTATGCAAATTTTTTGCCTGAAATTTAAAAACTAAACCTTGAAGAAAGTCTTTATAACAGATGGTCTTAAAAGACCTTCAGAAAAACAAGCCATAGGCTTGGTGTGGAATTTTCCTTACACCTGTGTAAAAAATCACACAATTACATCAACCTTCTCTATTTCGCTAATTTTTAGCACCTTTATGGTATTTGTAGTCCCTGGTATTCCCAAGGGATAGCCATAGGTTAAAACAATGGTATCCTCTGGTTGAAAGGTTTCAGAAAGAAAAAAGTTTTTTATCAAAGGAAAGATAGCAGTAATATCTTCCTGAGGATCAATAACCCCAAGGGGAATAACTCCCCTTAACAAGGCAAGCTTTCTCAAAACTTCTTTTTTATGGGTTATGACTAAAATAGGGACTTTTGGCCTAAGCTGAGAAACCCTTTTTAAAGACTCACCTGTTTGGGTGAGAACTACTATAGCTCTACTTTTAAGCTGTTCAGCAAGATAAACTGCACTTGAGGCAATAGCTCTATCCCTTATATTCTCAGAGACCTGCGATATTCTCTCATAAGAATACCTTTCGCTCTCTTCAATCACCTTTTGCATGACTTTTACAGCTTCCAGTGGATATCTCCCTGCAGCGGTCTCATCAGAAAGCATAAGAGCATCAGCACTGTCCCATACAGCATTGGCAATGTCTGAAACCTCTGCTCTTGTTGGAAAAGGGGCGTTAACCATAGAAGTTAACATCTGAGTAGCAACAATTACAAGTTTTCCTCGCTTAACAGCCTTATTAATTATTTTCTTTTGAAGCACAGGCACCTTTTCCAGAGGAACCTCTATCCCAAGATCACCTCTTGCAATCATAACTCCATCTGCCACTTCAAGAATTTCCTCAAGATTTTCAAGGGCACTCTTTTTTTCTATTTTGGCTATAACCCAAGAAGAACTTCCAAGATCCTTTAAAAGCTCTTTGCACTTTTTAACATCCTCTGCAGTGCTTACAAAAGAAACTGCCACATAATCAAAACCAAGGGAAGCTCCAAACTTCAAGTCTTCCATATCCTTAGAAGTTAAAGCCGAAAGAGGTAGCTCTATTCCGATAAAATTTATACCCTTTCTTGAGGAAATGGGACCACCATGAATTATCTTACAAATAATTTTTTCCTTTTCTTTCTTGATTACTTTGCCCCTGATATAACCATCAGCTAAAGTTACCTCTACTCCAGGCTCTACCCTCTCCAAAATTTCAGGCATTTCAAGATAGACTCTTCCAATCCCCTGAGAATAACCACTTTCCACAGGATAACTATAAATCTCAAGAATATCCTCTTTTTTCACCTCAAAGGGTTTTTCTACCTCTCCGATTCTAAGCTTAGGTCCACCTAAATCCTGAATTAAAATTGCACACTTTCCTAACTCCCTTTCTAAATTTTTCAAAGTTTCAACTCCCTTCTTAAAAAACTCATAATCTGCATGGGAAAAATTAAAACGAAAGCCCTCAACTCCTATCATCAAAAATTCTCGAAGTATTGAAGGATCCGCTGAAGAAGGACCAAAGGTCACTATAATTTTAGTGGCTCTTTGGTTCAAAGGTGAATTATCCTCTTTTCAAGAATAACCGTTTTCACTCTACCCTTAAGCTCCCGCCCAAGAAGAGGTGTGTTTTTGCTCTTTGACTGAATGAAATCCTCTGTGACAAGATAGCGCTCCTCCGGGTCAAAAATAACCACTTCTGCTGGTGCACCCTCTTTAAAACTCGGTGGCTCTATTTTCAAAACCTTGGAAGGATTGGTAATCAAGTATTGAAGAAGCTTAAGCTCCGAAAGAAGGCCCTCTCTCACAAGATTAAAACTCAAAGGTAATAAAAACTGAACCCCTATCATGCCAAAGCTTGCAAGTTCAAATTCCACTTCCTTCTCAAGGGGGCTATGGGGAGCATGATCACTGGCAATGACCTCAATAAGCCCCTCTTTCAGGGCTTCTTTTATGGCCTCAACATCCTCTTCTGTTCTTAAGGGAGGATTTACTTTGGCATTGGTATTGTAACCTTCAACCTCCTTTTCTGTAAAAGTAAAATAATGAGGACAGGTCTCTGCAGTAAAGGGTATCCCCTCCTCTTTTGCCCATCTCAAAAAAGGAAGATTTTCTTTAACCGATAAATGGGCAAGATGAAGAGGTGTCCCAGTTTCCCTGGCAAGAAGAAGATCTCTAACAACTGCAACGGTTTCAGCAGAAGCTGGAATCCCTTTAAGCCCGAGCCTAGCAGAAAGCTTTCCTTCATTTATTTGGCCCCTAAAGGAAAGCTTTGGATCTTCACAATGAGAAATCACCGGAAGGTCAAAATTTTTGGCATAAAGAAGAGCCCTTTTCATAAGGGAAGAATCAGCCACCCATTTTCCGTCATCGGAAACCGCAACTGCCCCTGCTTTTTTGAGCCTTCCAAATTCGGCAAGCTCTTTTCCTTCTTGTCCTTTGGTTATGGCAGCAATGGGATAAACCTTAACCGAGGCCTTCTCTCTTGCCCTTTTTAAAATATAGGAGGTTACCTCAGGAGCGTCATTAACGGGTTTGGTATTAGGCATGCAGGCCACCCGAAGAACTCCTCCATAGAGGGCAGCTCTCGTTCCACTTTCAATATCCTCCTTCCACTCCTCTCCCGGCTCCCTCAAATGCACATGTATATCTACAAGACCGGGAAAAACAAGCTTTCCGCGGCAATCAATAATTTCTAAATCTTTTTCGGAAATCTCAATTTCTCTTCCAAAGCCCTTAATTTTTCCCTCTTCAATAAGAAGATCACCAATGAAATCAATTCCCAGCGTTGGATCAAGAAGGCGTCCCTTTTTTAATAAAAGCTTCATTTTTTAATCTCCTGAAAGGAGTCTCAAAAGAACTGCCATTCTTACAGCAACTCCGTTTTCCACTTGTTCAAGGATTACCTGAAAGGGGTACTTTTCCATCTCATAGGAGAGCTCAACCCCCCAGTTGATAGGGCCTGGATGCATAAGAAGGGCCCCTTCTTTAATAAGCTCTAAGTGCCTTGGGGTAAGGCCAAAGTTTTCGGCATATTCTTGAAGAGTAGGTATAAAGGGCTCCCCATGCCTTTCCCTCTGAATTCTTAAGGCAATAACCACATCAGCATCCCTTAGAGCCTCTTCCATTTTGTAGCAAATCTTAAAGCCTCCGGGTCTAATCTCAAAAAATTCGGCCTCCTTTGGTTCTGGAAGGAGATGCGCAGGGCCTGTAACATAAACTGTTGATCCCATTTTTTGGAAACCAAGAATATCAGAATGAGCCACCCTGCTGTGCTTGATATCACCCACTATGGCAACCTTTAGGCCTGCTAAGGTTCCAAGCTTCTCTTTAACGGTTAACATATCAAGAAGGGCCTGAGTGGGATGCTCATGAATCCCATCTCCTGCATTAACCACAGGAATTTTTAAATGCTTTGCAAGAAAATGAGGAGTTCCTGAAAGATTGTGCCGTATGACCACCAAATTTACTCCTAAAGCATAGAGATTTTTTACGGTATCAAGAATGGTCTCTCCCTTTTCAAGACTACTTCCTTTAGCAGAAAAACTCATGGTATCAGCAGAAAGTACTTTGCAGGCCCTTTCAAAGGAAAACTTAGTGCGAGTTGAGGGCTCATAAAACAAAAGAAGAACAAGTTTCCCCCTAAGAGTTGGCACCTTGGGAATGGGTCTTTCAAGTATTTCTTTAAGATTTTCAGAAAGCTCAAGAATCTCCTTTATGGTTTCTGAAGAGAGGCTATAAATATCAAGAAGATGCCTCATCTTCAAATCCAGAGCCTTTCTTTGATATAATTTACAATCTCCTGAGGCTCATCAATTATGGTAAATATATTAAGGTCTGCGTCAGAAATTTTTTGATTAGGGATTAAAGTTTTGGTAAACCAGCTATAAAGGGGCTTCCAGAAATTTTTTTCTACAAGCACTATGGGAACAGGTCTTATCTTTTTGGTTTGAACCAGGGTTAAAATTTCAAACATTTCATCCATGGTGCCAAATCCACCTGGGAAAAAGACAAAGGCAACGGAATACTTGGCAAGCATAACCTTTCTTACAAAGAAATATCTGAATTCAAGTTTCACATTGGCATAAGGATTGGGCTCCTGCTCAAAGGGAAGCCTAATATTCAGGCCAACGGAGTATCCTCCAGCCTCTGAAGCCCCTTTATTTGCAGCTTCCATCACCCCAGGGCCTCCTCCTGTGATTACGGAAAAACCTGCCTTAACGAGAAGCTTACCCAGTTCATAGGCCTTTTGATAATCAGGATGCTCTGGCTTAGTTCTTGCAGAGCCAAAAATGGTAACCCCAGGATAAACCCTTGGTAAAACCTCAAATCCCTCCACAAACTCCGCAAGAATTCTAAAGAGCCTCCAGGACTCCTTGGCATGAAGGCTTTCAAGAACATATTGTTTTTCTTCAAAAAAGCGATTCCTATTCTCCTCAGCCACTGAGGAACTCCTCTTTCAAAATTCTTAAAGACCTTGGCTCCCAATCAAAATGATAAGCAAAGAATTCTTCCACAAGACGGATTAAAAGAGAATTTTCGGTAGTTGATAAACCCTTCATTAAGGTTTCAACCTCATTGAGTTCTTTTATTCTAACAATCTTTCTCAAAAGGTCAATCTGATTTAAACTCAAGGAATAAGAGGCACTATCTTTGCAGGAAAAACACAAAATTCCGCCTGAGGGGACAGAAAAATAATAAATTCTTTTTGGTTCCCTCCCACAACTTACACACTCCCAAACCTGAGGATAGAGCCCGCAAATTTGAAGCCACTTTAATTCAAAAAAGATTTTGGCCTCATTGAGGTTAAAAGGCTCTTTTTTATCAAGAAATTTTATAAAATTAATCAACCATTCAAAATCGCTTTTTTTTAAAGCCTCAGGCGAGGTAAAATCAAGTATTTCAGAAACATAAGAGAAAAAATAAAATTTAGAAGGCATCCATCTTAGGCTTTCAGGAAGATAAAGAAGATCTGCTCCTTCAAGAATAAGTATTTTCCCCTTTTGAGGCTTTCTTAAATGGACCTTTAAATAAGTAAGATCTTCAAGAAGATTAAGAAAGCGCCTTCTTGATTTTTGGGCCCCCTTGGCAAGGGCCCTTATCTTTCCACCAGGGGTTAAAAAGATTACCAGTAAATCTATTTCATTTCTTACTTCTTTATCAAGAACTAAGGCAGGAAGAGAAAAAAGCACTTTAAATATAAATTTTTATAAACTTACTCTCCTTTAAATCCTTTATCCATTTTTCAATGTAACTTTGGGCCTTTTTCTGAAAAAGCTTTTCATAAAGTTCCTCTTTCACCTCTTCATAGGTAGGAGGAGTTCCCGAAGCCCTTTTGAGAAGTCTTATAATCTGAAAAACCTCTCCCCTTTTTTGAGGAGGAAGCACCTCTCCAGGTTTAAGATTTTTAAGTCCCTCAAGAATTTTTGGGTCAAGCTCTTTCTCTTTAAAGACCTCTTTGAAATAATTTGTCTGGTCTCTGTAATTTTTCACTATGGCATCAAAGCTTCTTCCCTGTAAAAGCTCTTCATATATGTCTTTAACAAGTAATTCCTCTTTAACAATCAAAATTTCAAGTTCATATTTTGGCTCAGGATCATAATTTTTAACAAGCTCCTTATAAGCCTCCTTTAACTCCTCTTCAGGAATGGCAATTTTTTCCCTGACAGTCAATTGAATAAATTTAATCTTCATCAACTGATCTCTTATTTTTTCCCTAAAATTTTTATCCTCAAGGGTTGAGTTGGCATTTTTAAAATTTTCCTTGATATAATAATCTATCTCTTCGTCTGTAACTTTTATATTATACTTTTTGGCCTCAAGCCCAATTAAGGTATCTTCAATCCACTGATCAAGAACCTCTTTTCTTATTTGTTTTTTTAGGTTCTCTATTTCAAGAGGGTCCATTCCAGGCTTAAAATAAGTTTTGTAAAAGGGTTCAGCCATTTTATCAAGTTCATAAAGAGTTAAAACCTCATCCCCTACCACAGCAACAATTTTGTTAACAATTTTTCCGGCAAAAAGAGGCGAAACCCAAATGAAAATGAAAAGAAAAATTATTATTACAAAAAACTTTTTCATACTAAGTTCTTCTATTCAAGGGATAGGGTAACATAAAACTTTCCCCTTTCTGTCCTGATCCCGAGAAGCAAACTTTTTCTGTTTTTGTAATTTTTCAAAACCTCAAAAAACTCAAGGGAATTTTTTATCTTTTTCCCAAAGATCTCCTCTATAACCATTCCAGGATAGAGCCCTGCAAAATCAGCGGGTGTATCAGGAATTACCTCAACAATTACCACTCCTCTAATCTTAGAGGGAATGCCAAATCTCTTTGCAATATCGGGAGTGAGATCGGAAACAATAATACCAAATTCTTCGAGAAGATCTTGCAATTCCTGAAGTTCAGCTTTAGAAGTAAGAATGCCCCTTTTGGGGGCCTCAATTGTGGCTTTAACAATTTTCTTTTCACCATTGCGGATGATTTCAAGCTCAACCTCAGTTCCTGGCTTAAGAATAAGAATCTGACTTCTCAATTCCGAGGCATTTCTAACAGGTTTTCCATTCACCTTTATAATTACATCCTTTTCTTTAAGCCCAGCTTTAGCAGCAGGAGAGTCAGGAATTATCTCAGTAATAAGAACTCCTTCTGTAACTTTGAGCCCGAGCTCTTTTGCAAGATCCGGAGTAAGATCTTGAATAACAACCCCCAGCCAGCCCCTTTCCACTTTTCCT
Source organism: Thermodesulfobacteriaceae bacterium UBA6232 (assembly GCA_002441555.1). GTDB lineage: Bacteria > Desulfobacterota > Thermodesulfobacteria > Thermodesulfobacteriales > Thermodesulfobacteriaceae > Caldimicrobium. The sequence goes on from DJWK01000001.1 coordinate 74,813, forward strand.
TTGGTCTTAAGTTGCTCAACCACAGTTTTTACAATGTTTATGGGAATTGCAAAGCCTATTCCCATATATCCGCCTGACCTTGAAAATATAGCGGTATTCATTCCTATAACTTCTCCCTTTAAATTAAGAAGGGGCCCTCCAGAGTTTCCAGGATTTATAGCTGCATCCGTTTGAATAAAATCCTCTATATCGGTAACTCCTATTCCGCTTCTTCCCTTGGCACTGACTACCCCTACTGTGACCGTATGAGTAAGCCCAAAGGGATTTCCGATAGCTATAACCCACTCACCAACCCTTATCATATCAGAATTTCCAAGAGGTAAAGTGGGAAGATTATTGGCATCAACCTTTATCAATGCCACATCAGAAAAGGGATCAGTTCCAACCACCTTTCCTTGAAAAACTCTTCCGTCAAGAAGCTTAACGGTTATCTTCTGCGCCTTTTCAACCACATGATTATTGGTTACAATATATCCATCTTTGGAAATAATAAACCCGGAACCTGCTCCCCTTTCCCTGAATCTCGGAGGAGAGAAAAATCTTCTGAAAAACTCATCCCCAAAAAAATCAAAGGGATGAAATCCCGGAGTTCCTGTAACCACCCTTTCTGTTTCTATATAAACTACTGCAGGAGCTGACCTTTCAGCAACAACGGAAAAGGCTTCAGACAATTTTTGAGCAAGTTGAATCCCCTCTTCCTTTAAAACCTTTCCATCCTCTGCAATTCCGCCCTCAGGTTTAAAAAGATTTAAATGCTGATAAACCTCTCTTCCTGCAAATCCTAAAAGAAAGGCAAGCAAAACAATTATTATAATCTTTGGGAAGGTGATTTTTTTCATAAAGCTTTCCTCCTTTCTGAAAAAATTTTATTTATAATATAATCCAAAATAATTTTCAGGTTAAGAACATCTTCCCTGTTATAAAGAAGTAATTTCCTCAATGCGGATCTATCCCTTTCTTCTTTCCATTTTTTCCAGAGTTTTACAGCGGTATAACCGTTAAATCCCTCTGTTTTTCTCTCAATGCCGAGGGCCTTTTCTATCCTTTTTAACCCGCCCTTTAAACCTACAAGGCTTGTTAAATGAAAAAGATCAAGATGAATTCTCGGATATTCCAGATTTTGAAAGGTCTTTTTTATAAAGGGAAGGTCAAAATTTTCTCCTCCAAAGGTTATCCAGATGGGAGTTGTTTCAAGAAATCTTAAAGCCTTTTCAAAGTTTAAACCCTTAACAAAGGCATAGTATCTCCCATTTTTACAGATTCCAATAACAGTAATATCATTTTTTTCTTTGGAAAGACCTTCTGTCTCAATATCAAGAAAAAGGGCTTCCTTCTGAAATTTTAAATAGACTTCAAGAAGTTTTATCTTTTCTCTCACCGCTTTCCTTTTCTAAATAAATCTTTGGCTGATACTTTTTGACAAGATCTTCAAGCATTTTTTTCATGGCTTCTCTTTCCTTCTCTCTCTTAAGGCTTTCTCTTACCTGATCTTTAACCTTCTCAAAGGGTAAAATTTCTTCGGGTATCCTTTTTTCAACCCTTACAAGATGATAACCATAGGGAGACAAAATGGGCTGGCTTATCTCTCCTGGCTTTAATTTAAAAACCCTCTCTTCAAATTCAGGAATTGTTTCACCTCTCCTTAAAATCCCCAAGTCACCTCCCTTTTCTCGAGAGGCGGTATCATCAGAATAAATTTTGGCATATTCTTCAAATTTCGCCCCCTTTACAAGTTGGGCCCTTATTTGTTTTGCCTTATTTAAAGCCTTTTCTTTGGTTTTATTATCCGCATCCTTGGGAACGTATATTAAAATGTGTTTAAGCTTTACTCCCTCAGGCTGCTTGAATTCCTCTTTATGCTTTTGATAATATTCCTTCATTTCTGTTTCAGAAACTTTAATTTCTGGTAAGCTTTTTTGCAAATAAGCCTCTGCAAGGATCATTTTTTCGCTCTCAAAGAGTTTTCTTTTTACTTCGGGATCTTCGGGAAGTTTAGTATCTTTTGCTGCTAAATAAAGAAGGGTTATATTAACCCACCTTTCTACAAGGCCCTTTTCTATCTGTGCCTTAAGAAAAGGTTGGGCTTTTAGAATAGCTTCAATCCTTGGATCTTCTTTTATGAGCCTTTCAAGCTCGCTTTCTGTAAGTTTATAAGGCCCAACTTCAGCAAGTATCCTCTCAGAAAAAGCCCTTCCAGAAAGAAGAAAAACAGCCAAAAATCCCATTAAAATAAGAATTTTTTTCATAAAACCCCCTTTAAGTTTTTATTTTGCTTCCCTTTGGGAAATAGCCAGAAGGAGCAGAAACCCCGGGATAGACAAAGGAATCCTTGGCCAGTAAAGTTCCAGGCTGCAAAACGGCATTACATCCTGTCTGAACTCTATCCCCGAGGATAGCCCCCATTTTTCTTAATCCTGTTTTTATTCTTTCACCCTCAATTTGGAAGGTAATTTCTTTTTTTAAAAATTTAAGGTTAGCAAGTTTTGTTCCTGCTCCAAGATTTACCTCTCTTCCCAGAATACTATCTCCTACATAGGCAAAATGGGCAGCTTTAGCCCCGCTCAAAAAAATGGAATTTTTTACCTCAGTTGTGTGACCAATCACTGCTCCCTTTCCTGTATAAACACTTCCTCTCACATAGGCCGAGTGCCTTATCTGGGTTTCTGCAGAAAAATAGGAAGGTTCTTCAATGTAAGCATAGGGCTCAACCACCACGCCCTCTTCAAAAAAGATTTTTTTCCCTTTCAAAAAAGCCCCTGCCATAAGGATGGCCCCTTTTACTTCTCTATCCTTAAGATAATATTTACCTTCAATTTTTTTTATTTCGCGATAGGGGATAAGTTCCCCCTCTGTTGTTAAAAAAAGTGTTTCTGTAAGAGGCTTTTCAAGGGGGATAAGTCTTGGAAGTTCCGGGGTTATTTCAAAAAGAAATTCTTTTAGGGTTTTTAAAACTTCCCAAGGGGGATTTTCGGAAAGTATTTTTCCCACCTTTTCGTCTTCAAGCTCTTCAAAAAAGTCAGGTAATAATCTTTGCCAGAGCATGGTTTTAATGGCATTATACTCCTATAAGGTATACTTGTCAAAAGAAAGATTTGTATTAAAATAATTTCTTAAAAAGCCCCTGTAGCTCAACAGGATAGAGCAGCGGNNCCCTCCGGGGGCGCTTTTTATTGAGGGGTCACAAGTTTTAGATTCCCGGTCTCCAAATTCTTGTTAAAATTTTCAAAAGGTCCAAACTTTCTATTTTCAGGTTTTATTGTATTTTGAAAATCTTATTGTAATATTTCATAAATTATGAAAGCAGTAATTCTTGCAAGCGGTTCTGGAACAAGACTTTGGCCTCTTTCAAGAAAGAACTATCCTAAGCAGTTTTTGCGACTAAACAGTGAAAGATCCCTATTCCAGCAAACGGTGGAAAGAATCCTTCCGATTGTTTCTCCTGAGAATATTATTATAACCACTAACAGCGAATACAAATTCTATGTCCTTTCCGATCTTAAGGAAATCCTTCCTAACCAATATTCCCTTCCTTCTATAATCTTTGAACCCGTTAGCAGAAATACGGCCCCAGCTATAGTCCTTGCCTTAAAATATTGCCTTGAAACTCTTAATAATCTACCCTTCACAGGCTTGAAAACCCTGGAAAAATTCCCCTTGAAATTATTGAAGTTCAAAGCGGAGAATACTTAGAAGAAGATGACATTGAGAGATTTGATGACCACTATGGAAGATGTAGATAACTCTCCCTTTGTCAAGCTTTTTGCAGAAAGCAGAAAATAATTTTTCTCAAGCAGGTCTCTAAGATTTAGAAAATCTCCAGAGAGCTTTTCAAAGGACTTTATCTTTATGAAAACCAGATTTTGGAGAAGAGACACCCAGTAATAAAAGTAAGCTTTGGTAATAGCTCTTGCCTGCTAAATTAGGTGAGTTTATTCAAAGGGATTTACTTTAACTAAAAATTTGTTAATTTATAAATAATAAAGCCTTTTTAGAGGGGATGCGATGGGAGTTAAAAACTGGGTTTTGAAGGTAAGAAAGGTTTTCCCGCCTGAACAGGCAGAGGTTCTTGAAGAGATGGTGGATATTCTGGATGAGCTGGTGAAGGTAAGCGATTTTAATGAATTAAAGGCAATTGTAGCTGATCTTGCAAAGGCACAAAAGGAGCTTGCTGAGGCTCAGAGGAGAAC
>DJWK01000003.1 GCA_002441555.1 Thermodesulfobacteriaceae bacterium UBA6232
TGTGACATTTTAAATTAGTAAAAACAGGTGACATTTTAAATTTGAATCCACAATTTTTTATTTTTCACCTTGTCGAATTTTTGAAAATTTTTATAATGGAATTTTCATGAAAAAGAAAATATTAATAATCGGGCTTGGTAATGTGCTTCTAAGTGATGAGGGACTTGGAGTAAAAGTAGTAAAGGAGCTCGAAGAAGAGATAAATTTGCCTGAAGAAGTTGAAATCCTTGATGGAGGAACAGGGGCCTTTTTCCTTCTTCCTTATCTTGAAAAGGCTGATTATCTTATTATTGTTGATGCCATAAAAACCGGAAATCCCCCTGGAACCCTTATCATAGAAAATCTTGAAAATCTTCCTAAGGATACCCTTGAAAAAATCTCCCTTCACGAGGTAAGTTTCCCCGACCTTTTGAGAATTCTTGAATTAAAGGGCAAAAAGTTTGAAAAAATCATGTTGGCAGGTATTGAACCAAAAAATCTTGAGGTAGGAACAGATATTTCTCAAGAGGTTAAAAGAAATATTCCTCTACTTAAAGAAAGAATTCTCTCAATCTTAAGATCTTGGGGAATCAAAGTTTAGTTTTAAAGAGGCGTAAAAGGCCTGTCCAAGAGAAATTCCTCCGTCATTAGGTGGAAAAGCTTCATTTCTTAACACTTGGAAACCTTCCTTTTCAAGGAGCTTCAAAGTTTCAAGCAGCAAAGGGCCATTCATAAAGACTCCACCAGAGATAGCCACTCTTTTTATCCCTGAAAGCCTTGCTATCTCAAGAATAACCCTTGCAAGCCCATTTATAAATCTTGTTGCACCAATTGAAGGATTTTTGAAGTCCTTTAGGGCTTCCTTTACAGCCTCTCCCCAATCTATATAAAAACTGTCTTTAACAAAAAAGTTATAAGGCTCTTTCAAATCAGGTTTATAAAGACTTTCAAGCCTCATAGGGGCCTCTCCACTATAGGTATTATAATAGCAAATTCCCAAAAGGGCAGAGAATCCATCAAAGAGCCTTCCAGCAGAACTACAAAGGGGAGAATTAATTCCTTTCTTCCATGCAGTATAAATATAAAAAAGCTCCTTTTCACTTAAAGTTTTTAAAAAGGGGAGATCCAAAGAGAGGGTCTCTTCGTCAAAAAGTTCAAATAAAAGGGCTAAAGCAATCCTTCTTGTGTCTTTAACAGCAACCTCTCCTCCGATTAAGCGAAAGGGTCTTAAAGTAAAAATTCTTTCAAACTGAAAGCCTTTTATTTTAAAAAACTCCCCTCCCCAGATGGTCTTATCCAGGCCATAGCCTGTTCCATCCCAGGAAACACCCAATATTTCCTCATCTGGCATTTCACCCCTTTCGGCAAAAACAGAATAAATATGCGCCACATGATGTTGAAGCTGTATCAAAGGAATACCTTGCCTTTCTGAAAACTCGTGGGCCCATCTCGTTGTCTCATATCTTGGATGAAAATCGCAAACTACGACTTCAGGTTTTAATCTATAAAGATTGAGAAAATCATAGACGCCTTTTTCAAAGTGTGAAAGACTCCCAAGATCTTCTATATCACCCAGATGTTGGCTGAGAATAATTTTATTTTTAAAAGCAAGAGCAAAGGTATTTCTCTCTTGAGCACCAACTGCTAGAATGACTCTTTTGGTGTAAAACTTTAAAAAAACGGGAAGAGGTGCATATCCCCTTGCCCTTCTGATAAAAATATAAAGGTTCCCTGCCCTCTTTATAACCGAATCATCAAGCCCCCTTTTAACAGGCCGATTGTGAAGTAAAAGATAATCGGCAATTTGGGAGAGTTTTTCAAGGGCTTCCTCATTTTCATAAACAATGGGTTCATCAGAAAAATTTCCTGAAGTAGCAATAAGTGGAAAGGGAAGGTCTTTTAAAAGAAGTTGATGAAGAGGGGTATAAGGAAGAAAAACTCCAAGAGAATTTAAGCCCTCATTGAGATTTTCGGGAAGAAGCCCTTTATCAGGAAGTAAAAGAATGGGAGCCTTAGGAGAGAGAAGAAATGTTTTATCCTCTTCGGTTAACTCTACATACTCTTTAAGCTGGTTAATATCCCTGAACATCACTGCAAAGGGTTTTTTGCTTCTTTTTTTACGAGTTCTTAAGGTTTCAATAACTCGAGGATCATCAGCCCTTGCCATAAGATGAAACCCTGTAAGCCCCTTTACCGCAAGAATTTTTCCTTCTTTGAGAAACTTGCGGGCTAAGAAAAGAGCCTCTTCATTTGCTGCCAGTTTCTCCCTTTGATGGCTGAATAATTCAATCTTTGGTCCGCAGAGAGGACAGGCAATGGGTTCAGCATGAAACCTTCTATCCAGGGGATTTTCATATTCTTTTCTGCAGGCTTCACAAAGAGGGAAAATCTTCATGGTGGTGTTTTCTCTTTCATAGGGGATTTTCTCAATAATGCTAAATCTTGGGCCACAATTGGTGCAGGTTATAAAGGGATAAAGATAGCGTCTGTCCTTCTTATCAAAAAGCTCATAAAGACAATCCTTACAAATCCCCAAATCAGGAAGTATATCAAGCTCAACCTCTGTCTCTTTTTCTGCTTTAATAACCTGAAAATCCTTAAAACCCTCTAAAGGAATTTCTTTTTTTTCTATATGATAAATCTGGGCATGGGGAGGGGCTTCTCTTTCAAGTCTTTTAACAAATTCGCAAAGTTTATCTTCAGGGCCTTCAACATGGATTCTTACCCCCTCTGAAGAGTTTAGAACCCATCCAGTAAGAAAAAGCTCTCTTGCAAGGCGATATACAAAGGGTCTAAAACCTACTCCCTGAACAACACCTACAATCTTAATCTGAAGGGCTTTCTTCATCCTCAATCTCAAGGGTTTTTAAAATGAGGTCTAAACCACCTATAATTTTTACCTCAAAGGATCCGCAAAAGGGACACTGGGCTCTTTTTTCTTGTGGTTCCCCTTCTTTTCCACAGGAAAAACAAATAACCCTTAAAGGGTCCTTTTCAAAAATAATTTCTGCATCTTCAAGAGGGGTTCCCACTTTAAAATTTTTTATTACCTCTTTGAGATAATCAAGGTCAATTCCAGAAAATTCCCCTATCAAGAGAACCGCCCTTGAAACCCTGGGATTATTGAAGGGCTTTAACTCATCCTCAATGGTTTTCAAAAGACTCAAAAATAGAGAGTATTCATGCATCAGCAAATACGGGGCAAGAATTCACCATCCATAAGTTCAAGAATCCTTCTTGTTCCGTAAGGGGTCTCAAGATATACCCTTGGGATTTCCCTTTTCTCAAGCACTCTACCAATTATCTTAGCCTCTTTACCAAGAGGGTGCTTTTTTAGTGTCTCAAGGGCAGAATCTGCCTCTTTTTCAGGAATAGCTATAACTACCCTTCCCTCTGAGGGAAAATGATAGGGCTCAAAGCCAAGAATTTCACAAAAGGCTCTAACCTGAGGTTTAACGGGAATTTCCTCTTCATAAATCAAAATATCCACTTTGGAAGCCCTTGCCCATTCATAGAGAACTCCTGCAAGCCCCCCTCTTGTAGGATCTCTTAAGGCGTGAAGTTCAAGGGAACTTTGAAAAAGAGGTTCTAAAAGGGGAAAAAGAGAGGCACAATCACTTTCCAAGTCTACCTCAAATTTAAATCCCTCTCTTTCTGCAAGAATACAAACTCCGTGATCCCCAATGGAACCCGAAAGAATGATTACATCTCCCGGTTTTAAGTTTTTTGCTGAAAGTCCTGGATAAATTATCTCACCAATTCCTGAAGTATTTATATAAATTCCATCTGCAGCCCCTTTAGGCACAACCTTGGTATCTCCAGTAACCACAAAAACCCCATTTTCAGAAAGGACCTCTTTCATGCTTTTAAGTATTCTTTCTAAATCTCTAAGAGGGAAACCCTCTTCAATTATAAGGCTCAAGGATAAAAATCTTGGCCTTGCCCCCATTACCGCAAGATCATTTAGAGTTCCCACAACGGAGAGCTTTCCTATGTCTCCTCCCTTAAAAAAAAGGGGCTTAACTGTGAAGGAATCGGTGGTAAAGGCAAGTCTCTTAAAAGAAACCTCAAGGGGAGTTGCATCCTCTAAGGCATTAAGAAGATGGTTACCAAGATATTTCAGAATAATCCTTTCAAGGAATTTTTGGGTCTCCTCTCCGCCTCCACCAACACTTAAAAGAATTTCTTCATTCATGGGTCTATAAACTTTTTATGAGTTCTTCCACCCTTGCCTTAATTTCTTCTCGGATTTTTCTTATCTCTGAAAGGGCATCCTCACTCTTTATTTTAGCAGGATCTGGAAGGGCCCAATGTAATCTTCTCACCCCAGGTATGTAAGGACAGGTCTCAGAAGCATGATCACATAAAGTAATAATAAGATTGATTTCCTTTAGAGGGATTTCTTCCAATCCCTTGGGGCGTGCCCCTGAAAGGTCAAAACCCTCTTCTTTCATTACCTCTATAACAAGAGGATTTACCTCTTTTTCAGGCTTGGCCCCTGCAGAAAATACTTCAATATTTTTTTTATATAACTTGGCAAAGTGTTTGGCATAGGCCTCTGCCATCTGACTCCTTGCAGAATTGCCCGTGCAGATAAAAGCAATCTTCATAGTTTAAAATTATAGCATTTTCCATTAGGTTTTGGTAGGTATTAGACCCTCAAAAAGGCTTAGTTTTTTAGAAAAATTTCTGCTACCCAAAGAGGAAAAAGCCCTATAAAATTTAGCTATGACTGAAAAGACCAAAGGAATTCTCTATGTAGTGGCATTACCCATCGGGAATCTCAAAGATATAACTTTAAGGGCCCTTGAAGTTCTAAAAGAGGTTGATTTTATTCTCACAGAGGATACAAGAAGTTTCAAAAAGCTTGAAAAGGCCTATCAATTACCCAAGAAAGAACTTATCAGTTTTTACAAAGAGGTTGAAACTGAAAAGGAAGAAAAAATTATAAAACTTCTTAAAGAAGGGAAAAAAATAGCCCTTTGCAGTGAAGCAGGAACACCTCTTCTTTCAGACCCAGGCGCAAGACTGGTCAAAAGGGCACATCTTGAAGGTATAAAAGTTGAGCCCATACCAGGAGCCTCTGCCATAACTACTGCCCTTTCTGCAGGAGGGATTGATTTATCAAAGGGATTTATTTTTCTTGGCTTTTTACCAAGAAAAGAAAAGGAAATTAAAGAAAGGCTTGAAAAACTACCAAAGGATATGCCCCTTTTGATTTTTATTCCACCTCACAGGTTTTCAAAGACCCTTCAGATTCTTTTAAAAGTTCTCGGAGAAAGAGCTGCCTTTCTTGCAAGGGAGCTTACCAAATTCCACGAGGAGCTTCTTTTTACAAGTCTTTCCGAACTTGCAAAAAGGGAAAATGTAAAAGGAGAAATAACTCTAATTATTGAGGGAAAAGAAGAGAAAAAGAGCCCTTCATTTAATTTAGAGAAAAATATTAAAAACGAAATCAAAGCCTTACTTATGAAAGGCTTAAAAAGTAAAGAGATTTCTAAAGAGCTTTCTAAAAAATACGGAGTATCCTCAAAGGAAATTTATCGCTTTATAAAGAATCTCAAAGATTAAGTCTTTCGGGATGCTCCTTTATGAATTTTTCAATCTCCTCAAAAAAGGCCTGAAGAAGCTCTTCTTCTTTGACCTTTTTTATAATCCTTCCCTCTCTGAAAATAATTCCTACTCCCTTTCCTCCAGCAATACCGATATCTGCCTCTCTTGCCTCTCCCGGGCCATTCACTACACATCCCATAACCGCAAGCTTAAGATTAGCTTTTAATTTCCGTGCATAGGAAGAAACTTCTTCGTAAAGCTTCATAAGGTCAATTTCACACCTTCCGCAGGTTGGACAGGCAATAATATCAGGGTAGAGACTTCTCAATCCGAGGTTTCTTAAAATCTCGTAAGCCACATAGACCTCTTCCACTGGATCGGCAGTTAAAGAGATGCGCACCGTATCCCCTATTCCCTTTAAGAGTAAATAACTTACTGCCATGGTGTTTTTCACTGTCCCAGGAATAAGGCCTCCTGCCTCGGTAACCCCTATATGAAGAGGAAAATCGGATTTTTCCGAAAAGATTTCATAGGCCCTTACTGTTTGCCACCAGTTTGAGGATTTAAGAGACACTTTGAGATTGTAATAGTCATGTTTGGAAACTATGTAGTCAAGCCACCTTTCAGCACTCTCAACCATGGCGTCAGGGGTGGGATGACCGTATTTTTTTAAAAGGTCTGCCTCAAGGGAGCCTGCATTTATTCCCACTCTTATGCAAACTCCCTCCTCTTTGCAGGCCTTAATTAAAGAATCAAGTCTTTTTTTGTTCTTAAAGGTCCCGGGATTTATGCGTATCCCAGAAACTCCTGCTTTAATGGCCTTTTCTCCGAGGGAAGTATCAAAGTGAAGATCAGCAATTATGGGAAGAGGACTTTCCCTTACAATATCTCTTAAGGCTAAAACTGCCCTTTCATCAGGGATAGCAACTCTCACTATTTCACAGCCTGCCTCTTTTAAGCGAAAAATCTGATCAAGGGTTGACTTTACATCTCTTGTGTCCGTATTGGTCATACTTTGAACTCTTACCGGATTTTCTCCGCCGATTCCAACTTTTCCAACCCGAATTTCCCTTGTTTTTTTTCTTTTTATCTGGGGATATAGATCAAACATTCATAAGCACCTCTTTCAATTATCTATTTTTACCTAAATATCAGATGAATAGAACTTCTGCAAGGGGAGTTTTTTATCCTTTGATTCTCTATATTTTTTAATTAAAACCTTTTCTCCAATTTCTCTACCTGTATAGACTAAAACTTGAAAATTCATCAATTTTTATTAAAGTCCTTAAAAAAATGAAACTTCCCTTTAAAATAAATCACGGTAATCTAACTGAACTCTTTTCTCCCTTTTATTTTTTACTATTTCGGAGAAATTATCTCTTAATATCTCTATTAATAGGATTTGGAGCAGGTGTCTTTGCCATTTTATTCACTTATGCCATAGAGATTTTCACTAAAATTTTTCTTGAAGGAATTGTAGGATATATTCAGCCAAAACCAGCAGGAGAAGGTGGAATAAGTGAGAGTTATACCCTGGTTTTTAAACATCCTCTCCTTTTACCCCTTGTGGTGGGTTTGGGAGGCCTTTTATCGGGCCTTTTAACCTATTTCTTTTCTCCTTACTCAGCAGGAGTTGGAACTGACGCTGCCATTAGGGCTTTTCATAAAGAAGAAAAACTTTCCATTAAAGACTCTATTGTCAAACTAATTACTTCAGCTATTACCATCGGAACAGGAGGGGTTTCCGGAAGAGAAGGCCCTATAGCCTTAATTGGAGCTGGTTTGGGATCTGCTCTAACACATTACTTTAAAATGGGAGAAAGGGAAAGAAGAATATTCTTAGCAGTGGGGCTTGGAGCAGGCATTGCAGCTATTTTTAAAGCTCCCTTAGCAGGAGCTATCATAAGCGGTGAGGTCTTTTTCAGAAAGGACTTTGACATTGAAACCACCATTCTTTCCTTTATAGCCTGTATTGTAGCCTATACTACCTATGGGCTTTATTTTGGCTTTCAACCCATTTTTGGAGCAACGATACCACCTCATATTACACCTTTACATTTACCCTTTTATGTTGGACTGGGCATCTTTTGCGCCCTTATAGTGAGATTCTTTCTTAAAATTTTCTTTTTAATTAAAAATTTCTTTGATCTTCTTCAAGCTCCCTTTTTTTTAAAACCCCTTATTGGTGGAATTATTACAGGTTTTATAGGCTCTATTACACCCGTTGCTATTGGGAATGGTTATGGTTGGCTCCAACTTCTCATGGATGGAAAGATAATGGACCCCTTATTCGTAGCCCTGGGAATGCTTGGTGTAACTTTCGGTGTTTCCTTTACCCTCGGATCAGGCGGTTCTGGAGGAGTTTTTGGTCCCTCTGTAATGATAGGAGGTCTTGCAGGAGCCCTTTATACCTTAATCCTTAATAAATATGCCGATTTTAATCTTCATCTTCCTTCTTTTATGATTGTGGGAATGGTTTCCCTTTTTGGAAGTGCTGCTAAAGCTCCCCTTTCAACTCTCCTTCTTATTGCAGAAATGACAGGTGGCTATAGCCTTCTTTTTCCGGGGATGTTATCGGTTTTCACCTCTTATTACTTAAGCGGAAAAGAAAGCATCTTTCCAAGTCAAGTGGAAACCAAACTTGACTCCCCAGCCTTTAAAAAGGAATATGGAATTTATGCCCTTGAAAAATTAAAAGTTAAAGATTTTATGAAAAAACCTATTACCATTACTCCAGAGACTCCCCTTTGCGAGGCCCACTATCTTATGCATAAGCATCTAATAAGTGGTCTTCCAGTAATTGAAAATGGAAAATTGCTCGGCATTTTAACCAAAACGGATCTCCTTGAAAAACCTCAAGAAGAATGGAAAAACCTTTTGGTCAAGGATATTATGACTAAAAAACTGATAACTATTGAACCTGAGGAGAGTCTTGCCAAAGCCCTCCAACTTATGATTCATCATGGAATAGGAAGACTGCTTGTAGTTGATAAAAAAGAAAAAGATAAGCTTATCGGGATTATTTCCAGAACCGACATAGGTTTGGCCTTAAGAAAATACAGAGGAGAATAACCTTTTTGTGAATGATTGAATATTTGATAAATGGTTTCCTTATTTTTTTGGCAAGGCTTTGCGATGTAAGTCTTGGAACTTTAAGAATAGTTTTACTCGCAAGGGGGTTAAGGCTTCAGGCAAGTTTGGTTGGTTTTTTCGAAGTTCTTATTTGGCTTTTAGTTATCACCTGGGTTTTAAAACATCTTGATCACCCCTTTTATTATATTGCCTTTGCAGCAGGGTTTGCCACGGGAAATTATGTAGGAGGTTTCATTGAAAATAAGCTTGCTCTCGGAAACATCCTTGTAAGAGTTATTACCAGATCAGAACCAGAAAAACTTTTAAAAGCTTTAAGAGATGCGGGCTTTATTGTCACCTCTATTAATGCTGAAGGAAGAGAGGGGCCTATAATAATTCTTTTTTCTGTTATAAAAAGGAAAAAACTTCCTCAATTTTTGTCCATAGTTGAAGAAATCAGTCCTCAGGCCTTTTTCACCATTGAAGATATAAGAGAAGTAGGAAAATGCTTAAAGGAGGCTAAATCAAAAACTCATCCCATTGATAAACTGCGCAATTTTTTCTGGTTAAAAAGAAAATAGTTGCCCTTTTTTCTGAGTTTCTGTATAATTAATTCATGCTTAGTGAACTTTATGCTAAATTTACGCCCTATGAATGGGTCCTTACTAATAAAAAAGGGGGCTATGCCCTTGGCACTGCCTTTCTTGGGAATGTTAGAAAATACCATGGTCTTCTTATTGCTGGTAAAGAACATGGCTTTAGAGAACACCTTCTTTCCACCCTGGAAGAAAAAATCATCTTTTCCTCAGGGCTTGAATATTATCTTGATACCAATTTCTATGTAGATGCCCTTTTCCCTGAGGGATATAAACTCATAAAAGATTTTTACTTCAGACCCTATCCAATCTTTCTTTTTTATTGCCCCAAATCTGGAGAGCCCTTTTTACAAAAAAGTCTTTATATGGCCAAAAACCAAAATACCCTACTTCTTGAATACAAAAATATAAGCTCATACCCTTTTAAATTGATTCTTCGTCCTAAACTCACCTTTAGAAATCATCACTCCTTAAGTTATACTGATTCATGGAGAGATTATCAAATCGAGTCAAACGAAAAAGAAATACTCGTCTCCAAAAACGGAAGCACCCTTTTCACCTATACCTCTAAGGGAAAAATTCAGGTAGAGCCCCTTTTTTATTACAAGGTTTATTATCCCCTTGAAGAAATGAGGGGCTATCCCGCAGTAGAAGATTTATTTTCTCCCTTTTTTATTGAAGTAGAACTTAAAGCTTATGAAACCCTTTATTTGATCTTTTCAGATGTTCCAATAAAGGATTTTGAGGAAATAGTTGAAAATATACTTAAGTTTTATCATAATACCCCTCTCCCCAATCCCCTAAAAGAGGGCTTTCGCGATAAAGACTTTCTCTCTCTTTTAAAAGCCATGCTATGGGATTTTATCCTTGAAAAAGACATAGTAGCTGGTTATCCCTGGTTTTATTGCTGGGGAAGGGATACCTTTATTGGACTTCCTTCCCTTTTTTATCTGGAAGAGGGCTTAGAGCTCTCTTATAAAATCTTTGAGAACTATAAAAAAAGAATGAAAAAAGGGCTTATCCCCAATGTTATCGGCCTTCCAGAGGAAACTAACTATAACTCACTTGATGGAACCCTTTGGTTTGGTCTTAGAGTTTTTGAATATCTTGAATTTTTCGGAGAAAGGGTTTCAGAAGAAAGAAAAAAAACTCTATTAGAAGCGGTAGAAAACCTTATTGAAAACTTTATTACTGAAAGTTCTTTACCCTTTTATTTTGATGAAAAGGATGGGCTTCTTTGCATTCCTGAGGAGGCAAGACTTGCTTTAACCTGGATGGATGTAATGCTTGACGGAAAGCCCCTAACTCCGCGATACGAAAAACCCATTGAAATCTCCTTTCTCTGGCACAACCTTCTTAAATATGCCACCAAATACCTTGATAAAGCCTTCCTCCAAAAATTCAAAATAAAGCAAATTTTAAAGCACCAGAGCGAAAGCTTAGAAAAATATTTTGGTGAAGAACTTATTGCCGATACCCTTTATAAAGATGAGCCTGTTTTTGAGGTAAGGCCTAATTTTGTTATAGCCCTTTCCCTTCCATATCCGAAAATTCCCAAGGAAAAGCTTCTTAAAGCCGATAGCATTGTAAAGGCTGAGCTTCTTACTCCCTATGGTTTAAGATCGCTTTCTCCGAGGCATCCTGCCTTTAAGCGTAAATATTTTGGAAACCAGTATCAAAGAGACCTTGCCTATCATAACGGCACAGTTTGGGTCTGGCTTCTTTATCCTTACGGAAAACTTCTAAAGAAAATCCTTCCTAAAAGGGCTTATAAAGAAGAACTTAAAAAACTTTTGCATCCCTTTAAAGAGCTTATCATTTCAGGGAAGGTAGGAAGTATCCCAGAGCTTTACGATGGAGATAATCCCTATTTTCCTAAAGGCGCTCCTGCCCAGTTCTGGTCGGTAGCTTCTATTTTTCTTCTTGAGATGGAAAGAAAATTAGCTGAAGGAGAGGTCCTATGAAGGTTTTAATGCTTACCTGGGAGTATCCACCCTTTATTGTGGGCGGGCTTGGTATGGCCTGTTATGGCTTGTTTAAAGCCCTTTCCTCTCTCGGTGTAAAAATAAAAATGCTTCTTCCAACCAGAGAAGAGGTTTTCTTTGAAATAAACATCCCGGATGAGGCTGATTATCCTCTTGCTAAAAAAGAAAACGGAGAACCCCTTTCCCCGGAACCTCTCAGTTTTTTTACCTATTTTTACGAAATACCTCAGGAATCAGCCTATGCAGAGATTAAAACTATTATTGAGCTTGCCAAAGTGGAATTACCTCAAAAAACCGAGTTGAAAGAGGTTCCTGATGAGGTAATAAACAGGCTTAAGGAGATTCTCACCAAAGGGGATTCTCTCCTATACAAAGTTTCCCAATATCTTCAAAATGTGGTAAAACTTTCTCAAAAAATCTCTTTTGACCTCATTCATGCCCATGACTGGCTTACCTATCCAGCAGGTCTTTTCTTAAAAAAAATCTATAAAAAACCCCTTATTGCCCATCTTCATGCCACGGAGTTTGACAGAGCCCTTGGCTATGGCCATCCTGTAATTCACGAAATTGAATATCTCGGGCTTCACTATTGCGATTGTGCCATTGCAGTATCTAATTACACCAAAGGCATAGCAGTAGAGCACTATCATCTGCCTCCTGAGAAAATTCAGGTGGTCCATAATGGTTTTACCGCAAAGGAAAAAATTGTTAAAAAGGTAAAAAAGTTTAAAGAACCGGTCATACTTTTTCTTGGAAGGCTCACCCCTCAAAAGGGTCCTACTATCTTTCTTGATATTGCCAAAAAGGTGCTTTCCTATGGTGTTAAGGCAAGATTTGTGATAGCAGGGGCAGGTGAGATGGAAAGGGAACTTATGCTTGAGGCAGGCTCTCTCGGAATAGGGACCCACATCATGTTTACCGGTTTTCTTACCAGAGAAGAGGTGGAAAGGGCCCTTACCCTTGCCGATATTGTGGTTATGCCCTCTGTTTCTGAACCCTTCGGAATTGTTGCCCTTGAGGCCATGTATTTTGAATGCGCCCCCATTCTTTCTAAACAATCCGGGGTCTCTGAGGTTGTAGAAAATGCCTATAAGGTGGATTTCTGGGATATAGACAAAATGGTTGAAATTATAGTGGATTTAATAAATCACCCAGACAAATTAAAGGAGCTTCAGAAAAAGGCCAAAGCTGAAGTGGAAAAATTCACCTGGGATGAGCCAGCTAAAAAGGTAAAAGCCCTTTATGAAAGGGTTTTAAAAGAAGGTTCATGCTATACATAATTTTTTATTTTCAGGTTCACCAACCCTTTCGGGTTTCTAAGTATTCTTTTTTTGATATTGGAAGTTCAAAATCTTATTTTGATGAGGAGTTAAATCGCTATGTTTTTAACAAAGTGGCTGAAAAATGCTATCTTCCTGCTAATGAGATGTTTAAAAATCTCATTCTCCGGGGAGAGGGTCTTTTTAAAATCTCTTACAGTATCACAGGCACTTTCATTGAACAAGCAAAGCTCTATCGCCCAGAGGTATATAAATCCTTTCTTGATCTCATACAGACAGGAGGGGTGGAACTAATTGCAGAAACCTATTATCACTCCCTTGCAAGCATCTTTGACCTTGAGGAATTTCTCGAACAGGTCTCAGAACACCTTGAGCTTATGAAAAGAGAATTCGGGGCTGAACCTTCGGTATTTAGAAATACTGAGCTAATCTACTTTGATAAGCTTTCTGATGTGCTTATGAATTTCCCTCAAATTAAAACCGTCCTTATCGAAGGAGCAGACAGAATTCTTATGGGAGACTCTCCTCTTTATCCGAGACTTTCCTATAATCATGCCCATCTTCTTTTATTAAAACACTATAAACTCTCTGATGACATTGCCTTTCGCTTTAGTGATAGATCCTGGAAGGAATATCCTTTAACTGCTGAAAAATATGTTAAATGGATAAAGGACTTAACCCTGATTGAAAGAGAGGGTAAAAATCTTTATTTGGGTCTTTTTATGGATTATGAAACCTTTGGAGAACATCAATGGAAAGAAACAGGCATTTTTGAATTTATGGAAAAAACCATTGAACTTTTGCTTAAAGAAAGGGAAATAAAGTTTTTATTCCCCTCTGAGGTTCATCATACTTTGAATTATACTCCCAAGGGGCTTTCTGTTCCAACACCTACCTCCTGGGCTGATACGGAAAGGGATCTTTCAGCCTGGCTTTCCAACAGTCTTCAATGGAATGCCATGAAAACCGTCTATGAGTTGTTAAATAAAGCCAAAGAAAAGGGAAGAGACGACCTCATCCCTCTTCTAAAAAAACTTACCACTTCGGATCATTTTTATTATATGTGTATAAAGTACTTTCAGGACGGAGATGTCCACAAGTATTTTTCTCCCTATGATCTTCCTGAAAATGCTTATAAATATTATATTAATATTCTTGCAGACATAGAAGAAAAAATGGAGGAATAAAATGGAATTCAAAAAATGTTTTGTATATCCTAAAATTCCTGGGTCTCTTGAAAAGCTTGTTTCCCTTGCTTACAATCTCTGGTTTACCATGGATTTTGATGCCCTAAGTCTTTTTTACAAAATAGATGCCAATCTTTTCCGTAAAGTTAATCGCAACCCTGTAAAATTCATTCATCTTCTTTCCTCAGAAAAAATAAAAAATCTTTCTCAGGATCAAAGGTTTTTAAATGAATTAAATGAAATTCTTGAGCACTTTGAGGAATACAAAAAGAAAAGGCATCCCCTTCTTGAAGAAAAGGGTATCTCTGAAAAAGATTATATAGCCTATTTTTCAACGGAATTTGCCTTGCATGAGTCCCTTCCCATGTATGCAGGGGGGCTTGGTGTTCTTGCAGGAGATATCATTTATGGAGCCTCTGACCTTGATATTCCTCTTATAGGAGTTAGTCTTCTTTATTCCAAGGGATATTTCAAGCAAAAAATAGAAGCTGATACCCAACAAAAGGAAGAACCTGAAAAGATTGATAAATTCTTAAATTTAATAAGGGAAGTTAAAGACGCACAGGGACACCCCCTTATCATAGAACTTAATCTTCTTGATACTCCCGTAAAAATAAAAGTCTGGAAACTTGAGGTTGGAAGAAGGTTTTGCATCTTTCTTGATACGGACATCCCGGAAAATCTTCCTGAAATAAGAACCCTTCTTGATTACCTCTATCCTGCTGAGGCTGAAAAGAGACTAAGACAAGAAATCATTCTTGGAATGGGTGGATATCTTGCCTTAAAGAAATTGGGAATTGAACCTAAGCTTTATCATCTCAATGAAGGGCATTCTGCCTTTGTAATCCTTTCACGGTTAAAAGACTTGATTTTTGAAAAAGGTTTGACCTATCACGAGGCCAGACTTTTTATTCAGGAAACCACCATTTTTACCACCCATACTCCGGTGATTGCAGGTAATGAACATTTTGATATGAAACTTGTTCAGAAATACCTTGAACCCGAGATTAAGGCTCTTGGGCTTACCATGGAGGATCTTGCTAAATGCGGGTGTATTCATGGAGATCATACCATTTTCTGGCTTCCTGCCATGGCCATAAGATATTCAAGATATGTAAATGCCGTATCCAAACTTCATCAAAGCACAACCAAGAGGATGTGGCTTCCCCTTTTTGAAAACTGGCTTTCTGAAGAAATCCCCATTGATTATGTAACCAATGGGGTTCACTGGAGATGGCTAAGCGAACCCATTTATAAACTTTTAAGAGATTATGTAGGACAGGATTTCAAATTTCTCGATCCCGAAGACCCCTCCTGGGATGAAATATTTAATATTCCTGATGAAGAAGTCTGGGAAGCCCACAAAAGAAATAAACAGCAACTTATCAATTTATTAAATAAACACCTGGAAGAGGAACTCCTCAAGAAAACCACCAAAGATTCTGAAAAATGGAGATTCCCCCTTAAAAGATTCCAATTAATTGTAGGCTGCGCAAGAAGGGTAACAGGCTATAAAAGAAACAATCTCATTCTCTTTGAGAAAGAGCGCCTTCTCAATTTATTGAAGGATAATGAAAAACCCATTCTCTTTGTTTTTGCTGGAAAGGCCCATCCTAAAGATATAGAGGGAAAAAAGATGATTCAAGAATTGCTTGAATTCAGAAATACCTACCAAGTGGAGGATAGATTTATCTTTATTGAAAATTATAATCTTCATCTTGCAAGATATATCATCTGGGGCTCTGATGTTTGGCTAAATACGCCTTATAGACCTTATGAAGCAAGCGGAACCTCCGGAATGAAGGCCTCTTTGAACGGTGTTCTTCACTTAAGTGTCCTTGATGGATGGTGGGTTGAAGGATACGAGGGCATGAATGGATGGGCTATTCAACCGAGAGAGGGCCTACCCCCTCATAATTATTACGAAGCTAATCAAATCTATACCCTTCTTGAAGGAGAAATAAGAAATCTATACTATCAAAGGGATGAAGAAGGTATTCCAAGGGAGTGGATAAAGAGAATGAAACACGCTATTTATACAGCCTGTAAAAGATTTTCCATGAACAGGGTTTTACTTGAATATCTGAAAAAATTTTATCTTCCTGCTTACGAGAGATATCGGATTCTCGGAGAAAATAACTTTGAAATCTTAAAAAGAACCGAAGAGGAAAGAAAAATTCTTTTTGAAAACTGGGATAAAATTAAAATTATTACCTTTTCTCCTGATCTTTCAGGTGAAGTTATCTGGGAGGATACTGAAGTGGATTTTTTAATTGAGGTAGAACTTGGAAATGTTCCACCTGATTTACTTCAGGCAGAGATTGTAAGTATTAGGGAAGTTGAAACTGAAGAAGGTGTAGAAAGAGATTTTGAATTTATTCCCCTTGAGCTTATTAAAGTAGAGGGTAGCAGAGCCTTCTACGGAGTTAAATACCGCTTTTACGGACACGGTTTAAGAAAAATAGGAGCTCGTGTAATTCCGAAAAATGACATTCTACGCAGAGCCTATCCTGAATTAATCAAGTGGTACACTTAAAAATTTTACTTTTTGACTTGTCAAAGCTTTTAAAAATGCTTATAATAAAAGAGACATTGTCAATCCTACATACAAGGAGTGTCCTATGGTGATTGACTTGGCTTATGTTTACCTGGTTCTTGCAATAATAGCTGTTTTAATTTTATTTTTTATAGCCTTAAAAATTTCCAAAGTAACCAAAAATTTTAATCATAATCTGGAACTCTTGCCTTCACTTTTGATGAATCTTAAAAGCTCTTCTGAAAAATTACAGGAAAACCTTGAAGTTTCAAAAAACACCTTAGAGAGGGTTAACCAACTTCTTGAGGAATTAAAAATTGTTCCCCGTGTGATTGAGGAAATAGGAGTTTCAATTAAAGATCTTGAAGCCTTTTTAAAGGGCCAAATAGAAACCATAAAAGATGATCTCCATTTCACCATTGAAGACTTAAGAGAAATCCTTAAAGACACAAAAACCGTGAGTACCGAATTAAAGGGAAAAACCTTGGAGATTTCTCAGGGTGTCGATCCTTTAATAAAAAGTATCAATGAGAGTGCTAACACCCTTAAAGTTTTACTTGATAGTGTAAATTCCACTTTGAAGAAAACAGTAATAGAGGTTAATGCCGTAGGTGCAGGAATTTCGGAAGTTTTAAGAGGTTTGAGAAGAATCATAAAAATTTAAAAGGAGGTGATTGATATGGCGGAAAACAAAACCAATTTACTTTTGGCTTTTATAGCCGGAGCAGCAGTTGGAGCCCTTGTTACTTTGCTTTTCTCCCCTACAAGTGGTCCTGAGTTGAGAAGAAGAATTAAAGAGGAGGCTGAAGAAACAGCTGAGAAATTAAAAGAAAGGGGGGCTCAGCTTAAGGAAAAGTTTGGTGAAGTAAAAGCCACTGCTGAAACCAAACTTTCAGAAGTAAAGGAAAAGGCCAAAGAAATCCTTGAAGAGAAAAAAAGCACCCTTTCTGAAACCTTAGAAAAGGCAAAAGAAGCTATGAAAGAAAAGAAAGAAGAACTTTCTGAAAAATTCTTTAAAAAAGAAGGAGAAGAGGCTTAATTTACCAGGCAAACTTTTCTTTTAAAATTTGAAAATAACTCTTGGAAGGAGAAGGGACAATTTTTATAGGTTTTTCAGCCCTTGTAAAGGTAATTTTTCTTTCCTTTTCAATAAACCAGTTGGCTCTTCCATCAAGGAGAAGGTGCACCTCGCCTTCTCCTTGAAATAATGTCACTTCAAGAAGGGAATCATCAGGGATAACAAAGGGTTTTTGATTAATTTTGAAAGAACAAATAGGAGTTAGAATGAATCCTTTGACCCGCGGATGAACTACAGGCCCTCCTGCAGAAAGATTATAGGCTGTTGAACCAGTAGGAGTGCTAACTATTAAACCATCTCCGTAGACTTCAATGAAATCCTCTCCATTAATTCTTAATTTAAGAACAATACTTTTTCCTAAGGGCCCTTTGAGAATAGCTCCCTCATTTAGAACTACCGTTTCTTTCTCTTCATATCTTATTTTCAAAAGGCTCCTTTCTTCAAAAACTATTTCTCCCTTCAAAAATTTCTCAAAAACATAGGGTAATTCGGAAAGACTAACTTCGGTCAAAAACCCAAATTTACCCATATTTACACCGATAATAGGAAGATCATAATAATAGGCATAGGGCACTGCCTTTAAAAGGGTTCCATCTCCTCCCAGCACAAGAATGCCCGCTAATTTTTCTTGAGAGGTAAAAGTTTCTGCTTCCTTTAAATTTATATCAAAGGCTTTAAGGGTATATATAAACTCCTCTGGAATTGAGATTCCCTCTTTACAGAAAAAGAGAAAATTTAGCATACCATTGAAATTACCAATTTCTAAAGTATTGTCAAGAATATAGAAAGATGCGTCTTTTCAAAGCAAGTCCAAAAAGATATTTTTACTCTTTAGAAAAGGCCTTTCCCCTTCAGAAACCATAGAAAGGGCCCTGCAAAAACTTCTTGCTTCCGAAAATCCTATACTGGAAAAAATTTACCGCATTGATCCCTTTGATAGAATTGAAATCTATACTGAAAGAAGCGGGTTTTAGAATTTATCTCAAGAGTGCCACACACCCAGTTCTTCAATTTCCTGTGGTTATGGTTTATATCCCTCAAGCACGGCTTAATCGTCCAAGCACAAAGCTTCATCCCTTCATACATCTTTCAAGACAATACATGGATATAGGAAATTACAAAAGGGCCCTTTATTACCTTGAAGAAGCCTTTAAAGAGGTTCCTTCCTATAAAGATATCCCTCAAATACTTGCTCAAGGGGCAAACTGTAGCTTCTAATAACTCCCCATCTTTCAGCCTCACCCAAATTTTTAAGAGATTATGAAGAGACATTAGCTCTTTTATCTCATAAAGTCTAAAAAATTGATTTATTTATGTTTATCTATTAATGTAATAGAAAAATTCTATTTGACTCAATTCGATAAAATCCATAGTGTCAAGAAAATT
>DJWK01000038.1 GCA_002441555.1 Thermodesulfobacteriaceae bacterium UBA6232
CCGCAACCTATCCCCTTGTGGCTACCCTTTTTGGGATCATTATTCTCAAAGAACCCTTAAATTTAAATAAAATTTTGGGTACCCTTTTAATTGTGATAGGAATCTATCTTCTCTTTAAAAATTCTTCCTAAAATTTACCACCAGTATTCAGGATATTTTCTCTTTTGGGCAAGGTTATTTACAAAAAGGGCAACTATAAGCATAAGGAAGGCCCCTGTAAGAACCGGGAAAAAAGCATATAGAAAGCCGAGCTTTACAATCTTTTCTCCTCCTAATACAGCAAATAAAGCTGTTGCTCCTCCTGGAGGATGAAGGGTTTTAGTTAAATGCATAACTACAATAGCAAGGGATACACTCAAAGCACAGGCAAGAAAATAAATGGGGACTAATTTTATTACCAAAACTCCTACCAGGGCCGAAAGAAAATGTCCACCAAGAAGATTCCTTGGTTGAGCAAGAGGGCTATGAGGTGCTCCATAAATTAATACTGCTGAAGCTCCGTAAGAAGCTATTACCAGAAAAAGTCCTCGGGGCTCAACAAAAAAACTGTGTATAAAAGCCACAAGCCCAATCCCTAAAAAACTTCCCACAAAAGACCAGAATACCTCAGAGAGACTAACTCTTGGAGGAGATTTGGCTCCCCCTTTCATTTTGGACAAATATTCTCTAAGTGTCATAGAAGCTCCTCTGCAAAGAAGGGGAGTGAAAGGAGATCCCCTCTGGCTATGATACCCTTAAGCCTCCCTTCATTATTAACCACAGGCACACGATTTATCCCTTTTTTCTTGAAAAGTTCAATAACCTTAGCCACAGGCTCATCAAGATTGACAGTTATGGCAGGGGCTGTCATTAAATCCTTTACTTCTTTGGTTAGCACCCCTTCTAACAAACATTCACTCCTTTTTAGACATTCAGCAACCGCTGAAAGAAGTCCACTGGGGCTGCTAACTCCTATACCCTTCAAAATATCCTTTTCAGATAAAATCCCTACCACCCTCTCTCCTTCCACCACCGGAACCCCTGAAACCCCCTTTTCAGCCATCTGAATTATAACCTCAGCAAGCTTTTCTTGAGGAGACACCGAAAGAACCTTTGGATTCATGATATCCTTGGCTTTTACCTCATATAAAAATTTTTCTTTTACTTTTTGTAAGACAATTTGGTATAATTTTTTAAAATCTTCAGGGGTAATATCTATATAGGTTCCCAAGGCCTCCATAGCAGAAAGTATATCTTCTTCAGAAATAGCAATTTTTTTACTCATCTTTTACCCTGCCTTTTAAATTTTCATCTATAAAACTTACAATTTTTCCAAAAATTGGTGAGTGCTTTTCCACGCAATTTTTAAATTCCTTAAACCATTCCTTAAATCTTATTAAAAAATAAAAATCCTCTGTTAAGGCCAGAAATTCAAGCTCCACTGCTATATGATCTGGTGACTCACCCTCTCTTGTAAACTGATAACCAGCTCTCTGATAATATTCTAAAACCTCTTGAGAGGTTTCTCCAAGAAGAAGGCCCTCCCTATAATAAGATTCATAGGGAGGGCAAGGAAGAGTGGGGAATGAGGAAATAAAGAGCTTGGTATATTCCTCCTTTAATTTCTCAAGGCCGAAATTTTTAAAATATTCACTGAATTTATAGAACCCCTTGTTTTTTCTCTCAAGAAGCTTTTCAATATTTTCAAGTTCGGAAAACCACTCCTCTGATGGATAGGTAAGTAGCATTGAAAAATACTTAAACCACAAGTTTTTCATGCCTTCTCTTCCACAGGTAAAATCTCAGAAAGCTTAAGAATTACAAAAACTACTGCAGCCATAACCCCCGCGGTGATTAAGATCTCAATAATGGAGGGATAGTAATTCCAGTAATCTACAAAAACCTTTCCAGGTTTTAATAAATCACCGATAACCTCTCCATGGGCAATAGGATAACTCCATTCTTCACTGCCATAGCGCTCTATTACAGGAACTCTAAAAGGAATTATGTTATACGCTGAAGGAAGAAGTAAAAATCTGTGTGCAAAAACTCCAATAATTAGAGCGATCCCCCCTTGAACGAGTTTTTTCGGCACATCAGAATATCTGAAGAAAAGATAAGCGGAAAGAAGAATAAAGAAAACCTCAATCACGTGGAGATGAAGATACTTAGTAAAGAGAAGTTTTAGAGCCTCATAATCCTCACCGTGATGCCACCAGAAACGAACAAAAAATTCGTTGTAATACATAAAAAGGAGAATGATGCTTGATAAAGCTGAGATCTTGGCAAGAACCCTATAAGCAGGAAGAAGCCTTTCATTAACCCCGAGAACCCAGAGAGAAAAGAGGATCACAATGGCAGGACCTGTAGAAATGGCTGTGGCAATAAAGGTTGGTGCAAGAAGACCACCATACCACCAGGGGCGAGCTGCTTGAGTTGCAAGAACCCAGGCAGTTACTGTATGAATCAATATAGCCAGGGGTAGGGCAAGGGGTGCAAGTTTTTTTGCTTTTCTAAAGGATTCCTCCTTTAACTTTTTATACTCCTCGTCTGTGATATTCCTTTTCCCTTTCAAACCAAGTAAAGGAATACTTACTCCAAATTTATAAATCTCCGGCTTCATAAGAATATAAGCATAAATTATAGAGACAAGGGAATAGGAGGAGAGAACGAGAAAATCCCAAGGGAGAAGGCTCTTAAAGTTAGGATGAATAAAAATATTGTAAAGTCTATCTGGCCTTCCCACATCAGGCAAAAGAATGGTCATCGCAGCAATGGCAAAAACAAAGGCTGTAATGGTTGCAAGCCTTGCTACGGGTTTTAAGGCCTCAACTTTGAAAAGATAAATAGAAGAGGAGACCACAAGACCACCTGCAGCGGTTCCCACAAAAAAGGCCCAAGTAGCAATGTAAAGACCCCAAGAAAAGGAGTTTCTCATGTGGGTAACAATAAGGCCTTTGTAGAGCTGATATATAAAGGCAATAAGTCCTATAAGCATTATTAAACCTAAAATTTTATATACCTTGGAGAATTTTCCTGGCATAATATCCCTCCTTTTAAAAATTTTATAAGTTAACCGCCATGCGTTCAAAGGCTTTAAGAATCTTTTCATATATAATTTTTCCTCTATAACTTTTATATTCCGGAAGCAAATAATAAACTTTGGGAGAGGTATTCAGATCCTCCCTCATACGAATAACATCCCGTCTCTTAATTACTTGGGAGATTAAACTATTGGGATCATTTAAATCGCCAAAGATTCTTGCATTCCCCGGGCATCCTCTTACACAGGCAGGAGGTAATCCCTGATCCACATACTGAACGCAAAAAGTACATTTTTCAACTACACCCCTTGGTCTCTTAGGGGTAAAAACTAACCTCCCATCTTTAGTTCTATGCTCATAGGGATACCCAGGTCTATAGGAAGAATCAGCAAACCAATTTTGAGAAAATCCTAGCTTTTTAAAGGCCTCTTTGAAGTTTTTGTCAGAGTTTTGCCAATTAAACTGTCTAACTCCATAGGGACAGGCAGTCATACAATATCTGCATCCGATACATCTTTCAAAATCAATTAAAACAAGCCCATCTTCTCTCTGCCAAGTGGCCCCTACTGGACAAACCTTGACACAGGGGGCATTATCACAATGCTGACATGGGACAGGAAGATATACCTCAGAAAAATCAGGATATCTTCCTACCGGAGTATGATGAACTTTGGCACCGATGGTTTCCACCCTTTGCCACCAGGTTCCTGGTGGAAGTGAATTATGAATCTTGCAAACTACAGCACAACTTCTGCAACCTATACATCTTCCAAGGTCTATAGCCATTCCCCATCTTGGCATCTTTTAACCTCCTTAAGCCTTTTTAATTTCACAAGCTGCTTCATTCCAGCAAGTGCTTGCTTCCCAGATTCCTGGGACAAAATAAATAATATGAGTAGGCTTAATCCAAGGGTAAATCAAGGTATTATAAGAAGTCCCTCTCAAATATCTGCTCCACCAACCCTCTTCAAAAGTAACAACTTGAGGATGAATACCTGGATCAAGTACGGCATAGGCATAAACTTTTCCTCTTTCATTATAGATCTCAACGAGATCGCCCTCTTTTATTCCCCTCTTTCTTGCTGTATCAGGATGTATCCAGACCCTCGGCCTGAAATCTTGAAGTTCAAGCATAGTAATGTTATTACTGTGTGTGGAATGAACCGAATAAAGTCTGTTTCTTGTAATATAAATTAAAGGATACTTCTCCTTCATAATTTTATGTTCTGTTTCTTTTATAGGATCTTTGTGGACTGGAAGGGTTTCTTTTAGGTCAATAAATACATCCTCATCTTTGTAAAATTCTATTCTTCCACTCTTTACAAATCTTGCCGTCTTGGGAAGAGGGGCTGGATAAGAAACTGGTGGGAAGGGTTTATATTCCTGGATCTGTTCATAAAAGACAAGTTGTCTCTTATTAGGAGTGGGCAAATTAAGGCGAACTGGGCCTTTTTTAAGGGCCTCAAGGGTAATTCCCTCAACCAAAGGCCCCCCTGTTTTTAACATTATATCTGCGGCATCAAGGCTTGCCTGATGAGCAAGTTCTCTTGCAAGCTTAAGATTCCATTCTCCCTTTCTTCTTGCCTCCTCTTCTTTGTCAAATAATTCGGGATTTACATAAAACTCTCTGATTTGCTTTTTAAGCTCTTCATCACCCAGCTTTTCAACCACTCTTTTAGCAAGCTCTTTGCAAATCCAAATCTCAGGCATACATTGAAAGAGCGGTTCTATAGCTGGTTGCTGAAGCTGAACATAGGGATGAAGTATAGTTGCGGTAAGATCATATTTTTCATACCAAGCAACCCCTGGTAAAATTACATCAGACCAAGCTACAGAGGTTGCCATTTGGAAATCAAAATTGATAATCAATTCAAGCTCCCCATTCAAAGCCTTTTCCCTTAAACGATTGGCAAGATTGTGCTGATCAAAGGGATTTCCCCAGCCAAAGACAAGAGCTTTAACATCGTTTGGAGGATAAGGAGTTTCTGTATTATACTTCTTAAATACCTCGCTCTCCCTGAATTCCTTATTTAGCCATAGTAAAAAGCTTACCCACTTAAGAGGTTTTCCTTTAAATTGCCACCAGGCCCCAAGGGGCCAACGAATTCTATATTGACCTGCATAGGTTGAAATACCTGCTCCGGATTTTCCGAGATTTCCTGTGAGAGCTACCAAAAGGGAATAGGCTCTACCTTTAAGATCTCCGTGATACCACTGATAATTGCTTGCTCCATAAACAATGTGAAGGGGTTTTATGGTGGCTATTTCTCTTCCAATTCTTTTGATTAACTCTTCATACTCTTTAACTCTATCAGAGGAGGGAGCAATAATCTGAGCAACTTTTTCAGGTGAATAATTTGCAAGGACTTCCTCTTTTAAAAGTTGAAAAGCAGGTTTAACCTTAACCTTCTTTCCGTCAACAAGGGTAACCTCAAGCTCTCCCTCAAGAAGGGGATCAAAATTTCTTTTTAGATTTTCTGGATCAGGAATAACAAGTCTCTTTGAATTTACATCGTAAACCACATAGCATTCTCTGTATTCAGGAAGACGGGCTTTCATGGCTCTTGCTTGAGCTGAAAGTCCTGCAACCTCTTCTGCTCTGAGTTTTTTCTGATTGTCAAGCCTTACAAGAAGCGGTAAATCCGTATAGGTTTTTACAAAATCTGCATCATAAAGCCCTTCAGTGAGAATTACATAAGCCAAACCCAAAGCAAAGGCAGAATCCGTTGAGGGATTTATTTGTATCCATTCATCAGCCGCAGCTGCTGTAGGAGAATAATTTGGGTCAACGACAACCACCTTTCCACCCCTTTCCCTGCTTAAATGCAAAAACTTGGCATCAGGAACCCGTGTCCAAAGGATATTTGAACCGCAAATAAGGGTATATTTAGAATTTGCCCATTCAAGACTTTCAAGCTCTTCTGTCTGAACTCCAAAGGTTATAGGCCAAAACATAGGGAGGTCACCATTCATGGTGTAGGCATGGATCACACTCCAGCCTAAAGCAGAAGAAAGCCTAACAAGAGCTCCCTTCTGAACATATCCTGTCCCCGGAACTTGGATAAAGGAAGCCACAGATTCAGGTCCGTATTTTTTCATAATTTCTGCAAGCTTTGTGGCAGCATAATCTAAGGCTTCATCCCAGCTCACAGCTTTAAATTTTCCCTCCCCTCTTTTTCCTACCCGAATGAGAGGTTGCTTCAAACGATCGGGTCCATAAATGAGATTAACCATGGATTGTCCCCTAAGACAGCCTCTGGGATTGTATTCCTCCTCAGGATAATCAGCTGCCTGAATAAGGGCAACAATTCTTCCCTTATGAACCATGGCATTAAAACCGCAAGCACCAGTGCAATTAGGTGAACAGGTAGATCTTACATATTTAATTCCTTCATCCTTTGAAACCTCTGTAAAGCCTTTCTTGAAATATTTGGATCCCACCAAAAAGGTGGTTCCTACAAGGGCTGTTTTTAAAAAGGTTCTCCTGCTAACTCGCATTTCCCCCCTCCTTGTTTTACATGATCATAGTAAGGTAACATAAAAAATAAATTTTTCTGTTAAGAACTTGTTTATTTCCTCTTAATTTCCTGTTAATTTTAAAACGGTGGCTTTTGATATAAATCAAACTTTTTTTAAGTTTTGAACTTATTTTTATAATTTGAGAAAACCTTAAAAGGAGGTGCTGAGATGGCAACACTTGTTATTGATGATGAACTTTGTATTGGTTGTGGCACCTGCGTTGAAATCTGTCCTAATGTCTTTGAGCTTGGCCCTGATGAAAAGGCCTATGTGAAAAATCAGGAGGGCTGTAAGGAGTGCAATTGCGAAGAGGCCATTAATTCCTGTCCAGTATCTGCTATTTCCTGGAAAGATTAACTCATTCATTGACGAAGACCTCCCTTTGAATTATATTATAATTAAAGGTTTCAAAGGGAGGTCTTTAATGGCTAAAAAGGGCGATAAGTGGATCAGGCACACCTGGGAATTTGAAACAACTGAAGATCCCTATGCTATGCAGGCTGCTTCAGCAGGGGAAGCTGTTTGTCCCAGATGTAAGTCCGTTTTTAAAGATAAAAGATGGTTTATAGACGAAGAACTGGCAGAGGAGCTTCTTGAAGCAGAAAATGTCCCCAAGATTCTCTGCCCAGGTTGCAGAAAGGTGCTTGAAAGTTATGCTATGGGGTATCTCTATCTTTCAGGTGATTTCTTTAAAACCCATCAAGAAGAAATTATGCGTCTTATAAATAATGAACTTGAAAAGGCAAGAGGTTTAAATCCCCTTCATCAAATCATAAATATGTACGAAGAGGATAATCGTTTAGTAATTGAAACCACAACAGACCATCTCGCCCAACGCCTCGGAAGAGCCATATATAGGGCCTTTAAAGGAGATCTTGAATTCAAATGGTCAAAGGGTGATAAATTAGTCAGAGTATATTGGCGTAGGGATTAAGCCTTGGCAAAACCTATAGCCCTTGCCATTGATTTCAAAAAATATACTCCCCAAGTTGTTAAAACGGGATTTTTCTTGACACAAAAGGTCTATCAAGACTCTCCTTTAGTTTTTTTCCATGTAATTGAACAGTTTTTTACCCCCCCTGCCTATTTACTACCCTATCTTAATGTGGAAAAAGAACGCTTAGAGAAAGCTCTAAATGAATTGGTTGATCCTATGTGTCCTTCAGATATTACTGTGGAAAAAAGGATTTTACTTGGTGAATTCTGGTCAGCTTTAAAAAATTTTCTGGAAGAAATAGATCCAGAGGTAGTGGTTCTTGGATACGAACCACATGTTTTCAAAATCCCCACAGCTGAAAAGATGCTTGAGCGTCTTGAAATCAATTTTCTTGTAGTAAAGGAAAAGCCCCTTGAAAAGATTGAAAAAATCCTCTGCCCCATTGATTTTTCTGAAAAATCTATTTCAGCCCTTAAAAAGGCCCTGTTTATTGCCAAAAAAACTGATTCAGAGCTTAAAGTTTTTTATGTTATAAATCCTCTTGAACTTGCTGATAAAAGTTGTGACAGCCGTTATATTTCAGAGAAGGAAAAAGAAATAAAGGAAAGATGGGAAAAATTGATATCTGAATTAAATCCCTCTGGAGTAAATCTTTCCTTTGAAACATCCTGTGGAAACCGATTGGATGAAATTATTCGGAAAATTGAAGACGAAAAACCAGATCTTCTTATTCTCGGAAGAAGAGGAAAGGTGCTAAAAATTGGTGTTGGTTCAGTCAGCAAAGCCCTTTTAAAGGCTTCCAAAATTCCCATTTATCTTGTAAACTAAAATTTTCCATGCTTTTCATAGAAGCCCTCATAGCTCTGCTGATAATCCTTATCTGTGCTGAAATTTTTACTAATGGGGTAGAGGTTTTTGGAGAAAAGCTATCCCTTTCTCAAGCTGTGGTTGGCAGTGTTCTTGCAGCTATTGGAACAGCCCTTCCTGAAACCATTATTCCTTTAGTAGCCATCCTTCTCTATAAAAGTGAAGCCGGATCTCATATAGGAGTAGGAGCTATCCTTGGGGCCCCCTTTATGTTAATCACAGCTGGCCTTTTTCTTATAGGACTTGCTGTTTTTATTGGTTTTTTACAAAAAAGAAGACCTTTTAAACTTTATATCGAAGAAAAAACCTTTATAAGGGATTTTTTCTTCTTTTTACTCAGTTATTCTTTAGCTATCTTTCTTCCTTTAATCATTCCTAATACAAGAATACTTCATTACTTTATCGCTTTCTTACTTTTAATAAATTATGCCATATATCTTTACCTTACCTTTAGAGCGGAAAGCCTTCAGGTGGAAGCCTACAAAGATCTTTATTTTGAAAAACCCCTTAAATGGTTAAAGGTTAGCTATGGAAAATCTTTAACCATTTTTCTTGCTTTTATTCAGAGTGTAGTTGCGGTTATAATAATGGTAAAGGGTGCTCATCTTTTTGTGCATGCCCTGGAGTTAATTTCTCAGAAATTGGGTTTTTCACCGCTTCTTTTTGCCTTAATTGTTGCTCCTTTAGCCACAGAACTTCCAGAGAAATTCAATAGTTTCCTTTGGACCTTAAGAGGAAAAGATGTTCTTGCCCTTGGAAATATGACAGGAGCCATGGTCTTTCAATCTACTTTCCCAGTAAGCGTGGGACTCCTTTTTACAGAATGGAAAATAGAAGGCTTAGCCCTGATTTCCGCTCTAATTGCCTTGGGCCTCGGAGGCCTATACCTTTTAACAATAAAGCTTTTTAAAAATTTAAATCCCCTACTTTTAATTCTTTCAGGAATGTGCTATATATTTTATATCATTAGCGTGCTTTCAAATTTTAATTAAATGCTTGAGAGCTATCTTGCCTGGCTTTATCAACACCAATTCCACGGAATAAAACCCGGCCTTTTTCGTATTGTAAAAATTCTTAAAAAACTGGGAAATCCCCACAAAAGATATCCCACAATACATATTGCAGGAACCAACGGAAAAGGTTCAACTTGCGCTATTCTCAGCTCTCTCCTTACAGAACATAACCTAAAAACAGGGCTTTATACCTCGCCCCA
The DNA here is from genome assembly GCA_002441555.1 of Thermodesulfobacteriaceae bacterium UBA6232. Classification (GTDB taxonomy): domain Bacteria; phylum Desulfobacterota; class Thermodesulfobacteria; order Thermodesulfobacteriales; family Thermodesulfobacteriaceae; genus Caldimicrobium. The sequence continues at coordinate 9,560 of DJWK01000038.1, forward strand.
TCTTTTTAGAGTTAATGAGCGCTTTAAAATCAATAATCAGGATGTTTCTGATGAAGAACTTCTTGAAATGCTAAAGATTCTTAAAAAGCACACAGAAGAACCCATAACTTATTTTGAATTAACAACAGCCCTTGCTTTTCTCTATTTTGCAGAAAAAAAAGTGGATATAGCAGTAATTGAGACAGGGCTTGGAGGAAGGCTTGATGCCACCAATGTAATCTTTCCCGAAGCCTCTATCATAACCACCATCGGCTTCGATCACACAAAGTATCTCGGAAATACTCTTGAAAAAATTGCCTTTGAAAAGGCCGGAATTATAAAAAGAGAAAGACCTCTTGTTCTTGGAAAAATTCAAAAAGAACCCTTAAAGGTCATCCTTAATAGAGCTAAAGCACTTTATTCTAAAACTTTTTTGTTGGATGAAGATTTTAAGATAAATTTAAAAGAAAATTTATGGAACTATGAAGGTAAATATATTTTAAAAGATTTGGAGCTTTCTCTAAAGGGAGCTTTTCAGGGAAATAATCTTGCCCTTGCTCTAAAAACCCTTGAAATTCTTGAAGATAGAGGCTTTTTGCAAATTGAGGAAATGAAAATAAGGGATGCCCTAAAAAAGGTAAATTGGGAGGGAAGATATAAAAAAATTTCTTTAAAAAATAAAGAAATTATAATTGATTGTGCCCATAATGTTGAAGGAATTAGAACCCTCAAAGAGTCCCTTTTACAAGAAAATTTTTACCCCTTTATTTTACTTTTTGGCGCAACTAATGAAGACGGTGAAAAACCCTTTCTTTCCCTTTTGGAAGAACTTTATCCTTTGGCCATTAAAATTTTTATTTCTGAGTTTATAGCAGAAAGACGGATTGTTACTTTACAAGAGTGGAAAGAAGCCTTAAAAGAAAGTAACCTCAAGGTTGAGCTCTTTGAAACCCCTTCTCTTGCTTTTGAATCTGCTTTAAATTATCAAAACTCCGATAAAATCCTTATAACAGGTTCCATATATTTTGTATCAGAGATTTTAAAAATAATTAATAAAGAAAAACTCTATGTTTGAGTTTTTGACAAGTCAAGAACAAAAGAAAATTCTTGAATCTTCAGGTGATCTTTTGGTAATAGCTGGTCCAGGAACTGGAAAAACCTTTACTCTTTTATTAAAGGTTAAGGCTTTACTTGAAGAAGGGGTTTCTCCGGAAAAAATTAAACTCCTTACTTTTTCCCTTAAAACCTCTCATGAACTTAGAGAAAGGCTTTCAAAGCTCGGTATAAGAGAAATTAAAGTGGATACCTTTCACGGCTTTGCCTATGATCTTTACCGAGACCACTATCAAAAAGAACCTCCCCTAATTTCTGAAAAGGAAAAGCTTTCAATTCTTAAAAAGCTTTTCCCTAAGGAAAAAACTCCCCTGAAAAATCTCGAAAAAAAGAAAGAATATCTTTCATATCTGGAAAAAAATCACCTTTTAGATTTTGATTTGCTTTTAAAAACGGCCTCATCCCTTCTTAATCCAGAATTTTTTCATAAGCACTATTTTTTTATAGATGAATTTCAGGATCTATCCCCTGAAATTCTTGAATTTCTCAAATTTTTAAGCTCATCTACCTGGATTCTCTTTGGAGATCCCAATCAATCTATTTATGGTTTCAGAGGAGTAAATTTAAAAAACATTAAAGAATTTCTTCATATTTACAAACCCCAAATAAAAATCCTCAATTTGACAGAAAGTTTCAGATGTAAAGAAGAAATTATAAAGGCTGCCAATTATTTTAGGGCTTCACCCTGGGAAATACCTGATTTAAAAGCCAAAGAAAAAGGAGGCATAATTCAAGGGTTCCTTTTCCCTGACGCCTTTGAAGAAAGGGACTTTCTTGTAAATCTTATCCAAAGCCTCCTTGGTGGAACCACCCTTGAAAAAGCAAGAGCATCTCAGTTAGCCCCTTCTGATATTTTTGTGCTCTCAAGAATAAAAAGAGTCTCTGAACCCCTTATTGAATCCTTACAAAAAGAGGGTATACCTGTTGCTCTTCCTGAAAAGGAGGCAATTGAATTAAAAGAAAAAATAGAAAGTCTCATTGAAAAAGTCAAAGTTTTTAAAAACCCCCTTGAAAAGCTTCTACAAGATGCCCCACCTATTATTAGAAATTATTTATCAAATTTGAAAGCCTTCTTTCAGGAGGATGAGCAAAAGCTTCTTTTTCATTTGGAAAATATTTCTTTAGAAGATTTAACTTTTCCAAAGCTTGAGGGTGTAAATTTTTTAACTATTCATGCCTCAAAAGGACTTGAGGCAGAAACGATAATACTTTATGGGGCTGAAGAGGGGCTTATACCTTTTACTCTTTTTAATGATTATGACTTGGATGAAGAAAAAAGACTTCTTTATGTGGCGATAACCCGAGCAAAAAGTAGCTTTTATTTTTCAGCAACTCATAAAAGAAAACTTTTTAATTTCGAGTTAAACCGCGGTTTAACAAGCTGGCTTAAAAATTTTCCATATAAGGAATTTCAGAAAAAACCCCAAAAACCCAAACAGATAGGATTATTTTAATTTATTCTTTAAATTCAAAACCTTCTTTTTGAGCAAGCTGTTTCATTTTGGCAAGCGCCTTTTTCTCTATCTGGCGGATACGCTCTCTTGATACCTTAAACATATAACCAATTTCTTCCAAAGTATAACCTTCATACTCACCCAGTCCGAATCTCATACGAATAATCTTTTCTTCTCTCGGTGAAAGAGTTGAAAGAAATTTCTTAATCTTTTCGGAGATATCTCTTTTTCTTGCCTTTTCATAAGGCATGGGACTTTTTTTATTTTCAATAAAATTACCAAGGGTGCTTTCATCGTCCCCTACCGGGGTTTCAAGAGAAACAGGATCTTTAGCCGTTTCAAAGATTACCAAAATTTTCTCGTAGGGCACTTTGGTTCTCTCAGAAAGTTCCTCAGGAGTAGGTTCTCTTCCAAGTTCTTTAGTCATTTCGTAAAAGGTTTTAAAAACATAGTTTCTCAATTCAAGAAAATGTACAGGGAGACGGATAGTTCTTGTTTTATCAAGTATAGCCCTGGTTATGGATTGTCTGATCCACCAGGAGGCATAGGTGCTAAATTTGTTTCCCTTCCTATAATCAAAACGATAAACGGCCCTCATTAACCCGAGATTTCCTTCCTGAATAAGATCAGCAAGACTAAGTCCCTGCCTCATATACTTTTTAGCAATGGACACAACAAGCCTTAAATTAGCTTTAACCATTTCATCTTTAGCTCTTTCGATTTGAATAATATACTTTTTTATCTTCTCACAAAAATTTTTAACTTTTTGGTCTCCGCGATACTTATTTAAAAAGCTCTCTATAGTTTTTTCAAAATAATTAACATAGCTTTTTTTGGGCTTCAAATTGGGATCTCTTTTTTTCCACAATTCAATGGTTTCTCTTACTTCATTAATTTCGGGATAATTAAGTTTAGTTTTCATAAAAGCAGAAATAATTCCCTCAAAGCCCTCTCTAATCTTACGGGATAATTCCTCTTCCCTTTCTGGAGTCAGCAGTTCATATTTCCCCATTTCCTTTAGATAAATGGAAAGAAGTTCTTCACTTCCAGGCTCGGAAATGGTTTCTTCTTCCTGAAGCTCTTGGTCTCCCAGAATGGTAAGTTCTTTAATTTTATCCTGAACCCTCTTTTCAATATATTCTTCCCTTTCATAAGGGTCCATATCTTTCAATTCTATCCTATAGGTCTCAAGAAGATCAAAGATTTCTTCCATTTTATCCGGATCGTTATATTCCTCAGGTAAAAGACTATTTAAAAGATCATAGGTAAGCTGGCCGGATTTCCCAAGCTCAAGAATCTTATCCTGAAGTTCCTTGTTCATATTTTTTTATCCACCCTCCCCTTTTTAAAATTTAAATTTATAATTTTATAAAAAAATCTTCCAAAATTTTAAAAATAAGCACCTTTTTTATGGATTCAATCCACTCAAAGGCCCTTTTAAAATTCTTGCTCTATCTTACCGCTCATCATCCAGAAGAATTTGGCCTCATTCCAAACAGGAATAATTTTTTCAAAGTAAAAGAAATTTTTCAAGTTTTAATTTTTACCAAAAAAAACCATAACTTAAAAATAAATTCACTTAAACAGCTTTTTACTTATTATTTTAGAGATTTTTTTGAATTTTTAGAAGAATTTAACCTTGTTCAACCTAAAGAATATTTCTATTCACCTCCGAAGGAAGTACATTTCTCAGAGATATTAAAATATAATCAATTATTTACTTTTGTCAAGCCACGGTTCTGGTATAAAATAGCCCTTGATGGGGAGGTTTTTTTAAGAGAAAGTCATCCCCTTTTTGTTGAAAGGGAACTTGCTGAAAACTGGGCCAAAGTTAAAGGAGGTTTATTAATTGAAGTAAATCCAAAATTTCTTCCTAAGGATTGGAAATACGAAATCTTTGGAGAAACTATCGTTCTAACACAAGGTTTAAATTATAAAGCCTGCAGGGGGCCAAAAATTGATGAAAAATTTATTAATAAATTTTTGAAAGAAAAGAGCCAGCGTGAAAAGGAAGACCCACATATAATTTCCTTTAAAGCCCTTAAGATAGAATCCGAAGAGAAAGAAGAAGATCTTCCCTTTAGAAAAATTACGCACGGCAAAAAGAAAGAAAAGCCCTGGAAGACCTGGCAGAAGAAAAAACAAAGGGAAAGGGAAAAATAAATCATTTTCCAATAGTTGCCATATAAATTACCGTTTCTTCTACACCGTCAAGTCCTAAAAACTCGTTGAATTCTTCATCAAGGAAAGCTCCCACTGGACAAGCTTTAAGTCCTAAGGCCTCTGCAGCAAGAAGCACATTTTGGCAGATATGGGCTACATCCATAAAGATATATCTCAAACCCCTTTCTCCGTATTTTGAAAGGGTTCTTCTGAGAATGGCACTCCAAATAAAAACACAGCTTGCCGTTTCAAAAAAGGCCTGCCCTAAGGCAAGCTCTCTAAGAATTCTTCCGAAATTTCCTTCCATTAATTTCTCTAAAGAAAAGGTTTTCACCTCAAGATGATAGATTCCTGGTTTTATTTCTTCGGAATAATTTACTGCAAGATAGGTTTCAATAGGATAAAGGGCCCCTGCAGAGGGAGCTGTTCTCAAAAGATAATACCCTGCTTTTGCTGTAACTCCCTGTGCAGAAAAGCAAAGAAGAGAAATTTCATCAAGGGTTATAGAATATTTTCTGTATTTTCTATGGCTGCGTCTTTTGGCAAGAATGTTAAAAAAATTCTCCGTCTCAGGAATCTCCTTTATTTTCAACTCAATTCTTTCAGCCTGAGGATAACTCTTATAAGGTGAAGCCGGTTCAAGATAAATTTCTCTCTCACCTAGTCTTGAAAGCGATAAATTGGTTTTTTTAATAAACTGATAACTTAAAGTTCTTTCAAGACCCATTTTTACCCCCTTTTATCTTTTAAAATAACCTCAAAAAGAGGTATAAGCTCAGGGTAATAGGGCTTTTTCCGAAATCTTTTTGGAATTTCTTTGCCCTTTAATTTTAAATAAACTATTTTATAAAGGTCCCTTAACATATCCATGGCTTTTTCAAATAAACCCCTCTGAAATCTGAAAGTAAAAAAGAGGTTCCAAAAAAGTTTTAATAATTCTCTTCTTTCAAAGGTTGGCATATTTTCTTTGATATCCGGATAATAATCTCTTTGAATAAGAGGTAAAAAGGCATAAGCAAAAAGGGTTATTCTTTGTTCAAGCCCAAATTGGGATTTTTCCAAAATTTTAAGTATATTGAAAAGAAATCTTTCAGAAAAGCTTGGATGCTTTTTAAGGTTTTCATAAAAGGGATATATTTCATAAAGAAGACCACTTTTCTTTAAAAAAGAAAACCACTTAGATATCCAGAAACCTGAAAGATCCTTTAAGATTTCATCTCTCAATCTTTCTCTCGGGACAGTTTTTATTAAAGGTCTCAATTCAAGAAGGGCTTTCCAGGTTTTTTCTTCTATTTCAAAACCTGTTCTTGCTGCATGTCTTATAACCCTTAACATTCTCACAGGATCTTGTTTATAACGCTTCTCAGGTTCTCCAATTATACGAATAACTCCCTCTTTTAAGTCCTTAAGGCCTCCCACAAAATCAAGAATTTCATCTTTAAGAGGATCATAAAAAAGGGCATTTATTGTTAAATCCCTTCTTCTGGCATCTTCTTCAGGGGTTCCAAAATTTTCAAAGGGTTCTTCCTCTTTCTCTTCAGGGCCTCTAAATGTGGAGATTTCAACATAATCATTTTTGTTAAAATAAACATGCACAATGGGAAAGCGTCTTCCTACAAGGCGGGAGCGAGGAAAAAGCCTTAAAAGTTCCTCAGGATGCGCATCTGTTACAATGTCAAAGTCTTTGGGTTGTAAGCCCAAAAGAAGATCCCTTATGCAACCACCAACGAGATAGGCCTTGTATCCTCTTTTTTGTAGAATCCTAATCAGCTTGAGGACTCTCTTGGGAATCTGCCTTTTCAGTTTTAAGCCCTCTTTTTTTCAGATACACCTGAATGGCGGATATGGCAGCAGGGGTAACCCCAGGAATTCTTAAGGCCTGACCAATAGAGATAGGGCGAAACTTAGAAAGTTTTTCCCGAATTTCATTAGAAAGCCCAGGGATAGCATAATAATCTATATCCTCAGGAATGAGCATGGATTCCCATTTTTTGAATTTTTCAACTTCCCTTAGTTGCTTTTCAAGATATCCGCTATACTTTATCTCTATCTCTACCTCTTCAAGGATGTCCTCTGAAAATTTTGAAAGATCCTCAATTATTTCGCCGAGTTCCTTTAAATTAACTTCTGGCCTCTTAAGAAGATCAAAAATTCTCACCGGATCCTTTAAGGGTGTTGATCCAATTTTTTCAAGATAGGAATTTATTTTACTTGGAGAAACCTTATTTTCCTTTACAAACTCTAAAAGTCTTTTAATATTTTCCTTTCTTTCAAGATAAATTTCCCAGCGTTCATCATCAACAAGTCCAAGCTTCCTTCCAAACTCTGTAAGCCTGAGATCTGCATTGTCCTCTCGGAGAAGAAGCCTATACTCAGCCCTTGAGGTAAACATCCTATAGGGCTCATCTGTTCCTTTGGTAACGAGATCATCAATAAGAACTCCGATATAGGCCTGAGATCTATCAAGGATGAAAGGTTCTTCCTCTTTGGCTTTAAGGGCTGCATTAATTCCTGCTATTAAACCCTGGGCAGCAGCTTCTTCATAACCGGTGGTTCCATTTATCTGACCTGCAAGAAAAAGCCCCTCAATAAGCCTTGTCTCCAAGGTGTGTTTCAATTGATCAGGATAGACAAAATCATATTCAATACCATACCCGGGTCTCAAAATTACTGCTCTTTCAAGACCAGGGATGGATCTTACCATTTCTATCTGAACATCAAGGGGAAGGCTATTGCTTATTCCATTAGGGTAGACTTCAACGGTGTCAAGTCCTTCTGGTTCAAGAAAAACCTGGTGACGGTCTTTGTCGGCAAATCTAAAAATCTTGTCCTCAATAGAGGGGCAATATCTTACACCCCTTGCCTTTATTCTTCCGGTAAAAAGAGGGGATCTGTCAAGGGCCTTTCTTATAATTTCATGGGTTCTGGGATTGGTATAGGTTATAAAACATGGAACTTGAGGAAGGGGTGGTCTTTTTCCGCGGTTTTTAAAGGAAAAAAGCGGAGGGGGATAATCACCCCACTGAATTTCACATTTGGAATAATCTATGGTTCGTCCATCAAGGCGTGGGCAAGTCCCGGTCTTAAACCTTCCCATAGCAAAGCCGAGCTCTTTTAAATTATCAGGAAGCCTGTTAGAAGGAGGATCCCCAAGGCGGCCTGCTGGAAAGGATTCAAGGCCAATGTGAATAATCCCGTGCATAAAAGTGCCGGCAGCAATAACCACAGCCTTGGCTCCGTATTCCTCGCCCGTTCTTGTTCTAATCCCGATTATTCTTTTATCCTTAACAAGCAATTGAGAAACAGAGGCCTGGCGAATATGTAAATTGGGAGTTCTTTCAAGAACCCTTTTCATTCTTGCCTGATAGCGAAAGCGATCTGCCTGAGCACGAGTTGCCCTCACAGCAGGCCCTTTTTTAGTATTGAGTTTTCTAAATTGAATTCCCGTTTCATCTATGGCAAGGGCCATCTCCCCACCAAGGGCATCAATCTCTTTCACAAGATGCCCCTTCCCTATCCCCCCAATGGAGGGGTTGCAACTCATAGCTCCAATTCTGTCAAGACTTATAGTAAGAATAAGGGTTTTACAACCCATGCGAGCTGCAGCAAGGGCTGCCTCAATTCCAGCATGCCCTGCCCCAATTACAATGACCTCAAATTCCTCAAGAAAGGACTTACTCATAGCAATTTATAATATAACTCAAAAATTTATGCTTTTCAAAAGCCTTAGAGTTTACAAACAGGACCCTTTTGAAGGGCTACCCTTTCTGGATGACCTTTAAGAATCCCTAAGATCATAAAAATCATTGTAAAAGATATCAAAAATACGATTACTGCCTCATTAATAAGAGGATGTCTTATCTCTTGAGGAATGGAAATCCATAAAAGAATGGTTATGAGACCTCTTGGTGCAATAAGTAGTAAAGAAAAAGAAAGGTTTCTGAAAATGAAAAGTATTATCCCTCTAAAAAGAAAAATCAAACCGCAAATAAAGATGCTAAATAGGATAACTTCCAAGTTTAGCAATAAAGGGGGATCAACGAAAAAGCCAAAAAGTAGGAAAAAAAGGGATTTGGCCAAAAAGGTAAACTCCTTTACTATAAAATCAAAATTACAAAGCTCTCCTTTAATTACTTCAGGATGAAATCTCTGAAAAATTTTTAAATCAAGAATATTTCTTAATGTAAGCCCAAAAATAAAAATAATTATCAATCCAGGCAAATGTAAATATTTACTTAAAGTATAAAGGAAAATAAGAACAAGCAATATAGGTATAAATTTTACATCATGATAAATAGTTCCTATTATCCAGGCCAAAAAAATAGTAATCAAAATAGAAATTAAAATTACCAAACCAACCGAAAAAAAAGTGCTTAAAATTGTAAAAATGTTGAATTGGGGAACAAGTAATAAAATATTAAATAAAATTATCCCCAAAATATCCGAAAGGGAACTTTCATAGATTACAAATTCTTTGTTTTTTTCTTCAAGGAATTTACTTGCTGGAATGGCTACCGCGCTGCTTATTACCGCAAGAGGAAGGGCATTGATTAATAAAATTTTAAAAGGAAGCTTTTTAGAGGAAAAATATGGCAATAAATAAGCTATTGCAAAGGAAAGCGAAACTATAGAAATAAGCGCTACAAAAAAACTTTTAAATAATAATACCTTCTTTTCCTTTTTTAATTCAAGTTCAAGGGCGGCTTCAAGGACTATGAGTATTAAAGCTATAGTCCCAAGGGGGATTAAATAGTTTTTAATTTCAGGAATCTCAAACCCCGTTTTTAAGGCAAGAATTTTTAAAAGAAAACCGAAAAGGAAAAGCCAAATAGAATAGGGAATTTTAAGTTTAGGTGAAAGTATATCAAAGATATACCCTATTAAAAGTAATAAAGAAAGAGCAAGGAGTATTTCCGTATGCATGCCCAAAATTTTAGTAATTTTTCATCTTTTTTCAAGATTATTAAAAAATTCCCTAGTGAAATTATACTTAGACAACTTAATTTAACTTTTGGATTTGATTTAAATCAAAGAAATATTATAAATGAGCTTTAAATTCTAAAAATAGAAAACAAAAATAAAAAAGGAGGTAGGAGCTATGTTTTGTAATCAGTGTGAACAAACTGCTAAAGGCTTTGCCTGCACTGTAAGAGGGGTTTGCGGAAAAACCCATGAAACCGATGTGCTTCAGGATCTTTTGATTTACACCTGTGCTGGGCTTGCAGAGGTTGCCTTAGAGGCAGAAAAGAAAGGTGTGAAAAAGAAAGAAGTAGATTTCTTCCTTATGGAGGCTATGTTTTCAACTTTAACTAATGTTGATTTTGATCCGGAAAGAATCAGGAACTACATTGAGAAGGCCGTAGAATTAAGAGAAGCTCTCAAACACGAAGCTAAAGTAGATGTTGATACTCCCTGGGCTCACTTTAAGCCCGCTAAATCCATGGAGGAACTTATTAAACAGGCAGAAGAAAGGGAGATTGAGCCAACTGTTTTTAAAGAAGAGGGAGAGGATATTGCAAGCTTAAAGCTTACCATTCTTTATGCCCTTAAAGGAATTGCAGCCTATGCCTATCATGCTGAAAAACTTGGGGTAAGAAATGAAGAGGTTTATAAAGGATTTAAGGAACTCTTGGTAAATATTTTCAATGATAAGACCTCTGATCTTAGAACCTGGGTTGAAAGGGCCTTAGAAACCGGAAGATTAAATCTTCTAACCATGGAAGCCCTTGATAAGGCCAATACCTCTGCCTTTGGAAATCCAGTCCCAACCAGGGTTCCCCTTGGTGTCAAGGCTGGAAAGGCCATCCTTGTCTCAGGACATGATTTAAAGGATCTCTATGAACTTCTCAAACAGACTGAAGGAAAGGGAATTTACATTTACACTCATGGTGAGATGCTTCCAGCTCATGGTTATCCTGAACTCAAAAAATTCCCCCATCTTTATGGCCATTATGGAACAGCCTGGCAGAATCAGCAAAAAGAATTTGAGGCCTTCCCAGGTCCTATTGTTATGACTACAAACTGCCTTATGCCTCCTAAGGACTCATACAAAGATAGGGTCTTCACCCTTGGTCCTGTGGGGTATCCCGGAATTAAACACATCCCCAACGAAGACTTTTCACCCGTTATTGAGATGGCCCTTTCTATGGAGGGATTCAAGGAAGATATTCCAGGAAAGGAAGTGATCACTGGCTTTGCAAGAAATGCCGTTTTGTCTGTGGCAGATAAGGTGGTTGAGCTTGTTAAAGCCGGAAAGATAAGGCATTTCTTCCTGGTTGGTGGATGTGACGGAGCCAAACCCGTAAGAAATTATTACACCGAATTTGTGGAAAAGGTCCCCCAGGATTGTGTGGTTTTAACCCTTGCTTGTGGAAAATTCAGATTCTTTGATAAAGACCTTGGAACCATTGAGGGAATTCCTAGACTTCTTGATGTAGGCCAATGCAATGATGCCTACTCTGCCATCCAGATTGCCCTTGCCCTCTCCAAGGTCTTCAATGTGGATGTTAATGAGCTTCCCCTTTCTTTAATACTCTCCTGGTATGAGCAAAAGGCTGTTGCCATCTTTTTAACCCTTCTCTATCTCGGTATTAGAAATATGAGGCTTGGGCCAAGCATGCCAGCCTTCTTGAGTAAAAATGTGGCAAACTTTATTGTGGAAAATTACAACTTAAAACCTATCTCCACTCCTGATGAAGATCTAAAAGCCATTCTGGGATAATTCCTTTTAAGGGGGCGAAAGGCCCCCTTTTTATTCTTAAAATTCTCCTTCAAGTCTTAAACCAAACCATTGAGGAATACCTAAAACTCCCTTTTCTGCTTCAGGATATCTAATTTCATAGTGGCTTTCATCCAAAAGATTCTTTCCCCAGAAAGAAAGTCTAAAATTTTTAGACAACTCTTTTTTTATTTCCAAATTTAAAAGATAAACCCCTTCTTGACCATATCTTTTTTGATAATTCATAAGACAAAGAAGTTCGGTTTTATATGGCAATTTAACCTCAATACCCGTGATAAAATTATGTCTTAAATAATTTCCGTGATATCTGGCAAAGTCTATATCTTCTCCAAAATGATTAAGATAGGTATAACTTAGAAGAAAATTAATTTCTTTATAAACTTGCCTATGCTCAAGGGTAAAACCTATAGTCTTAAGATTTAGATTTTCCGCAACTGTTGTGCTTCCATTGTAAATCCAGTCAATAAGGTTCCAGCCTTTACGATAAAATAGAGTGATAGAAAAGATTTTCTCCTTATTTAACCAATCCAAGCCTGTCTCAAAGTTTAAGGCCTTTTCGGAAGATAGAGTTGGATTTCCCTTTATTCCGAAACTATCATAATAGAGTTCTGTTGCGCTGGGAAGCCTGTAAGAATGATTTAGAGAAATTCTATATTTTATCTTTGGAGAAAAAAGATAACTTAGCCCCGCTCCAAGGGATAAAAAGTCTTTTTCATGGGGATGAAGATCATATCTAAGCTGAAAGGAGGGATAAACTCTATCTTTAATAACGGGTTTAACAAAGGCAAAAAGGGAATACTCCCTTCTTAAAAGTTCTTTTTTTAGCCTTCCGCTCCTTAATACTCCATCCCAGTTTTCATAGCTTCCCTCAAAGCCAAATCCGAAAAGGGTTTTCCCTTTTTCAAAGGAAAAGGGAAGTTTTATTCTATAAAGAGAAGTTTCATGTTTATTTTGATAAAAGTTAGGATTTCTTCTATCAAGAATATAAAAATCATAATTTTTGCGATAAAGAAAGGCAGGTTCAAAAAGGATCTCTCCTATGGGAATAAGCCTTTTAGCCAAAAATAGATGTGTTCTTGTCTCTTCCCACTCACCATCATATCTGGGAGTATAAAAATTTCTTGCCCCAAAATCCTTTTCTATAAAACCGTAAAATAGAGTGGTAAGTGAATCCTTGGTATATAAATTAAAATTTCTTATATCAAAATCTCTATTCCAGATAAATCCAGGGCCCTTTTTCTGAGAAAAATGAAAATTGAAAAATTTCTCTTTTAAAAAGGGAAGGCCGGCTTGAAAATCCCATTCTTTAAGGTCATAACTTCCATACCCAACTTTAAAATTGAGTTCCCTCTTTGAAGGCTTAAGAAGAAAATTTAGCCCTCCTCCAAAACCACCTGCCCCATAAAGTGGACTTGCCCCACCGCTTAAAATTTCAACTGAAGAAAGATTCTCTGTTGAAAAGGGCAAATTCATAAGGTGATGAGAGGTCTGCAAATCGGTAATTTTAATACCTTCAAAGAGAACAAAGTTTTGTTCAAAGGTTGTGCCTCTGAAAGAAAGGTCCTCCTGAACATCAAAGCCACCCCTTTCTCTTAGATCAAGCGGCGAAAAAAGAGTTATGCCAAAATTTTTAAGTTCCTCTTCTTTTATAATTTTTACTTCCTGTGGAGCTCTTTGAAATTCTTCAGAAACAGAAGGAGCTGTGATTTTTATTTCCTCAAGTTGTAAAAATTTTTCTTCAGCATACCCTGGAGAAATCAAAAAAATAATTGAACCAAAGAGCCCGAGATATTTAGCTTTTTTCATACCCACCTCCTTTCTTTAAGTTAACCAAATCTAAAATTTTGGTTAACGATAATATTAAAACCCTGTTATGTCAAGAGAGTAAAAGAGATTTTTTGAAAAATAGAGAATAATATTTTATAGTAGTAGCAAACTTTAGTTAACACAATATTAAAAATTTCTTCAAACTAAAGCTTGCAGCTATCAAAAGTGCTTTATGGAATTTTTCAAAAAGCTTCAGATTGATAAATGCTTATTTAAAAAAAGTTTTAAAAGAAAATTAAGTATTGCAATTTTTATTTTTTGACTTAATTTTCATTAAAAAATTCAAAAAGGAGGTGCTTTATGGCACTTTGGAAGTGTTCTAAATGTGGTGCAACAAAAGATGCAAGATGTAAACCCAGAAAATGCCCTGAATGTGGGGAGGCAGGAACTATGGTAAAAGAGGAAGCGCAAGCTGAAACTTCTCAAAAGAAAGGGTGTGGGAGTAAAAGAAGTTGCAAAAAGAAGGCCTCTTAGCCTCCTCCAACCACTCCGCCGAGCTGAAAGATTGGAAGATAAAGCGCAACCAAGATTCCTCCAATAATTACACCAAGAATAATTAATAAAATGGGTTCAATGAGGGTGGATAGGGTCTGAACAGTCCTATCCACCTCTTCTTCATAAAAATCCGCTACTTTGGTTAGCATCTCTTCAAGATTACCGGACATTTCTCCGATTCTAACCATTTCAACAACCATGTAAGGAAAAACCCCTGTAAAAAACATGGGATCAGCAATGGTGTGCCCTGCTGAAACATTAACTTTTATATCTTCCATAGCCTTTTCAATAACCTTATTACCGGAAGTCTCACCAGCAATACTTAAAGCCTGAAGCAAAGGAATACCAGCAGCTATGAGGTTAGCTAAGGTTCTTGCTACTCGAGATAGGGCAGCTTTATGAAAAAGTTGACCAAGTAATGGTAGTTTTAAAAGAATTTTATCAGTATTATATTTTCCCTGTTCACTCCTTCGGTAATATTTAATAAAAACAGCCAAAGCAATTAAAGATAAAACAAAGATTCCAAAAATACTTTTGAAATTGTAACTTATGTTAATAAGAATTTGAGTTGGTAAGGGAAGAGTTTGTCCTGCCTCTCTGAAAAGTTCTGCAAATTTGGGTATTACATAAAGCATAATAATGGAAACAACCACAATGGTAACGAATACTATAACTGAGGGGTAAATCATAGCGTGTTTTATTTTGGATTTAAGGGCAATAATCTTTTCAAGATAAGCAGCAAGTCTCTTTAACACCACATCAAGATTTCCGGAAGACTCCCCAGATCGCACCATTTGCAAATAAAGAGTGCTGAAAATTTTTGGATAATTTGCCATGGCTTCACTGAGAGAGTTTCCACCCTCAACCTTTCTCTTTATATCAGAAAGGACCTCTTTAAAAAAGGGATTTTTCTGTTGAAGCGCGAGGGTTTCTAATCCTCTAACTATAGGAAGACCGGCCTCAAGAACAGTAGCAAATTGACGAGTAAAAAGGGCAAGTTCTTTATCTTTTACCCTTTTTAATTGTAATTTAAAGGTACTTTCTTTTTTTTGCTGAATTTTTATGGGGATAATATTAAGTCTGCGAAGATAAACTTCTACTACCTGAGGATTAGGGGCCTCAAGAACTCCGCTTCTTACTTCCCCGGAAACGGACTTTCCCTTCCACTCAAAAAAGGGCATTATTTACCTACCCAGTAATTGGGTGCTTCTCTTAAAATTATTACATCATGCACATGGGATTCCCTGTAACCTGCTGGAGTTATTTTAATAAATTTAGCTTTTTTTCTCAACTCTTCTATGTTTTTGCATCCACAATATCCCATACCGGACTTTAAACCACCGATTAATTGATAGATCATATTTGATACAGGGCCTCTGTATGGAACCTTTCCTTCCACTCCCTCAGGCACAAATTTAGAAATATCTTCTCCTGAATATCCATATCTTTCTCTCCCCCCTGCCTTAAACATGGCAGATAAAGACCCCATACCTCTATAAACTTTGTAAGTCCTGCCTTCATAAAGAATAATTTCGCCAGGGGCTTCTTCTGTTCCTGCAAAGAGATTTCCTATCATTACAGCATGAGCTCCTGCTGCAATGGCCTTCGTAATATCTCCTGAAAACCTAATTCCACCATCAGCAATTATGGGGATGCCATATTTCTCTGCAACAACTGCCGCATTATGAATAGCTGTTATCTGAGGAACTCCCGCACCAGCAACAATTCTTGTAGTACAAATTGACCCAGGACCAACTCCTACTTTCACTCCATCTGCTCCAGCCTTAATTAAAGCCTCAGCTCCCTCAGCAGTTGCAATATTTCCTGCAATAAGTTGACACTCAGGAAAATGATACTTAATTTCCTTAATAGTGTCAATAACATTTTTGCTGTGCCCATGAGCGGAATCAATAAAAAGAACATCACATCCTGCTTTAAGAAGGGCTTCTGCATGCTTGAGTCTGTCTTTACCCACTCCGATAGCAGCTCCCACCCTAAGTCTTCCGAGTTCATCCTTACAGGCATTAGGATATTTCCTGATTTTCTCAATGTCTTTTATGGTTATAAGACCTTTTAAGCAAAAGTTGTCATCCACAATGAGAAGCTTCTCTATTCTCCTTTCGTGAAGAATTTTTACAGCTTCATCAAGGGTAATTCCAGGTTTTGCCGTGACAAGATTTTCCTTGGTCATAACCTCTTTCACAGGCTTATCAAGTTGGGTTTCAAAACGAAGATCTCTATTAGTAACAATACCTACCAGTTTTTTTTCAGAACCCTCTACCACTGGGATTCCAGAAATTTTATATTCTTCCATTAAAGCAAGTACCTCTCGAATAGGTGTCTCGGGTGAAACGGTGATAGGATCATAGATCATTCCACTTTCAGATTTTTTAACCCTTTCAACCTCTTTAACCTGTTCTTCAATGGACATGTTTCTATGGATAACACCAAGTCCGCCTTCTCTTGCCATCGCTATAGCCATCTTACTTTCAGTTACAGTATCCATAGCAGCTGAAATAAGAGGTATATTAAGTTTTATTTTGGGAGTGATATAAGTAGAAACATCTACATCCTTGGGTAATACTTCAGAATAAGCAGGAACAAGCAAAACATCATCAAAAGTATAAGCCTCACCAATTATCTCAAGCATATAAAGCCCTTTCCCTCCTTTTTCAATCTAATTATACTTCTTGCTTAAATAAAGTAAAGTTGCCTCTAAAATTCCAAACTCACTTAACAAAACTTCATTTTCCCCAAAATAATCAAGGATCTCTTCATAAATAACAAAACCTGGAAGGGCAATATCTTCCCTTCCTTCCTCCATACCTTTAATTTTTTTCAGCCTCGGAAGGGTCATTTCACTCAATTTTTGAATCAATTTATTAACCCTTTCTCTTGTAATAATATGGCCGTGAAGAAGATTAAATTCATATTTAGTTAATTTTAAATCAAGACTACCAAGAAGGCTTGCTGTTCCGCCAGTAATAACAATCTTCTCAAAATTTCTTTTTGGTAAAAAAGCGAGTTTTTCCCTTACATAAGTTTTTAGGGATTTTAACACCCCTCTGGTTAAAGGATACCGCAGATTAAAGGTTTCCTTTAAAGTAACGGCTCCAATATCTAAGCTCTTTATATAAATAGGCCTTTCATTTTCCATATAAATAAATTCTGTTGAGCCACCTCCCACATCTACAATCAAAAAATTCTTTAAATTGTGGTCTGATTTTTTAAGCCCATAAAGAATCCCATCAAGGGTAAGTTCTGCTTCCCTTTCAGGAGAAACAACCTCTATGGAAATACCTGTTTCTTTTTTTATTTCAGAAAGAACATCTTTGGCATTTTCGGCCTTTCTAAAAACAGCTGTTCCGATGGCATAATAATCAGATACTCCGAAGTTATCCATTATTTTCCTAAAACTCCTTAAAGCCTCTTTAGCCCTTTTTAAAGCAATTTCTGTAATCTTTCCGCCATCCACTAACCCCTCACCAAGCCTTACATTCTCTCTATAACTTTTCAAAAAAAGGATCTCTCCTTTAAATTTCTTTCCAAGAATTAATCTAAAGGTCTGTGTTCCAAGATCCATTCCTGCAAGAAAAGGGGTATTTAACCTTTCTTTAAATTCCTTTCCCATATGGAAAAGAGCTCTTATTTTCCCTTGAAGATAGTATTTTTGAGAATTTTTGGGATTTATAAAAAAGTAGGACCTTGCCTTTGAAATTTCAAAAACGCCAAAGCCTCTAAGTTCTATTTTTTCTCCTTTTTTTAATGATTCAGCAAGGATTTCAAAAAAGTTATCCACAAGGAATTGACAGTCCTTTTTTTCCAAATCAGGAAAGCGAAGCCTCAATTTTTCACAAAGCTCTCTTTTGGTCATCTTTAGTATTGATGGAGATAAAGGGCATTGATATTTAAAGGATCATAAATTTTTACGGTTTTCAAAGATAATTTCTCCTCAAAAAATCGTTCCAAATAACTTTTTTTTCTGGGATAAAAAATAAGGGGGGCCTCTTTTATGCCTGCAAGCCTTTTTGCCTCATCAAGGGCTCTATAAAAATTCCCGAGTTCATCAACAAGCTTTAGTTTTAAAGCCTCTTCTCCTGTATAAATCTTCCCATTAGCAAACTCCTTTACCTTCTCAAGAGGTATATTTCTTGAGTCAGCAATAGCCTTTACAAATTGATTATGAAGAAGCAAAACCTTTTCCTGAAGATACTTTTTCTCTTCGGAGGTAAGGCCTCTAAAGGCTGATCCTGTATCCTTATAGGGCCCACTTTTTATAACCTCTGCTGAAATCCCGAGTTTTTCCATTAACTTTTCCAAATTGGGAAGCTGAATCATAACCCCAATACTACCTGTAATTGTTCCGGGATTGGCAAAAATTTTTTGTCCTGATAGAGCAATATAAAGACCGCCTGAAGCAGCAACTCCTCCCATAGATACAACAAGGGGTTTCACTTTTCTCAGTTCTTTCAATTCTTCATATATCTCCTGAACAGCACCAACAGACCCCCCTGGAGAATCAATTCTTAAAACCACCGCTTTTATATCTTTTCTTTCTTTTAACTCCTCTATGGATTTAAGATACTCAGAACTTTCAAGAATTACTCCTTTTACTTCAAGAACCCCAATTTTAGGGCCATGAGGTATCCTTTCTCCTAAAAAATAGAAAAGAAGAGACAGAAAAAAACTGAGAAAAATAAAAAAAAGAACGATACCACCTATAAAGGCAAGACCATAAACCAGCCAAGGCCTTTTCATGGGCTTTTACTCACTTATTTTTTCCGAATCTAACTTTAAAATATCTTTAAGTTTTTTTGGGGAACCCTTGTAATTTTCTTTCAAAGCTGAAAGTTCCTTTTCTTCCTTCTCTTTATAATAAGCTCTCTCTGAAAGCCAAAGTCTTCTCCTTTGAGGATCAAATAGTATAACCTTCCCTTTTAGGGTTTCCCCTTCCTTTAAAATTTTAGGTTTTCCCCCTTCTACCCATACCTCTTTTAAAGGCATAAAGCCCGTGACTCCTCTTGAAATTCTTACAAAATAACCCTGTCCTTTAGCTTCTCCTATAATAACTCCCTCAAGGATATCGCCAACTTTTATTTTGCTTGCAAGTTCCTCCCAGGGATGAGGGATGAGTTCTTTAATACTTAAAAGAAGTTTTTTCTTCTCTGGATCAAACTCAATTATTTTAGCCTTTACCTCATCTCCCACTTTATAAAGCTGACTTAAATCTTCAACTCTTTCCCAATCAACCTGAGATTTAGGTACAAATCCATCAACTCCCTCTAAAACCTCAACAAACAATCCAAAAGAGATTATGGCTTTAACCTTTCCCTCTATTGTATCTCCAATCTTTAGCTCTTTTGCTAGCCTTTCCCAGGGATTTTCTTCAAGCCTTTTTAAACTAAGAATCATTCTTTTTTCTTTGGCATCAAATTCATTTATCACTACTTCGACTATATCCCCTTCAGAAAGAACATCCTTTGGTTTAAGCCCCCTTTTCCAGGAAATTTCACTTGCTGGTAAAAGACCTTCAAGACCCGGTTCAATTTCTATAAATGCACCAAAATTTGCAACTTTTATTACCCTTCCTCTTACCCTTTGATCAACCGCATATTTGAATGAGGCCTCTTCCCAGGGATCAGGTTCTAAAGCTTTGAGGCTGACCCTCAGTTTTTTGGTCTGCGGATTCCATTGAATAACTTTAACCTTAATGTTTTCACCTTCTGTAAGAAAACCTTCATAGGAAGAAACTCTTTTTCTGGTAAGTTCGGAAAAAGGTAAATATCCTGTAAGAACTCCTTCAAATTCTACAAGATACCCTCCTTTTACCTCTTTTTTAACCATCCCTTCAAGAATTCCTTCCCTTTCAATAAGCCTTTCAAGTTCTTTTAATTTGAACTCCCTTTCTCTTTCAAGATAAGCCCTTTGAGATACTACAAAAGAGCTTTGGTCAAATTTAAGAATAAGCACAGGAATATCCATTTCTTCTGAACCCTGATATTGTGAACCTGGTAAAAAACCTTTTAAAATACCTTTATAAATAACTTCGTAACCGCCTTTAATTAGTTTTAGTAACCTTACTTTGATAGGGATCTCCTTTTCATAAGCCTCTTTTAACTCCTCTTTTATTTTTTCTTCTAAAAGCTTTTTTAAAGATAGGAGATAAGAGGCATCTCCTGAAAGTTTCTTAACTATAAGAACTGAAACTTCATCTCCCTTTTTAAAAAAAAGATTTCCTTCAAAATCTTTGAGTTCCTCAAGGGGAAGGATAGCCTCTTTTTTGGTCCCAATATCTAAATAGGCATTTTTGTCATCCATGTGAACTATTACACCCTTAACCTTTTCCCCTGCTTGATAAACCCTTTCAGTCCGAGAAAAATACTCATCAAGGAGTTTTTGAAACTCTTCCATGCGAAACCTCTCTTAAGCTAAATATGGATTAGTTTAAATTAAAAACCTTGAAAAATCAAGGTTTTAACAAAAGAAATTTCTTCCTCTTTATTTTTGAGCTCTCCCATAATTTTCTTTTTCCTTATTTCTTTTAAGATTTTCCCAATTTTTTCTCCCTCCTTTATTCCCATAGAAAGGAGATCTTTACCACTTAACTCCGGCTTTATGTAACGAAGCTCTTTTAAAAATTTTAAAATAAAAGGCATGTAAATTTTCTCAAGACAAAGTCTGAAAATAAGATAAGGCGGCAATTTCTCAAGAACCTCCACTTTCTCTGGTATATCAAGTTTTAAAAATCTTTCATTATTACATACCCTCTCCCAAAACTGCAAAATAGACATTTTTTCTCTTTCTTGAAAACCAAGTCTTTCAAGATTTTCCACATTAATATCAATTAGAAAGAGCAAAAAAAATTTTTCAAGATCCCTTTTCTGAAGCTCTCCTCTGGCTAAACTTAATATTTCATAATCCTCTGTAGAGATTTTTCTTAAAATGAGGCCAAACTTTTCAAATAGCCTGAGTTTGCAAATTTCTTCAATTAATAATGGAAGGTCCTCAAATCTTTCTTTATAGAAAAAAAGCAAAAGTTCATTTGCAAGTCTTGAAGGGGAAAGTTTCTTAAAAGAAGATGCTTTTTCAGCCTCGTAAAGGGCGGAATAAAATTCTTCTGCAAATTCAAATCTCAAACGCACCTTGTAGCGTATTCCCCGAAGCACCCTTGTGGGATCATCTATAAAGGACTTAACATGAAGAGGCCTTATCAATCCTTCTTGAAGGTCTTGAAAGCCCTTCACCAAATCAATAAGAGTTTCTTCATAAGGAGGGGTTAAACCGTAAATTAGGGCATTAACAGTGAAGTCCCTTCTAAAAACATCTTCTTTAAAATTTGATGGCTCAATTACAGGTAAACGAGCTGGTTCGGGATAGCTCTCCTTTCTTGCAGTAACAAGATCAATGGTAAAATTTTCACTAAGTTTAATCTTATAGGTCAAAAAGGGAGATTTAAATAATAAGGTGGCTTTACAATTTTCAAAAATTTCTTTAAGAAGCTCTTCCCAATTTCCCTCAAGGACAAGGTCAAGGTCTTTAACAGGTTTATTTAGCAAAAAATCCCTTACAGGGCCTCCTGCAAGATAAAGAAAATTTCCTTTTTCTCTGGAAAGATTTCTTACAAATTCAAGAAATTTTAAAGCTTCCTCTGGAAGGGCTAAAAATCTTTTTACTTCTTGGAAGGGAATTTTCCGTGTGATCAAGACCCAGCCCTTGGGTGAAATTTCTCATAAGCCTCTTTAAGTTTTTTAATATCAAGATGGGTATAAATCTGGGTAGTAAGAAGGCTGCTATGACCGAGCATCATTTGAAGGGCCCTTAAATCGGCTCCTCCCTCAAGAAGATGGGTAGCAAAGGAATGCCTCAAAACATGCGGTGAAATTTTTGATAAATCAATTCCAGCTGCTTTTGCATAGTTCTTTATAATTTGCCAGAAGCGCTGCCTTGTTAGAGGCCCTCCCCTTCTATTTAAAAAAACAAAATCTTTGCTTTTTGCTTTTACAAATTTTGGTCTTATATTCTCAAGATAGTTTTCAAGATATTCAAGGGCCACCTCCCCAATGGGAACTATTCTTTCTTTTTCCCCTTTTCCAATTATTCTTAAAATCCCCAGATTTAAATTGATATTACCCAGTTTAAGATTAACCAATTCAGAAACCCTAAGCCCTGTGGCATATAGAAGCTCAAGCATGGTTCTATCCCTGTATCCGAGAGGATTTGATAAATCCGGAGCCTTAAGAAGTTTTTCAACCTCCTCAAGGGTTAAAACCTTGGGAAGTCTTTTAGGAAGTTTTGGGCTTTCAAGAAGATCAAAAAAATCAAGTTCAATCAACCCCCTTTCTTTTAAAAAAATTAAAAAATTTCTTAAGCTGGAAAGTCTTCTTGCTATTGAAAAGGGATTAAACCCCCTTTCTTTAAGATCAGAAAGATAAGCCATTACAAGGGAATAGGATATATCAGAAAGGCTTAAGTGTTTTTTTCTTAAAAACTCAAGGAAATCTGCAATATCGATGGAGTAGGATTTAAGAGTATTGAGGGAATAGTTCTTCAAAGAGGACAAATAAAGGAGAAAATCATCGAGAAGATCTCTCATTACTAAAAGGAAAGTTCCTTTAGAAGTTTTTCAGTTTTATAAGCTAAAGCCTCATCCTTTGTGGAAAGTTGCAGGGCCTTTAATTTGGCAAAGATTCCCTGTTTTTCCGAAAGATTAAACTCTGAAAATCTTTCTTTTATCTTCTCAAGGGTTTGATACAAAATTTCTTTACTTTCCGCATCAAGAAAAAGGATAAGATCTCTTGCAGAATCAGGAAGGCCAAATTTTTTATAAAATTCCAAAAGTAATTTCTGAAAATCCCTTTTTCCTGTAGATTGATGAAGTTTATTTAAAAAATCCTCTTTTTCTCCGTTTCCCTTCCCTGAAAAGAGTTTTTCAAGTTCCTTAAGATATCTTTCTTTAGCTTTTTTGTCCTCTTTTAAAGGAGTTCTTTCGCCCTTTTCAAGTTTTCTTCTAAGTTTAGCAAGCCCGCTTGAATCCTTTAGTTTGTCAATTTCTCTCCAGGAAAGTTTCCTTCTTTCCTCGCTCACTTTTTACCTCCTGCATTCAATTTGGTATATTTTTTCCTCAGGCAACTCAATAGCTGTTAATTTTCCGCCATAGACACATCCTGTATCAATTCCAATTCTATCCTCAAGATGAAGGACCTCTGGGAAGGGGGTGTGTCCAAAAATGATTTTTTTGAAAAATTTCCCCTCATAAAAATAAAAACTCTGTCTTATCCAGAGTAAATCCTCTTCCGTCTGATCTTTAAGAGTTTTTTGAGGATTGATACCTGCATGCACAAAAAAATAGTTATCCATCTCCAAAAAAAGAGGCAATTCTTTTATAAAATGCATATGTTCTTCAGGGATATTTAATTTACCCTCCTCAAAATAATTCTTTAAGGTTTGAGAACCACCGTTATATAAAAAAACTTCCACATCAAGGCCTGAAAGGAATCTCTCAAACATCCATTCATGATTCCCTTTTAGAGGAAAGACCCTTTCTGGAAAGTCTTTTTTTAACTCCATAATCAGTTCTAAAACCTTTCTTGAATCAGGCCCCCGGTCAATATAGTCACCAAGAAAAATTAAATAATCCCTTCCCCATTTGATGGGAAGATTCTCAAGAAGGGCCTCAAGAGCAAACAAACACCCGTGAATATCACCAATGGCAAAAATTTTACTCCCAGAATCTGGCCCTTCTATCGTCAAGCCTTTTAAGCTCATACTTGTATGCCAATTGCAAGGCTCTGTTCCATTCTTCTTTAGTAATCATTCTATCAAGGGGAGGATATTTCCAGGCCTCTCCGCAGGGTCTGTACTGATCCATAAGATTAAAATAAGTATTTTTGGAAATCTCCTCTGCCACAAATTTGATTACTTCTTCAGTCTGAGAAAGATCTCCTGGTAAAACAAGATGTCTGATTATTAGTCCTCTTTTAGCAATTCCCTTTTCAATCACTAAATCTCCCACCTGACAATGCATTTCCTTTACCGCTTCTTTTACCACCTTAGGGTAATTTTTAACCTTGGAAAGTTTTAAAGCCACCCTTTCATCCATGTATTTTATATCTGGCATATATATATCAATAATTCCGTCAAGAAGTTTTAGGGTTTCCACTGATTCATATCCACCGCAATTATAGACAATGGGAAGATTTAACCCCTTTTCAGCGGCAATCTTAATAGCCTCAACAATAAAGGCAATTTGATGAGTAGGAGTTACCAGATTAATATTATGACAGCCCCAAACCTGAAGAATAAGCATAATTTTGGCAAGATCTTCCACAGTGATTTCATCTCCTTCTCCCAGGTGACTTATTTCCCAATTCTGGCAATAAACACAAGCCATATTACAGCAGGTAAAAAAAATGGCCCCTGAACCATTAGTGCCAACAAGGGGCCTCTCCTCTCCAAAATGAGGACCATAACTTGAAACTATGGGTTTTGCTCCAACTCTGCAAAATCCCTTCTCTCCCTTTAATCTATCAACTTTGCATTCATGAGGACAGAGGCGACAGGGGCTCATTCTTTCATAGAGAGCCTCAATTCTTTTCTCAAGCTCTCCTTTTTCAAGAAGTTCAAGGTAGGAAGGATATTTTTTCATTTAAGAAATTCTATCCAGTGTTTTATCTCTGGAGGCCTTCTTACCTGAAAACCGAAATTTAAATAACATCCCGTGCAGGCTGTAGCAAGAACTTTCTTTCCAATAAGCTCTTTTTTCCAGAATTTAGAATACCCCTTTTGAAACCCTCTAAGCCAAAGGGTAACCTTGGCAGATCCGCAACAGGTAAAGGAAAGATTCTTTAATATTTTATTTAATGACCTTTCGTCAAAAGTCAAGTTATTTTTTAAATGACAGGGAAGATGATACAAAATCTCGCTATCCTCTTCAAAAAAAGGCTCAAGATTTAAAAAATTTGTTAAAAAATCAAGTATAAAATAGGTTCTTTCAGAAAGGGCTTTAAAGTCAGCTTCTTCCTCAAAAAGAAGGGGATAAATTCTTTTAAACAGCCAGTAGCAGGTGGCACAAAAGGTAACAACCGGTTTATCTTCTTTAAATAGGTTGAGCTTGTTTAAAGCAAGTTTTTTTAAGGCTTCTTTACTTCTTATGGAAAGATAAATTATTCCGCAACAATCCTGATTTAAAGGAATCTGTGGCTTGATTCTCAAAGATTTCACTTTTTCCAGAAAAACAAAAAGGGCTTCAGGATAAAGATGTTTTAGACCGCAGGAAAGATAAATATAGAAATCTCCTTCTCTGTAATTTTCAAAGGATGAAGGATCAAACTTTTTATATAACCTTTTACCCTCTGGATGAAGATGAAGTAAATTTAAAGAATCTGAAAGGGTTGGTAAAGAATAACCCTTATCTTGAAAAATTTTTTGAAGATAAAACTCGGGAAAATTGAGTCCTTGGGGGCAAAGGCTTTTACAGTTTTCACAGAACAGGCAAAAATCAAGGGCCTGAGAATTTAAATCTTTTGTGAGTATTAAATTTCTTCCTCTTGGGCTGTAGCTTTCTTGTAAAAAATATCGATAGCTTGGACAGGACGCTATGCATTTTCCGCAGTGAACACAGTCCTCAGGTCTCTTTTTCATTTCTTTCTTGGAGAAGTCTTTCTAACCACCAGGAACACCACTCTGTCTCTAAAAGGGCTTCAGCCAATTTTTTGGACTCATCAAGGATAAGCCGTCTTTTGGCATAAGATAACCAGCGCTCTGCAAAGGGATTATTGAGATCCTTCTGCTCTTTAAGTTGAACCATAAGGTCAAGGGTGTCTGCATCATGAACAATTTTAGCCTCTAAAGTTTCATTTTTTCTATATTCTTCAAATAATTTAAGCACTTCTTCTTCAAAGGGAAGGCCTGAGAACGCCTCTTTTAAAGCTCTCATTTCATCAGCCTTATTATAAAGCTTATTTACGGCATTAAAATCTCCAGTTCTTGCCTCAAGAAAATCGTGAAGAAGGGCCATCTTTATGGCCTTATCTTCATTGACCTTTCCCTGATAAATTTTACATAAAAGATAGGTGCAAAAAACCACTCCAAAGGAGTGAGAGGCTACATTCTCTTTACCAGTTCCGAGATAATAATAGCCTGTGCGCTCTATCCTTTTTAAAAGAGCTGCCTCAAAAAGAAGTTTAGCAAGTCTGTGTTTGAAGCTCATTTAAGGTTTCTACCCTTATAATAAGCAAGATAGGCTGAAAATTTGTATATAATCTTTGCTGCCAAAAATTCAGTAAAAGGATAACCTGGAATGGGTCTTGTTTCAACTATATCCATCCCAACAACCTTTGCCTGGGAAACCCTTTTTAAAATCTCAAGAAGTTGATACCAGAGAAGACCCCCTGGTTCAGGGGTCCCAACCCCAGGAGCAAGGCTTGGATCAAGGGCATCCATATCCAAGGTAAGATAGATGGACCCCTCCTCAATAAAATCTTCTAAACGCTTTAAAACCCTTTCAAAGGAGTTAAAAACCTCAAAGGCAAAGATAACCTGAATATTTGATTTTTCAGCCTCTTCAAATTCTTCCTTAGAAATCGCTCTAATTCCAACACTTAAAATGGGAAGGGAAAGTTCATAGATCTTTCTTATAACTGTGGCATGATTGAATTCTTCACCAAGATAATCCTTTCTGAAGTCAAGGTGGGCATCAAAATGAAGTATTTTAAGGTCGGAGTAATATCTCTTAAGGGCCTTTACTGCTCCAAAGGTAAGTGTATGCTCTCCTCCAAGCAAAATCGGAAAAAAGCCCCTTTTTATGGCATCCTCTGTTAACTCTTCAACCCTCTTTAAAGCCCCTTTGATATTAAGAGGGAACTCCTCTAAGGGATAGGTAAAAAACCCGATATCTTCCTGTGGAGAAGTTTTTGTTTCTTCATCAAAGAATTCCAAATTTGGACTTACTTTGAGAATCTCAAGAGGAGCTTCCTTTGTACCCTTTAACCAAGTTGTCGTGAGTTCAAAGGGAATAGGAATTAGGGCTACCTGAGCCTTAGGATGGTCAGGTAGCCCAAGAAAGGAAATTTTCATTTTTAAAAGAGAATATTTTTCCTTTCTAAGCGAATGAAATTTTCAACCGCTCTTATAGAGCGGGGAAATTCAAGGCCTCTGTCAAGAAGCCTTATTTCGCTTTTCTTTATTTCAAACATTTCAGTGATATCCTGAATAGCTTTATCTACATTGAAGGGCTTGCAAGAAAAAATATCTACGCTGAGATAAAGCTTCTCAGGGAAGGTATGAATGCTTATGTGACTTTCAGCAATAATTACAAAGCCAGAAATCCCCCAATCTTCAGGATTGGGAGCATAATATTTAAAAACGTAAGGAGGCATAATTTTAGTCATTTCTATATCTTCAGGATATTTGTTCAAGAAATTATAAATAAAATCAAGATCCATTAATTTTTCCCGATTAGCTCCATAGCCATCAAGAATAAGGTGCTGTCCAAATCCGAATTCCATTTTTTCTGTGTTTTTCATTTCTCCCACCTCCTGAAAAATTAGTCCTCTTAAGAACGGGCTATAAAATATATCATAAATTTTATTTGTCAAGAGCCTTAAAAAATTTTAAGCAATCAAATTTAACCCGAAAAAATCGAAAATTTTATTTAAACATAACCATTTCTTTTAAGATTTCAAAAATTTTTTTCAAAATACACCCTTTTGTAAATTCTAAATTTTTTTAATGGGTAGTATTATAAATTTTGTGTATGGATTGGCGGTAAAGATGGATTTTAAGAAAAGGGTTGAATTTAGGGCAAAAATGAGAGAAAACCTTTATTATATGTTGACGGGACTTACTTAAAATTTAGGAGGGGCGGGGTAGTAGAGAAAGAGGGAGGGGAGGAGGGCAAGATATGGAGAAGAAAAAATTAGAATTATTACAAAAGAAGAAAAAATCCATACACAATTTTCTTGACACTATGTTTTAATTTCATCCTTTTCTTTTTACCTGATTAGTATTAAAATTCTTTTTTATGAAAGTCTATCTTAAAAAGCTTCTCATTTTGGTTTTATTTATATTCATTTTGCCTTCCTGCACTCAAAATAACGGTTATTTTACCCTTCTTCCTCAGGAAAAAGAAATAGAACTCGGAAAGCTTTACCTTCCTGCCTCTATTGATGAATTTGAAGGATTATATCCTGAAGAGGAAGTGCAAACCTATCTCCAAAGACTGGGAAATAGAATTGCCCAAAATGCCAACAGAAAAATGCCCTATCAATTTTACTTGGTTAATTCAGATATTATCAATGCCTTTGCTTTACCAGGTGGGCCTGTTGTTATAACCAGAGGAATTGTCCTTACCCTTGAAAGTGAGAGTGAACTTGCAGGAATCCTTGCCCATGAAATTGGTCACATAGAAAGAAGACATCATGCTCGCTTTGTTGAAAAACAGCTTGCCTTGAATTTACTCTTACAGGTGGGTTCCCTTTTTTTACCCCAAAATTTAAGCGGAGAACTTCTTTTTAAATTAGCCCAGATTTCTGCAGGATTGTTAACCCTTAAATTCAGCAGGGACCAAGAAAAAGAGGCTGACGAGGCAGGTTTTATACTTCTTTTGAAATCAGGTTATTCCCCTGAGGGAATGCTCAAGGTCTTTGAGCGCTTTAAGGCCATGGAAAAATCAAGGCCCCCTGAGTGGCTTTCTACCCATCCTCTTCCTGAAACAAGAATTAGAGAATGGAAAGAGAAGCTTAAAAAGATTAAACCCTCAGGTACATTTATAAAAACCTCTTCAGGCTTTGAAGAGCTTTTGGCAACCCTTAAAAAAACTCAGCCCTCCTTTGAAGAGGTCAAAAAAGGAAAAGAGGCCCTAAAAGAAAAAGATTATGAAAGGGCAGAAAGGCACTTTCTTAGTGCTTTAGAGCTTTATCCCAAAAATGTTTCAGCCCTTATTTATTTATCTAAGTTAAAAATCAGAACCAAAGACTATTCTTCTGCTAAAGAATATGCCCTTTCAGCCTTGAAATATAATCCAAAGCTATTTTCTGGTTATTATCTTGCTGGTCTTTCTGAATTTGCTTTAAAAAACTGGAAAGCCTCTCTTGACTATCTCGAAAGGGCTAAAGCCCTTATTCCCTTTGAAGGCTCTACCTATTACTATTGCGGAAGAAACTATGAAAATCTCCAAAATTATGCAAAAGCCCTTGAAAATTATAAAAAAGCTTTGGAAATCGGTCCAAAAAATGCCCCTTGGTATGAGGATTGTTACAGAAGATATCAAAGTCTGAGGTGAAAAAGCCATGTTTGATTTTTTACTTGTTGAATTTCCTGTTGCCAAAATTAAAACCTATATTTTTTTACCGCCTCTTTTTTCCTTAATTTTATCCTTTTTTTGTGCAACAGGTGGAGTAAGTGGAGCCTTTTTGCTTCTTCCCTTTCAATTAAGTGTGCTTGGTTTTACATCACCCTCGGTTAGCGCCACCAATCATCTCTACAATGTAGTTGCTATTCCAAGCGGAGTTTACAGATACTGGAGAGAAAAACGTTTTTACTTTCCTTTAACCCTTCTCATTACCCTTGGCACTTTCCCAGGGGTAGTTATTGGTTATTTTTTAAGAATTTCTCTTTTTCAAAATGTTAAAAATTTCAAACTTCTTGTGGGAATGGTCCTTCTTTTTATTGGAGCAAAACTCTTCTATGATCTTCTATTTCCCCCAAGGGATCTTTCTTTTTCCCCTGAGGCTCCTACAACCCATACCTTTAATTTTCGTAACCTTATTTTTGAATATGGCGGAAGGATTTACAGCTTAAGCACTCCTCTTTTAATTATTATTTCCTTTGTTATAGGAATCGTAGGAGGAATTTATGGGATAGGAGGAGGTGCTGTGATTGCTCCTATTTTACTTGCCTTTTTTCATCTTCCGCCTTACATCTTTGCTGGAGCAACTCTTTTTGCAACCTTTCTTACTTCTATACTTGGAGTAATAATTTATACCCTTGGTGGAAATGGGCCTGACTTTTTGCTCGGCTTTCTTTTCGGGCTTGGCGGAGCAGTCGGTCTTTATTTCGGAGCAAGATTTCAAAAGAAATTTCCTCAAAAATTGATTCGCCTGATTTTAACTGTGATTCTTCTTTATATATCTTTTCAATATATCTATCAGTATTTAAAGGCTTAATTATAAAAAAGTTTAAGCCTTATTTTTTTTAACTCTTTGAGAGTTTCAAGGGAGATGTAATTTCTTACATTAATTTCTTCTGCTATTTCCTCAATTCTTTCTTTTTCTTTGAAATGACACATGGTATAGATATTATAAGACCAGTGAGGATAAGATTTTCTCAAATAGCAATGTGTTATAAAGGGATATCTTGCAAGGGCCTTCCCCACATCCTCTATTCTTTCATCAGGCACCTTCCAAGCAACCATGATGTTCTTTTTAAAACCAAGTTTTTGATGTTTAAAAAGTCCAGCATATCTTCTTAAGGCACCTTTTTCCTTCATGGTATAAAGCCATTGAAAAATATCTTCTTCACTGCAGGAAAGCAGTCTTGCAAGCTCTTTAAAGGGTTCAGAAATAATTGGAAGAGGTGCCTGAAGAATTCTAACAAATTCCTTATCCCGCTCTGTGAAGTTAAAATTTATTTTTGTTTTTACATTTTCACTGTTTCCTTCATCTAGGTCTTCATCTTCTTCTTTCTCTTCGATATGGAAAATAGCTGCTATTTTAAAAACCTTTAAAATGGGGAGATAAAGATAATCTTCTGCCTTACTCTCCATAAAAAGTTTTTTTGCCTCCTCTAAAAGTTCTTTACCAGGTGGAACAACTAAGGTAAACCAGAGGTTATACTCGTGATTTCTCAAATAATTATGACTCACCCCAGGATGTGAATTAATAACCTCTATTGCTGCGTTTAAATTCTTTTCAGAAACTTTAAAGGCAAAAAGGGAGGAGCTATGGCCAAAGGAGGAAGGATTAAATATGGCTGAGATTTGACGGAGTTTCCCCTCTTCCTGCCATCTTTTTAAAATTTCAATAATTTTTTCTTCTTCTGTGTCGAGTCTTTCAGCAATTACTTTAAAAGGCCTTGAAACTAAAGGGAACTCCCTTTGAAGAAGATGGATTAAATTTTTTTCAAACCCTTTATCAAGAACCATAATAAAGAAAGTTTTTAAGAAGCTTTAACCGATTGGGGTGCTTCAATTTCCTTAAGGCATGACCTTCAATCTGTCTAATCCTCTCTTTAGTAATTCCAAATTTCTTTCCAACCTCTTCTAAGGTACAGGCTTCTTTTTCACCAATTCCGAATCTCAGCCTTATAATTTTTTCTTCTCGGGCTGAAAGGGTTTTCAAAAGTTCTCTTATTTTTTCTGATAAAGCCAAATTAAAAGTTACCTCTTCAGGTTTTAATATACTATTGTCTTCAATAAAATCTTTAAGAGTGGTATCCTCATCCTCACCAACTGTGCTTTCTAAAGATATGGGCTGTTTCATGACTTTAAAAATATAATTTAATCTTTCCACAGACAAACCTGTTTCCTTAGAAAGCTCTTCCAAAGTGGGTTCCCTTCCATATTCCTGGTAAAACTTAGTATAGACTATTTTGCTAATTTTATAAATAGCCTCAATTATATGCACCGGAACTCTTATTGTCCTTGTGTTTTCTGCAAGATATCTACTGATATTCTGCCTTATCCACCAAGTGGCATAGGTTGAAAACTTAAAGCCCTTTCTATAATCAAACTTTTCAACTGCTTTAAGCAGCCCTATATTACCTTCCTGTATTAAATCTGATAACAGTGCCCCTTTGGGAGCATATTTTCTTGCAATAGAGATTATTAATCTTAAATTGGAATTAACTAATTCCTCTTTGGCTTTTTTTATATTTTTAAAGGCTGTCTCAATTTTTTCTGCCGAATTTTTAAGTTTCTGCAAATCCTCTCCAAAGTAATCCAAAATCAAATCAAGCTTCTTTTTAAGTCTTTCTCCCTCAAAAAATAACTGCCTTAGGGTTCCATTACTTTCAATTTCCCTCTGTATTTGTAAATATTTTTTTTCTCTTCCTTTTTTTCCGTTTAAACTTAAAAGCTTTTCAAAATCAATCTTAAAATCTTTAAAATTTTGAGAAAATTTGGTTTTTAAACATATAAATTCATCCATCAATTTTTTGGTTTCAAGAATCTCGCAACTTAATTCATCAAGAAGCTCTTTAGTTGGTCTTACTTCATATATAAGTTCAAAAATTTCCTCAACTGTCTTTTCTTTATTAATTTTATTCCCCTCTTCATCTTCTATTAATTTCAACAAACAAACCTTCAAATTTTGAAGCCACTCTGTCTTTTTGTCTTTATTTCTTTCAAGAATTTCATAATCTTTGAAATATTTTGAAAGTTTATTTTCTTTTTCCACCTTTCTTAAAAGACTGTAAAACTTCATTACCTGGGTTATATATTTCAAGCATTCTCTTAAAATAACCCTTTCATTTTCTTCAATAGTTCTTCCTATGCGAACCTCATCTTCTCGTGTTAAAAGTTTATGATTGAAAACTTCATTTAGATATATTCTTAAAGAATCTTCTGTTTTAAACTGTTTAGTATCTTCTTCCTCTAAAAAGGTTTCATCATATTCCTCCATTAAAAATTCTTCATCAAAAAGACATCCCTTTTTATTGGGGAGGTTCATGCTCACCTCCTCTAAAAAAATTCTTTGCTATTAAGGGTCCCTTTTAGCTTATATAAATAACTTTCAATATCTTCTTTTTTTCCGGATTTTTCAATGGTCTTTAAATTTTCTACAAGTTTTCTGATTTCCCTTTTCTTTATCTCTGTTCCGATAAAACGAATAATGTCTCTAAGAACCTCTTCTTTATTTTCAAAAGGAGGACAAAAAAGTAAATCACTTAAAATTTCCTGAAGATAAGGATCAACCACTTCTAAAAGGGATAATTCTTCTTGTTTCATTTCCATAAATTTTTTTATAAGCCTGTGATAGGGTTTTTCTGAATTTTCATCAATCAATTGATTAAGCCCTGCTTTCTGTAAAAGAGGAAAATCTTCTGGATAATTAACAAGATATTGTGCAATAATTCTCATATAACATTCTTCTCTATCAGTTTCATCAACAGAACAAGGAGAAATATTTTCTTTTATTTCTCCTTTAAGTTTTCGCTCAATTTCCGTTTCACTAACATTGAAATAAAAAGAAAGGTCCCGGGAAATATCTCTCAAAAGCAAAGGGTCAGAGATACCCTTTAGAAGCTCAATAACCTCACGAAAGACCTTGCTCGGAGATTTTAAATATTCCTCTTTATAAAATTCCCATATAAACTTAGCGGATGAAAGGGAATTTTTTTTCAATTCTTCAACTAAATTATTACCTTTATATTTTCTTGCAAAGGAATCAGGATCTTCACCCTCAGGTAGAAGGACAACCTTGGGTAAGAATCCTTCCTTTACAATTAAGGAGATTGCCCTTAAAGCGGCTTTGCGTCCCGCTTCATCTCCATCATACAAAATATACCATTCCTCTGCAAAAGGTTTTAGCTTTTTTAAATGATTTTCCGTTAAGGCAGTTCCACAGGTAGCAGCCACATTTTTTATCCCCTTCTCCCAGAGGGACAAATAATCAAAATAACCCTCAACAAGAAAAACTACACCTTCCGTTTTTATGCTTTCCTTACTTTGAAATAATCCATAAAGAATTTCACTTTTTTTGAAGACCTTACTTTCAGGTGAATTAAGATATTTCGGTTCACCCTGAAGATCAAGGGTTCTTCCTCCAAAACCAACACATTCTCCCCTTTCATTAAAAATGGGAAAAATCAAGCGATCTCTAAAAAGATCCAAATATGACCCATCTTCACCTCTTTTTAATAGCCCTGCTTCAACAGCCATTTCAAGGGAAAGATTTTGAGCCCTCAATAAACTTGCAAGAACTCTCCCCTCAGAAGGGGCATATCCAAGGAAAAATTGCTCAGCTGTTTCTCTACTTATCCCTCTCTCCCTCAAATAAGTTCTAGCCTTTTCTCCTGAGGGGTGATTCCACAGAAAGTGTTGATAAAGTTTTGCCACTTTAAAATTTAACTCAATAAGATCCCTTTCTGTTTTCTTGGCTGAAAAATATTTCTTATCAATTTTAATTCCAGCCCTTTCAGCAAGTTCAAGTAGAGCCTCCTTAAACTCAAGCCCCCTATATTTCATGTAAAAAGTCACCACATCACCAGCGGCTCCGCAACCAAAACATTTAAATATTTGTTTTTCAGGGCTTACTGTAAAGGATGGAGTCCTTTCGCTGTGAAAAGGGCAAAGCCCTACATAGTTTCTTCCTACCTTTTTAAGCTTTACAAATTGAGAGATAAAGCTTACTATTTCGTATCGATTTTTGATTTCCTCAAAGAGATCGGTATTCATGGGAATTAAAATTATTTAGAAATTGTTTCTAACACAGTATTTAAAAAGGTCAAGGCTTTGAATCCTTTATTTTAACTTTTTCTTGCAAGAAATACCTTAGTAGCTCCGCTCCCACCCTCCTCTGGAGAAGCCTCTTCCATACCTTCAACAAGAGGATGCTCTTTGAGATACTCTCTTACTGAAGAACGGAGCTTTCCAGTCCCGTGCCCATGGATAACTAAAAGAACCCTTTTTCCTTTCATAAAACAATCATTTATCTTTCTTTCAAGTAAATTAATAGCAGACTCTACATCTTCACCTAAAAGATTAAGTGTTTCTTTTGAATTATGAAAGCCTTCTCCTTCTCTTAAAATCTCTTTCCTTTTAGGAATTTCATAAAAAGTTTGTTTAATAAACTTCAAATCGGTAATGGGAACCTCAATTTTAATATTTCCAGAAAGAATTTCTGCTTTTTTGTCTCGTAGTTTCAAAATAATTCCTTCTCGGTTAAAGGATTGCACATAAACCCTGTCTCCTTCCTTAAAGGTCTCCTGAAAAGTAGAGGGAGTGCATTTTTCCATAAATTTTTGAAATTTCTCAAGAGTTTTTTTACGGGAAACCTCTTTCGGAAGGGAATCAAGAAATCTCTGAAATTCTTCTTGCAATTTTTTTTGCCAAATCCTTATCTCTTCATTAACTTTATTTTTAAGTTCTTCCTTTTCTTTTAAAAGATTTTGTCTTTCTTTTTCAAGTTCCTCAAATTTTTCTTTCAGGTTTTTTTTGAGTTTTTCTAAGGTTTCAATTTCTTTGGCATATTTCTCTTCCAAATCATAAAACTTTTTATTTTGAAGAAAATCTTTAGCCCTTTTTAGAATCTCCTCTCCCAAACCGATTTTTTTGGCAAGATCAAAGGCATGGGAATCTCCAAGATACCCATAAATTAGTCTATAGGTTGGGACAAAATTTTTTCTATCAAAATCAACCTTGGCATATTGAAATTCCTGTCTTAAAGAAGAAAGACTTTTTAGTAGATGTGAATGGGTGGTTAAAACCACTTTAGCCCCTTTATCAAGTAATCTTTCAATAATAGCCCAGATCAGTGCTCCCCCCTCTTCAGGATTAGTCCCTCTTCCAGGCTCGTCTAAAAGGACCAAAGTTTGTTTATCTGATTGTTCGAGAATTCTTTTCAAATTTTTTAAATGTGATGAAAAGGAAGATTCTCCCTCCCAAAGATCTTGTTCATCTCCGAGATCAACAAGAATTTTTGAAAAAAAGGGAATCACTGCCCTTTTTGCCGGAATTAAAAACCCGTTAAGGGCCATAATAACTGAAATCCCTATGGTTTTAAGGGTAACCGTTTTCCCACCAAGATTTGGCCCAGTAATAAGAAGGGCTTTTTTAAGATGATAGTTGTTTTTAACAGGTAAGGGGGTTTGCTTTTCAAGGGATCTGAAGAATAATAGGGGATGAAAGGCTTCCTCAAGAAGAAGTTCACCCTCTTTAACAATCTCAGGAAAAATTCCTCTATAAATCCTTCCTATCAATACCTTGGCAATGGTCAGATCAAGGTCTGCAATAATTTTTTCGACTCTTTTTATTTCACCTTCAATAAGAAATATCTCTCCTGAGATCTCCTTTAAAATCCTTAAAATCTCCCTTTCTTCCCTCCAGAGAATTTCCTCAAGTTCATTGGTAAGCTCAATAATACTTAAAGGTTCTATGAAAACGGTTGCTCCACTCTGAGAAAGCCCTCTTAGGGCACCCCTTACTCTATTTTTAAATTCTGGTTTTACAGGAAGAACATATCTTCCCTCTTTTTGAAGATAGATGTCCTCTTGAAGATATCCCTTTTTCCAGTAAAACTCTTTAAGCCTTTCAATTTTTGAAATTAACTCTTCTTCAAGTTCCCTTCTCTTTTTCCGAATAAGAAAAAGCTGATAACTTGCTCTGTCACGAATCTCTCCGCGTTCAAGATCAAAAATTTCTTTGATCTTTTGAAGCAGGATCTCAAGTTCTGGGAGATAATTTTTAATTTCAGAAAAAGGAGAATTCTCTAAAATTTCCTTTAAAGATTGAGCAGTTTCAATCCATAAGGCAATGTTAGAAATTTCTTTTACAAGGAAAAAACCTCTTTTTGAGGCTTTTTGAAAAATTTCTTCAATAGAGGGGAGCCCTGGGAGTTCTAATTTTTTCCCCCTCTCAATTTCCTGCCAAACAAAATAGGATTTTTCCTTAAAAAGTTCTGCCTTTTCTAAATCAAAGAAAGGCTCTAACTTTTTAAGGTCTTCCTTGGCCTTCTCTGTTTTTAAATAGGGAAATAACTTTTGCTTTAGTGGTTCCCAGTCTAAATAGGTATAATCCTTAGACACTTAAAAAATTTGAACTAATCCTGTAATTTTTGTTGGATTTTTTTGAGTTTTTTAAGGAGTTTTTTGCGGGCAGCTTGCATTTTTTTTCTTCTTCTCACTCCTGGCTTTTCGTAAAATTCCCTCTTTTTTACCTCTGAAAGAATTTTGGTTTTTTCCACAAGCCTTTTAAATCTTTTTAAAGCCTGTTCAAAGGATTCTCCATCTCTCACTTTAATTCCGGCCAAAGAAAATCCCTCCCTTTCAAGTTTTCCTTAAAAGTAGCATTCGATCTAATTTTGTCAAGGGGAATTTTTCCTCTTGCAAAAAATTAAAAAAGGATTTTATTTAAAGGAAAAATCTATGGGGGAAAATAAATGGCCTTTGAAGAGGTTAGAGAGCTTGAAAGTAAAATAGATTCTCTTATTGATACAATTTTGCAATTGAGAAGGGAAAAGGAAGAACTTATAAATCAACTTAACGAAAAAACAGAAGAAAATAGAAAATTAAAAGAGGAAATAGAAAGGAGGGAGGAGGAAAAGAGGATTTTAAAAGAAAAAATAGGTGGTTTAATACAAAAGCTTTCTGAGATTTGAGGTTTAAATGGCCCGTGAGGTAACCTTTGAATTTTTGGGTCAATGTTTTACCTTCCGGAGCGAGCTTCCGGAAGAGGAAATAAAAGAGGTGTTAAATTATCTGGAAAGTAAGAAACAGGAAATTGAGAGTTACAAGAAGGTGCCTACTTACAAGCTTGCAATCTGGCTTCTTATGCAGGTAGCTTACGATTATATTCAAACCAAAAAAGAAAAGGAAAAATTAGAAGCCCTGCTTAAGGGCCAGATTGTAAAGGTTGAAAACTTTTTAAAAAATCAATCCTCTATCCTGGGGTGTCCGTGAGTAGAGAAATGACCTGCCAAGCTAACACCAAAAGAGTTAGAGGTAAGGTGGAGCTGGGGTCCTTTGCAATGGAAAAAGGGCTTACCAGCCCCCTCCTCAAAAGTTTTGAAAAAGAGAGCTTGGAGCAGGCACTCTGCCACGGCACCTCGGGGATCCTTTTCTAAATCCTCTTTTCCCCTCCCTTCCAAATATTTTTTAGGGGGAGGTCCTATGTATCATATACTAACCCTGCTACTGGGTTTGATTATCGGCTTAATACTCGCAGGAGGTTTTTATTATTTACAGAAAAAAAGAGAAAGGGCTTTAAAACTTTCTGCAGAAAAAGAGGCTGAAGAAATCCTATCTCGCGCCAAAGAAAAGGCCGAAATGATAATTTTATCAGCAGAAGAAAAATCAAAGGAAATTCTTCTTAAAGCTGAAAAGGAAGCCCTTGAGAAACTCAAAGAAGCAGATCAGGAAATCAAAAGGGAACTTTTAAAGAAAAAAGAAGAACTTGAAAGGGAATTTTCTCACAGATTAAAAGAACTCTCTGTAAGGGAAGAAAGAATTCAACAAAAGGAAGAACATCTTGCCAAAAGGGAACTTGAATTTGCAAGAAAAGAAGAGCATCTTGAGAAAAAACTTTCAGAAATTGAAGATTTAAAAGTAAAACTTGAGAAAGAAAGGGAAGAACTTGAAATTCTTGTAAAACACGCCAAAGAAGAACTTGAAAAAATTTCCGGGCTGACAGAAAAAGAGGCCCGGGAACTTTTTATGAAAAAAATTGAAGAAGAAATGGTCGAAGAAAAGGCCAAAGTTATTATGAAGATTGAAAATGAAATCAAAGAAGAATCCAAAAGAAAGGCCCAAGAAATCATTGCCTATGCCACTGCAAAAGCAGCTATTCCCTTTGTTACTGAAAAAACCGTCTCAGTAGTTCAACTTCCTAATGAAGAAATGAAGGGAAGAATCATTGGAAGAGAGGGAAGAAATATAAGAACCTTTGAAACTTTAACAGGGGTTGATCTTCTCATTGATGATACCCCTGAAGTGGTGGTTCTTTCCTGTCACGATCCCTATAGAAGGGAAATTGCAAGAATTGCCTTGGAAAGACTGGTTGCTGACGGAAGGATTCATCCTACAAGAATTGAAGAGGTGGTTAAACAGGTGGAAGAGGAAATGGAGCAGCATGTTTTTGAAATCGGAGAGAAAACTTGTTTTGAACTGGGGATCTATGGGGTTCACCATGAACTCATAAAACTTCTTGGGAAGCTCAAATTCAGAACAAGTTATAGCCAAAATGTGCTTCAACACTCCATTGAAACAGCCATTATCTGTTCTGCCCTTGCGGCAGAACTTGGCCTTGATCCTAAAAAAGCAAAAAGGGCAGCTTTACTTCATGATATTGGTAAGGCAACAAGTTATGAACAGGAAGGACCTCACGCCTTAATAGGTGCTGAAATTGCAAGAAAATATGGTGAGGATGAAGAAATTGTCAATGCCATTGCTTCCCATCATGAGGATGTGCCCATTACCACCGTTCTTGGGATTCTTCTTCAGGTTTCTGACGCTCTATCTGGTGCAAGACCAGGGGCAAGAAGAGAATTACTTGAGGCTTATCTGAAAAGAATTAAAGAGCTTGAAGAGTTGGCTTCATCCTTTGAGGGAGTGGAAAAGGCCTATGCCATTCAGGCTGGAAGAGAAGTGAGAGTAATTGTTAATAGTAAACTTGTCTCCGATGAAAAGGCTTATCTTCTTGCAAGAGAAATTGCCCAGAAAATAGAAAAAGAACTCACCTATCCAGGTATAATAAAAGTGACCGTTTTAAGAGAAACAAGGGCTATTGAATATGCCAAATAAGGGGTAAAAAATGAAGATTCTTTTTTTGGGTGACATTGTTGGATCTGCGGGTAGAAAGGTTGTTAAAGAAAAGCTTCCCGAACTTATAAAAGAATACAAACCTGATTTTGTAATAGCCAATGCCGAGAATGCTGCAGGAGGCTACGGACTTACAGAGAAGATAGCTGAAGAACTTTTCTCCTACGGTATTGATTTACTTACCACAGGGAATCATGTCTGGAAAAGGGAGTTTATGCCCTATTTACAGAAAACTGAAAAAGTGATAAGACCTGCTAATTATGGCCCAGGGGCTCCTGGTAAGGGCTGGTCTATAATTACCAAAGAATCCCATAAACTTGCTGTTATTAATCTTGAAGGAAGAATTTTTATGAGACCCCTTGAAAATCCCTTTTTAGTGGGAAAAAAAATTGCAGAGGAGCTTCAAAGAGAGACTCCATATATTCTTGTAGATTTTCATGCTGAGGCTACCTCTGAAAAAATTGCCCTGGGATATTTTCTTGACGGAATAGTCTCTGCAGTTCTTGGAACTCATACCCATGTCCAAACCTCCGATGAAAGAATTCTTACCCACGGAACTGCCTACATTACCGATGTGGGAATGTGCGGAAGCCTTGAGAGTGTAATCGGCATGAAAATTTCTCAGGCCTTTGAATTATATACCACCCTTGTGGGAAGAAGACTTGAAGTAGAAACTTCACCTCCTTACAAACTCGAAGGAGTTTATCTTGAATTAAATTCCGAGGGTAAGGCCAAAGAAATAAAAAGGGTGAGAATTATTTCTTAGAAGGAGCATTTTTCTTCCACCATTTTTTAAAGAGTTCTTTCTTCAAAGGAGAAAGTTTATCAATAAAAAGGATTCCCTCAAGATGGTCATACTCATGCTGGAAAGCAATGGCATGAAGCCCTGTAAGTTCCCTTTCAAAGGGCTTTCCTTCAATATCATAGGCCTTTATGAATAACTTAGCATATCTTTCCACCTTGGCATAATAACCTGGAATGCTGAGGCAACCTTCTTCATATTCCGTTATGCCTTCTGCCTCAATAATTTCTGGATTAATATAAACCTCAAGAAGGGGCTTTCCTTCTTTCTGGGAAATATCCATAATAAAAAAACGTTTGGCAACCCCCACCTGATTGGCTGCAAGACCAAGCCCCTTAACTTTATACATCATCTCTGCCATTTTTCCAATGAAATCCCGAAGTTCACCGTTTATTTCTGTTACAGGCTGGGCTTTCTCTCTTAAAACAGGATCTCCAAGAATCCTAATTTTTAATTCCTCTTCCATAAGCCCTTCCTTGTTTTTTTTAAAATTTAACTCAATTAAAAATTTTTACAAGTTTTATTTTCTTATAGAATTGAGAACTACGCTTACTGAAGAAAAAGCCATCATAAGTCCTGCCATTTCAGGCTTCAGCACAATTCCTTTAGAATAAAGAAGCCCTCCTGCAATGGGAATGCCTACTAGATTGTAAATAAAGGCCCAGAAAAGGTTCTGCCAGATTCTCTTTTTTAAAAACTGAGCTATTTCAAAAAAGACCCTAATTCCCTTTAATCCAGAGAGTAATACTACTTCCCCTACCCTTTTTGAGAGATCAACACCCTCAGCCATAACAAAGGATAAATCTGCCTTTGCAAGGGCTGGAGCGTCATTTATCCCGTCTCCCACCATGGCAACTTTAAGTCCCTTTTGCTGTAAATCCTCAACAATTTTTAATTTGTCTTCTGGCTTAACCCCGGCATAAATTTTTGTAATACCAAGGCAATCGGCAACCTTTTTGGCCCTTTCATAGGTATCACCTGTTGCAAGAACAATTTCAATTCCTATGGACTTAAGAGAATCAATAATTTCCTTGGCTTCAGGCCTTATTTCATCCTCAGCCAAAAACTCTGCAAGTATTTTTTCACCTCTTCTAAGAACTATGAATTCACCTTCTTTGGATCTTCCAAGAAAATACTCACCACAAAAAACCCCTTTTCCTGGCTCTTCTCTGCAATCTTTAAACTCTACGGGTTTAATATTAAATTTCTCTGCATACTCAACGATGGCCTGAGAGTAAGGATGTCTTGAAGTTTTGGCAAGGCCGTAAGCTATAGCTAAGGTTCCCTTTTCATACTCTTTATAACTAACTATCTTTGGTTTTCCAACAGTTAGAGTGCCTGTTTTATCAAGAATGAGAGCCTTTATAAGATGAGCCTTTTCAAAGGAGGTAGGATCCTTAACAAGAAGGCCTCTTCTATAGGCTCTTACAAGGCCAACAGATATGGCAAGGGGAACGGCAAGACCGAAGGCACAAGGACAAGAAATCACCAATACCGCAAGAGAAAAATTGAAACTCAAAGCCATATCCCCAGTTTTATACATCCAGAAGAAAAAAACTCCGACGGAAAGAAGTATTATCACCTGAACGAAATAATGAGAAACAATATCAGCAATCCTTTGAATTTTAGGTTTTTGTTTTAAGGCCTCTCCCACAAGATCAATTAGCATGGAAACATAGCTTTTTTCAAAAAGGGCCTTAATTTTTGCTTTACAGTAACCGTTTACCACAAGGGAACCAGAAATTAGAGAATCTGAAGGTTTTTTCACAACGGGAATACTCTCTCCTGTAACAAGGGATTCATCAACTTCAAGGGTTCCTTCAAGGACTTCACAATCAAGGGGAACGAGATCTCCGGTTTTTAAAATAATTATATCTCCAGGAAGAACATCATTTATAGAGACTTCTTTTTCTCCTTGAGGGGTTAGAAGTCTAACCTTTGCAGTCTGAAGTGCAAAAAGTTCCTTAAGGAGATTCAAAGCTCTATTTTTGGTTCTTTCCTCAATATATTTTCCGAGGCGCACAAAGGAGATAAGAAAAGCATTGGTCTCAAAAAAGGGCTCTCCTGGAAGAAGTTTTAGGGCTGAAAGAATACTGTAGATAAGGGCAGCTGTAGTACCAAGAGCAACAAGTAGGTCCATATTCCCAATGCGGGCTTTAATGCCAGAG
Source organism: Thermodesulfobacteriaceae bacterium UBA6232 (assembly GCA_002441555.1). Classification (GTDB taxonomy): domain Bacteria; phylum Desulfobacterota; class Thermodesulfobacteria; order Thermodesulfobacteriales; family Thermodesulfobacteriaceae; genus Caldimicrobium. The sequence goes on from DJWK01000038.1 coordinate 51,770, forward strand.
ATAGCCCCTTTATAAAATTTTGAACCTCCAATTATTTGCACCGAAAGACTTAGCAAGGCCTGAATCCACAGGCTATAGGGGTGATGATAAAACATAAGCCCCATGATTATAAAACTTGAAACAAAAGAAAAAATAAGAATTTCCCTTTGGTAATCCCTCTTTTTTTTGTGAGAAGCTACTTTATAACCGAGGCTTTCAATAACTTTTTTTATTTCTTCAAGACTTAAAAATTCTCCCTCAAATTCAACCCAGACCCTTCCCAGTTCAAAGGAAACTTCAACTTTTTTAACTCCCTTTAGTCTTTGTAAAGATACCTCTATGGCTTTGGCACAATTAACACAGGTCATCCCTTCAACTTTTAAAGCAATTTTTTCCATAGGATTTATTTTACCTTACAATCCCCTACTAACAAGTAATATCTCTAAAAAAGGCTAAATTTTTAATGACTTCTTCAAAATTTGTGCTATAATTTTGAAAAAATTCCTTCAGAGGAGGTCCTATGCTTGCCAAAATTGATAAAAACCGCCTTGAAAAGCTCCTAAAAAGAGCAGATGGAGTTGCTGATAAAAAAGCTTCCATGGCGGTTCTTTCAATGGCACTTCTTTCCTTTGAGCCTGAAAAGGGCCTTTTATACATAACCACCACTGATCTGGAACAGGGTTTTAAAGGTAAGATTTCGGCAACCGTAGAAGGGGATCCCCTTTCAATATGTGTTCCCTGCCGAAAATTTTATGAAGTTATTAAAGCCATGGATGAAGATGAGATTATTCTTCAAAAGGAAGATACAAGGCTTGTTATAAAGGATGAAGAAGAGAATAGCAAATTCGAACTTGCTATTACAGACAGTGAAGAGTTTCCAAGCCTTCCGGAGTTTGTTGAGGAAAATCTTCTTGATATTCCTGGTAAGGTCTTAGCAGAACTTATAGATAAAACTATTTTTTGTGCCTCAAAAGAGGAGGCAAGATTTGTTTTGGGAGGCGTTTATTTTGAACCTTTAAAAGAAGAGGGGAAATTAAGGGCTGTTGCTTCAGATGGTCACAGGCTTGCCCTTCTTGATAGAGATGTGCCTGGCATTGAAGATTCTAATCTTTCTGAAGGTTTCATTGTGGGAAGAAAAGGAGCTGATATGATCTCTGAACTTGCAGAAGATGAGCTGGTAGTAAAATTTGGCTTTGTTAATAACTATGCCGTGCTATTCTTTAGTGATGGCTTTTTCTTCAGCAGAACCCTTGAGGGCACCTTCCCTGACTACAGAGCAGTTATTCCTCAGGAATTTCAAAATATTTTAAAAATTGATAGAAAGCTCTTTTTAAATGCCCTTGATAGAGCCACAGTTCTAATAACCGAAAAGTTCAAGCCTATAAAAATTGATTTTTCTTCCAATGAATTGCTTCTTTCTTCACCTGAATCTGAGGCAGGTAAAGCTGAAATTAAGCTCAGAGGAGAATACCAGGGAAGTCCCCTTTCTGTTACCTTTAACGCTGAATATCTTATTTCTGCTCTTGAGCATATGAAATCCGAAGAAATAGAGATAAAATTGAATGACGAAAGATCTCCCTGTCTTATAACAGGCTACAGGGACGAAGGTTTCCTTTATCTTCTTATGCCCATGGTGATTTAAATATCCAATAAAAATTTTTTCTTGAGGTGAGCGGTTCTATGGAAAAATATGAAGCTCAGGATATTAAGGTCTTATCAGGCCTTGAAGGTGTTAGAGTCAGACCCGCCATGTATATTGGCTCAACGGATATAAATGGCTTTCATCATCTTTTGTGGGAGGTTCTTGACAATGCCATTGATGAGGCACTTGCTGGTTATGCCAATGAAATCAAGGTTACCTTAAGAAAGGATGGTTCTGCTTGTGTGGAGGATAACGGAAGAGGCATCCCTGTTGACATTCATCCTGAAGAGGGTGTATCTGCCCTTGAACTTGTTATGACAAGGCTTCATGCTGGGGCCAAATTTGATCACGGGGCTTATAAGGTATCAGGAGGCCTACACGGAGTAGGAGTTTCTGTGGTAAATGCCCTTTCTGAATGGTTAGTGGCAGAAGTTTATCGCAATGGGAAAATATACAAACAGAGCTATAAAAAAGGAGTTCCAGATGGCCCGGTAAAAGTTGTTGGAGAAACCAAAAAAAGAGGAACTAAAGTCTGCTTTAAACCCGACCCCCAAATTTTTGGTAAAGATCTTGAATTTGATCTTGAAATAGTTTCCAAAAGAATAAAGGAGCTTGCCTTTCTCAATCCTGAAGTGAAATTTTATCTTGTTGACGAAAGAATCGGATATAGTGAAAAATTTCACTATAAAGGTGGTATTGTTGAACTGGTAAAAGCACTTAATCAAAAGAAAGAGCCCGTTCATTCAAAGGTTATTTATCTTTCCGGTGAAAAAGATAATGTGATTGTTGAAGTAGCCATTCAATATAATTCTGGATTTACCGAGAATATTTATAGTTATGTAAACAATATTCATACCAAAGAAGGCGGAACCCATGTCATTGGTTTTAGAACAGCTCTTACCAAAGCCATAAACAGGTATCTTGAATCAGAAAAGCTTCCTAAACAATTCAAAATAAAAGTTGAAGGAGAAGATGTAAGAGAAGGATTAACAGCGGTTATCTCTCTTAAAGTTCCTGATCCCCAATTTGAGGGACAGACCAAAATGAAACTGGGGAACAGCGAGGTAAAACCCCTTGTGGAATCCATAGTTTACGAGGGTTTGCTTAAATTTTTTGAAGAAAATCCAGGGGAGGCCAAAAAAATTCTCCAAAAGGTAATAACTGCGGCTAAAGCAAGAGAAGCCTCGAGAAAAGCAAGAGAACTTGTAAGGAAAAGAAGTGAAATTGAAGAATTTATTACTGCTGGAAAACTTGCAGATTGCACTGAAAAGGATCCTGAAAAAAGGGAGCTTTTTATTGTGGAAGGAGATTCAGCAGGAGGGTCTGCCAAACAGGCAAGAGATAGAAAATTTCAGGCTATTCTTCCTCTTCGCGGAAAAATTCTTAATGTGGAGAAAGCCAATTTTGAAAAGATGCTTTCCTCTGAAGAGATCAAGAGTCTTATTGCCAGTTTGGGAACAGGGATTGGGCCTGATGCCTTCAATCCTGATAAATGTAAATATCATAAAATTATACTTATGACAGATGCTGATATTGATGGAGCCCACATAAGAACTCTTCTTCTTACTTTCTTTTATCGCCAGATGCCTGATCTCATTGAAAGAGGCTGGCTCTATATTGCTCAACCCCCCCTTTACAGAGTAGTTGATGGAAAAAAGGAGACCTATATCAAAGATGATGATGAACTTGATCGCTTTATCTTTAAAAGAATGGTAAATAATCTTCGAGTAAAAATTATCAAAAATGGCAAGGTCTTTGAAGAAATTAAAGATCCTTTAAAATTTTTCCAAGCCCTTTCCCATCTTGAAAGAAATCTCATAAATCTATTGAAAAAGAATTACCCTCCCAAAGTTATTTTGCTCCTTCTTAAGGAAGATATTAAAACCCTTACAGATTTTGAAAACGAAGAAAGGGTTCACCAACTCTCAAAGGATGCGCAGGATCTTGGCTTTAAGATTTCTAAAATAAAAAGCAGCTCCTATAATCCAAAATATTTTGAGTTTTATATTTATTCAGAAGGGGATGTTTATGCCTTTTGTAAAATAGGGCCAGAACTCATTCTTGAGAAAGATTATAGAGAAGCAGTAAAAATTTTTGAAACTCTTAAAAATTTCATTGATGCTGATCTTGAAATAAGCATAAAGGATGAAAAAAGGAATTTTTCAAATTTTCTTTTAAATATTACAGAAATATTAAATTATTTGAGAGAAGAGGGAAGAAAGGGTCTTTATATTCAGAGATATAAAGGTCTTGGAGAAATGAATCCTTCTCAGCTCTGGGAAACCACTATGGATCCCAAGAAAAGAGTTCTTAAGAAAGTAACTATTCAGGATGCTGAAAAGGCTGATGAACTGTTTTCAATTTTAATGGGTGAAAATGTGGAACCGAGAAGAGAATTTATATATGAGCATGCCCTTGAATATAGAGAACTTGATATTTAGTGAGGGAAAAATGGAAGAATTGAGAGAAATTTTTACCCCTGAAGAAATACAGAAAAAAGTTAAAGAGCTTGCAAGTACTATTGAGAGAGACTTTAAAGGAAAGCCCCTTGTTATTATAGGTACTCTCAAAGGGGCCTTTATTTTTCTTGCAGACCTTGTAAGAAATTTAAAAAGAAAAGAGCTTGAAATTGATTTTGTTAGAGTCAAAAGTTACGGTTATTCTGATGCAACTTCTGGAGAAGTAGTGATTACCAAAGATGTGGAACTTACCCTTGAAGGCAAAAATGTAGTTATTGTAGAAGATATTGTGGATACGGGTCTTACCCTTGATTTTTTAATAAAACATCTTACCCTTCACAAGCCAGAAAGTATAAAAATTTGTGCCCTCATTGATAAAAGAGAAAGAAGAAAGGTTGAAGTTAAAATTGATTATGTGGGCTTTATTCTGGAGAGGGGCTTTCTTGTAGGATATGGCCTTGATTATGCAGAAAAATACAGGCATCTTCCTGGAATTTATGAGGTAATAAAAAAATGAATGAAAAACCCAGCCTCTGGAAACGTTATAAAAGATTTGTTTGGACCTATCTCAAAGAGAGTCCTTGGTATCTCTGGATTTTAAGAATCACTGGGGCCCTTCTTATCGCCTACATCTTGATAAAAGGATTGGGATTGTAAGACTTATTTTTAATGGTGTAACATAGCCCTGAAATACAGTCAGAGTATATTATAGTTCTCTGATTCTTGGAATCTGTAAAAATTTTAAAGAAATTCATTTATAACCAGAATTTTTTACTTTTTTAATAAAAATCCTTAAAAAAAAGATGATTAGAAAGGTAGGCCGATGAAAAGTTGTCATAGTGTCAAGAAAATTGTTTATGAATTTTTTCTTATTTATACCTTGCCCTCCTCCCTAACCTTAGCTCCTCCTCCTACGAAAAATTTGTTATGTTAATTCTCTAAAGGGTTGTTTACATATGAGGTTTAATAAAACCATGAAAAAGAAAGTAAGGCAGGGCAACTCCTTAGCTCCTGGTCTGAGAAGTCCTTTATAGAGTTTGAAGTCTTCCTGCTTAACCCATTATAAGTTGGTTGAGCTATTAAGCCCTCGTCAAGTTGGAGAATTGGGAAGCAGGCCCCCTGTTTTAATAAAAAATTATACAAGGAGATGTTACTATGTCCTACTCCTACTTTGTTGGCATTGATGTATCTAAAAACTCCTTACATGCTTGCCTTATTGATTCCTCCCAAAATATCCTTTGAGGGAGTATACCAAAAATGTGACATTTTAAATTAGTAAAAACTGGTGACATTTTAAATTTGAATCCACAGGACTCATACAGACTCTTGACAAGGTTTGTTTTTGGGTTATTTTTAAATTGTTTAAAAGTAGGCGCGTAGCTCAGTGGGAGAGCGCTTGCTTGACGCGCAAGAGGTCGGCGGTTCGATCCCGCCCGCGCCTACCATTTAAATTATTCCAAGGGAGATTCTAAAAAAGAATTGAAGATTCATATAAAAGACCTCGGTGATTTCCATTTAGATCCTGGAAAACCCCTTAAAGAACTTCTTTCAGAAATAAAAAAAATAAATCCCAAAAAGGAAATTCCAGTTGCCTTTAAACTTAATGGAGAGATTATAGATTGGCATACCCCTCTTCCTAAAAACTTTGAAGAAATTACTTTGGAGCCCCTTTATCCAGATTCAGAGGAGTCCCTTGAAGTTTTAAGACATACTGCCTCTCATCTCCTTGCTCAGGCAGTAAAGGAATTATTCCCAGAAGCTAAACTCGGAATCGGCCCTGCCATTGAAGATGGTTTTTATTATGATATCTATTATGAACGCTCCTTTACCGAGGAGGATCTTAAGGCTCTCGAAAAAAAGATAAAAGAACTCATAAAGAAAAACCTATCCCTTGAAAGAAGAGAGCTTTCAAAGGAGGAAGCCCAAAAACTTTTTTCAGAACTCAAGGAAGATTTTAAATTGGAATTGATTGAGGAATTTCCTGATTCAAAAGTAAGTATTTATACGCAAGGGGGATTTATTGATCTCTGTAGGGGGCCCCATCTCCTTTCAACGGGGCAGGTTAAGGCTTTTAAACTTTTATCTATATCTGGTGCCTACTGGAAGGGAAATGAAAAAAATCCCATGCTCTGGCGCATTTATGGAACAGCCTTTTTTAAGGAGGAAGATCTTAAAAACTATCTTAACTGGCTGGAAGAGGTAAAAAAGAGGGATCATCGCAAATTGGGAAGAGAACTTGAACTTTTCACCATTGAAGAAGATATTGGTCCTGGTTTAGTGATTTGGCTCCCCAAGGGAG
>DJWK01000016.1:0-300 GCA_002441555.1 Thermodesulfobacteriaceae bacterium UBA6232
GAAGAAAGGGGAGAAAAAATCTGTTTTGTTGAGGTCCCCCTTCTTTTTGAAGCCTCTTGGGAAAAATACTTTGATGAAATTTGGGTCATAACCTGTTCTGAAAAAACCCAGATGGAAAGAATTAAAAGATTAAAAAGACCTGACCTCTTTTTGGAATTATCAAAACTTCAAATTCCATTAAAAGAGAAAGAAAAAAGGGCTAATAAAGTCTTTTCTTCAGAGATACCTATGGAAGAGCTTGAAAAGAAGCTTAAAGATTTCCTAAGGGAGTATTTAAAAGAGAATGGCCACTTTCAGTAA
>DJWK01000016.1:419-5414 GCA_002441555.1 Thermodesulfobacteriaceae bacterium UBA6232
TTTAAAGGCATCCTCCAGATTTCAACCCCCTTTCTTCTAAAAGGACTTAGCCTTTCTTCCGGAACATCTTCTCCGCAACAAAGAATGGTTCTCTTATTTCTGGAAACTTCAAAAACTTTAAAATCGGGGTTTAACTCCGCCTTGGTATCAAGAACAATTCTTAAGGGATTTTTTCCTTTGACCAAACGCACAGTCAGCTCCGGATTATCTATTAAAACAGTATTTTTGCCTACAAGAATAGCATCAGATATTGCCCTCAATTTATGGGCAAATTTAAGAGCTCTTTCTCCTGAAATCCATTTGGAATCCCCACTTGATACAGCAATTCTTCCGTCAAGACTTTGAGCTACTTTCACTATAACCCAGGGCCTTTTCCTTAAAATCCTACTAAGAAAAAAGCGGGTTAAATACTTTATTTTTTCTTCAAGAACCCCTGTTTTAACCTCTATTCCCTTTTCCTTTAAAACCTCTAAGCCGTTGCAGGCAATGGGGTTAGGATCTCTTATTCCGCAAACCACGCGTTTTATACCAGCTTCAATTATGGCCTCGGTGCAGGGGGGAGTTTTTCCGTAATGACAGCAGGGCTCAAGGGTTACATAAAGATAAGCCCCTTTTGCAAGCTCTCCTGCCTTTTTTAAAGCCTCTCTTTCGGCATGGGGCTTCCCCCAAGCCTTGTGATAACCCTTTGCTATTACTTCCCCGGAATCAGGATGAACTACAACTGCTCCCACTGGCGGATTGGGCGAAGTTTTCCCCAATCCTTTATAAGCCTCTCTTATAGCAAGTTTCATATAAAATTCTTCTGGTTTAAGAGACATAAAAGAAAATCTCTTTGAAAACTGAATTTTTATTAGCGTCTTCTTCTATAAAAGGATTTAACAGATAGCAAAACTTGAAGTTTAGCAAAATCTATTTTAGGAGGCTCTTTTTCTTCCTTTTCTTCAGTTTTTCCTTTGTATAATCTTATTTTTTCCACAATTTTGGCATAATACTCTTCATCTTCAACCTGCAAAGGCTTTGACCTAATTTGATTCAAATGAAAAAGAAGAGTGCTCAGTTTTCTAATTTTGGCATAGACATCTCTGTATTCCTCATCTAAATAAGCTTCAAGCTCTGCAATTTCTTTTCTCAATTCCACTTCCTTTGGAAGAAAACCGGCGTTTTTTAAGATGCGATAGGCAATTTTTAATTCCTCTGGAACAAAGGGGTCTTCTTTAAGTTCAAGGGGTTTACCTTTAAGTTCAAGGTCATTAAATTCTCCCCTTTCCATGGCTTCTCTAATGCGTTCTTCAGCTATTTTTTTAAAAATCAAAAAGGGCATTATATTTCACCCTTAAGAGTTTGCATTTTATAAAAAGCCCAACCTTTGAAAAGACCATCTTCAAAGGTTTTGGTAATTTCTTCCAAATACTTTAAAGCCTCTGCCTTCTCACTTTTAGAAGTAATTCTTGCAAGATCAAGGAGAACGACCTTTTTCAATGGGTCTTTATCAATTTTTTTGTAAATTTCTTTGGCTTTGTCAAAATTGCCTTTGTCTTCATAAAGTTTGGCCTCAGCATAATATAAATTTTCCTTTAATTCCCGAGGATAAACCTTCTTTAATTGACTAAATTGATTTTCCATTTCTTTTAAATTATTGAACTTGACAGCATTTTCCCATAAAAGAAGACTTGCCTGTAAACCTGCCTGGGTTGAGCCGTATTTTTTAACAAATTCATTTAATTCCTTAACACTTGCCTTTTTATGAATTAAATCCAAAAAGGCTTGATAGGCCCGTTTTTCTTTATTCTTTTGATAATAAACCCATCCTGCACCAAGTAAAATAATTATGACAAAAAAAAGCACTATATTTAGCAAAAAATTTAAATATTTCTGAAGAAAATCTTTAAGTTTTTCATGGAATCTCAGAAGCTTATCTTCTTCCATTATCCCTCAACTCCTCCAAAATAATCTTCCCATCTGAAAATAAGAGGTTTTGCATCAGGTCTCAAAACTTCGTAGTCTCCTACCTCTCCTACTACAATAATATGATCCCCAGCTTCATACATGTGAGTTACTTCGCATTCAAAATAAGCCACCGCTGAAAGAATCACAGGAGAGCCCTTCAACGCAAATTTATATGGCACAGTTTCAAATTTATTTACCTTTCTTCCGCTTTGAAAACCAAAATGTTTGGCGAGTTCAATCTGATCCTCAGAAAGCACATTAATGCAAAAGACCTTGGATTTTTCAATTAACTCATAAGTATATCTTTGAGGTGCAATTGCTACGGCAAGAAGCCTTGGTTTAAAGGATACTTGAGATACCCACGCAGCCGTCATTCCGTTAATTTTACCATCTGCCTGAGTGGTAACAACAAAGACTCCCTGAGGTATATATGTGCTTATGGTTCTCTGTAAACCCATAACTCACCTCCTCAAAATTTTTCTACTATCAATCTTAAAGGATATTTATTGTTGCGTCAAGGGATTTAAATCATGCCTCAAGGAAAATATTACTGATTTTGAATAAGGGTCATATTTTCAGAAAAATCCATAAGAGATGGTTCTTCTTTAAATACAGGAATAGGCTTAGCTTCATGATTGATTCCTTTCATAAGATTCAGCCAAAGAGGGCAGGCAATTCTACCCCCAGTCTCTCCCCTTCCAAGGGTCTTTCCTTTATCATAGCCAACCCAGACTCCACAGGTATAATCCGCTGTAAATCCAATAAACCAAGCATCTTTGTATTCCTGAGTAGTTCCCGTTTTACCTCCTGCTGGCACACCAAGGGCCGAGGCACACCTTCCAGTTCCATACAAAACTACAGCCTGAAGAAATTCATTCATAACAGAGGCTGTTCTTAAGGAAAAGACAGGTTTGTTTTCAGGTTGTGTTTGATATATTACCTTTCCTCCGTAAATTTGGTCATAAATAGTCTCTATAAATCTTGGGGTTAACATATTCCCAAGGGTTGGAAATACAGTATAAGCAAGGGTCAATTCAAAGGGGCTTACTTCATAAGTCCCAAGGGCAACGCTATAGTTTAGTGATGAAGGAAAATTAAAACCAATCCTGTTAAAAAGCACTTTTAATCTATCTATTCCCAATAAAAGAGCAATTCTTACGGATACGGTATTTCTTGAATAGGCAAGCGCATCTTTAAGGCTTAAAAGCCCCATATATTTTCCATCATAATTTCCTGGACTCCAATCCTCTCCTGCATTGGCCCCAGGTAAAGTAATGGGTTCATCAGGTAGGGTGGCATTAGGATCCAGTATTCCAGTTTCAATGGCCTCTGCCCATATAAAAGGCTTTATGGCAGACCCTGCCTGTCGTTTACCAAGGATGGCTCTGTTGTAAGAGGATTCCATGTAATTTTTCCCGCCTATAAGAAATCTTACTCCACCATCTTGGTTAGAAATACATACTGCTGCAAATTCAGGTGGATCCTTCTTAAATATCTGGAAAAAATAATTTAACATATTCTCATAACCCTTTTTTTGCCAATTTAAATCCAATGTGGTTACAATTCTATATCCTCCTTTTTCAAGGGCCTCAGGTGGCAAAATCTTTTCTAATTCAGCTTTTACCACATCAATAAAATAGGCAGCATACCAAGGAATATTAACATTTTTAGGATTGACCAACAAAGGTTGAGCCATAATTTTGCGAGCTTCCTCCCAAGAAATGAATCCAACCTCAGCCATTCTTCTAAGAACATAATTTCTTCTATTAAGGGCTGCCTGGGGATTATTAATAGGGTTGAATTTACTTGGACCAGGAGGAAGCCCAGCCAAAGTTGCAGCCTCATTTAAATTAAGTTCCCAAACATGTTTATTGAAATAGGTAAGAGAAGCTGCTTCAACACCATAAGCACCCTCACCGAGATAGATATGATTAAGATATATTGTTAAAATTTCATCCTTCGTAAGATTTTTTTCAATTTGCCAGGCAAGCACCATCTCTTTTATCTTTCTTGAGAGGGTTCTTTCAGGACTTAAGATTAAAGATTTTACTACTTGCTGAGTAATGGTGCTTCCTCCCTGAACAATTTTTCCTGATATAATATTTTTAAAAAGAGCTCTAAGGAGGCTGTAAAAATCTATTCCTTTGTGTTTATAGAAATTGGCATCTTCAGCAGCTATAAAGGCTTTAACCACATGGGGAGGAATCTTTTTTAAAGGAACAAAAATTCTTCTTTCTTTACCAAGATACCCAATTATACTTCCGTTATGGTCAAGTATTAAATTTGTTTGAACCGGTTGATAATTTTTAAGTTTAGATATACTTGGAAGGGAGATTTTAAGATATAGAAAAAGAACGAAAAACAAGATACCAATAAATATAAGAAAGGTTAGAAAAAAAAGAAATATTAGTTTTAGGGCTGACTTCATTAGAAATGTAATTTTAACAAGAAAAAGAGTTTTTTCAATTTAAGTATTTATGTGTTGGTCTCAAGATCTTTAACCTGCGAAGATTAAAAATAACCTCAAAATATTTGCAAATTTGAAAAGCTTGGAATATAAAAATCTAATGAGTTACAAAATAAAAAAAGCCCGAACCACTGGTTCGGGCCTAAATTTTATTCCCCGGGCACCGACCTACTCTCCCAGGCGGGTAACCGCCCAGTACCATCGGCCCTGGAGGGCTTAACGACCGTGTTCGGAATGGGAACGGGTGTTTCCCCTCCGGTATGGGCACCCGAGGAAATCTATAAATTTTTAAACAAGTGAATAGAGAGGTCCTTTGAAGGATTTAAGCTGGTACTGCAGCCAAGCCGCACGGGCGATTAGTACCGGTAGGCTCCACCCATTGCTGGGCTTCCACCTCCGGCCTATCAACCAGGTGTTCTCCCTGGGCCCTTCAGGGGGTGGGTTGCCCCACCCTCGGGAGGCCTTATCTTGGGGTGGGCTTCCCGCTTAGATGCTTTCAGCGGTTATCCCGTCCGCACATGGCTACCCGGCTCTGCTCCTGGTGGAACAACCGGGCCACCAGAGGTGCGTCCACCCCGGTC
>DJWK01000031.1 GCA_002441555.1 Thermodesulfobacteriaceae bacterium UBA6232
GAAATAAAACACAAGTAAGAAACAATAAGGATTTGAGGTAGGTAGGGTTGAAACCTGCCCTGGTTCTCAAGGGATTGCGACCTAACAACATAGCCCACCTCCCTTCTATTTTTTTCATGTTGAAACCTGCCCTGGTTCTCAAGGGATTGCGACCAAAATAATCATCTTTAGTCAATCCAAACCACTTTGGTTGAAACCTGCCCTGGTTCTCAAGGGATTGCGACAGTTCTTCAATGTCTTCTAAGGCTTCCAAACCATCAAAGTTGAAACCTGCCCTGGTTCTCAAGGGATTGCGACTCCCTTAAAAACCCATCTTTCTTTCATCTTACACCTCGTTGAAACCTGCCCTGGTTCTCAAGGGATTGCATGAGGGGGGGAGTTGAAACCTGCCGCTGGTTTTCAAGGGATTGCATGAGGGGAGGTGTTGAAACTTGCCCTGATTCCCAAGGCATTGTGACAAAAGGAAATGGAGATCCTCTGTCAAGGGAAGAGAGAATAGAGTATTATTTTAACTATCAAAGGAATCCTAAGGGTAATGAATATAAAGAGAGATTTAACAAAAGGTTAATGGAGTATTTGATATGGTATAATGGGGGGACCTCATTTTGGATTAAAAACAAACCACCGTAAAAATGGTATTGTGAAAATTTTTTAAAAAATAATACTCAGTCTAAAAAGATATGGACTTATACACCTGAGTATCAAATTATTTTTTTACAGAATTTTTTGTTTTAATGATCGCAGACTAAAGCTAACATTACAAGATTATTTTGTGTTTCCCACATAGTGTCAAAAAAAGTTGTATATAAATTTTTTCTTCTTTTATAATAATTCTAATTTTTTTCTTCTCTATATTTTGCTCATCCTGGACCTACCTCAGCTCCTCTCTGCCTCTTTATCTCATCCATCTTTTGCATTTCTTTTAACCACTTTAATAAATCTCTCAAAAACTTAGTCCAATTCCTCATAAATTGCTAAAAATGAGCCCTAAGTCTCTTTTTTGAGAGTTTCATAAATCTTTTTCAAATTATTTTCTTAATAAAAAATTTTTTTACTTTTTTAACATTAGGGTTTCAAAAAAAATTTTAATCATTTTTCTAATTTCTTTTGTCAAAAGTTCTTCAAGTATTTCTTTTTTCTCAGGATGTTGTATAATTTTTTTGAGAAGTTCATAAAGGTTTTCTCTCATTTTTGCCCTCCTGGTTAGTTTTCCTAAAATTTAACCCCTTTCTTTAAATCCATCTTTACCGCCAATTTGTACACAAAATTTATTATACTACCAATGAAATTATAAATAAAAACAGGGAAATAAAAATATTTTTGTATGATTCAATTTTTTGGAAGATATTCTTCTCAAATTTAAGCTGATTATTGCTGCTCTCTCGGGAGAGTAATTTTTTATAAAACTGATAAAACTTCTCGTTATTTCAGGAGTAAGTTCAACTTCAACTGGGATGAGATTTCCTTCATAAAAGATGATAAAATCCACTTCAGCCTTTGCGGCTGTTCTCCAGAATTTTATTTCTAACCCCAACTTTCGGAACTCACTGAAAACAAAATTTTCTAAAATTACACCTTTGTCTGTTCTGTTATCAAAAGAGGAAAAGTTGTTTAAAAGGGCATTCCTTAAACCGCTATCCAAAAAGTATAATTTTCTTGCTTTTTTTAGTTCGGTTAGCAAATTTCTGTGATAGGATGATATAGACTCAACTATATAGGTTTGAACAAGGAGATTAAGATAATTTACAACTGTTCTGTAATCCATTTTCAATTCCTTTGCAAGACTGCTTAGCTCTAAAAGTGAGCCTGTAAGAAAGGAAAGAGACTTTAAAAAGCTTCTGAACTTCTCAAGTTCTCTAACATTTAAAAAGAAAAATATATCCTTTTCAATATAAGTCTGCAACAAATTTTTCAAAAGTTGAATCTTTATCTTTTCATCATGTTCTTTTACAATGGCAGGAAAGCCTCCGTATAGCACAAATTCTTCCCAGTATCTTAAAAATTCTATTTCAAAAATGACATCTTTCTGAATTAACTTATCAGAGGTTAAGAATCTAAAAAATTCTTTGGAGTACTCAATAAAGACCTCATAAAGGCTTCTGTCTTTCCACAGTAAGAACTCTTCAAAGGTAAGCGGCAAAAGTTCAAAATAGATAGCCCGCCCAACAAGATATTTTCCGAGGTTTTCCTTTACTTCAAAAGAACCGGAACCTGTGACAAAGATTTTAAGCCTTCCTTTATAATGATCGTGGAGAATTTTTATATATTTTCCTATGTCCTTTACATATTGTGCTTCATCAATATATAGAAACTTCCCCTCTACATATCTTTTCCCGAAAAGCAAAGGATCTTTTATAAGGGCTTGCGAGAGATCTTCAAATTCTAAAGAAATATATGTGCCACCGTATTTTTCTTGAAAATATTTTAAAAGAGTGGTCTTTCCGCTTTGCCTCGGGCCTTTTATAAGAATAACTTCGTCTCTTTTAATCCATTTTTCCAGCTCTTTTTCTAATTTTCTTGGAAGATACTCCATAAAAATTAGCTTTAAAATTGTAGCAAAGTCTTAATGTATTATAGAAAAGTTTTAAATCGTGTCAAGCAATAAAACTTGGTAGTATGACAAATTTTTTGTATGGATTGGTGGTAAAGATGGATTTAAAGAAAAGGGTTGAATTTAGGGAAAACTAACCAGGAGGGAAGCTTTGAGAAAAAAGAAATACTTGAAGAACTTTTGGCAAAAGAAATTAGGCATAAAAGTTTTCTTCAGAATATCTTTGGAGAAAGGATGCAAAATATAAAGAAAAAACTGCGTCCTTTCAAAGTGGGAAAAGGGGGTTGTTTACCAGAGAAAACCCAGAAGCCACATGGGAAGCCTGTTTTTCACTGGCACTTCCAAATCATCCGCTATTACAAAATCAGCACCTTTCAGCTCTTTTTTTCTCCCTCCTACCTCTATTTTTATTCCGTTTACAATATAGTCGCCTTCTTCCTCTTTTGAACTTGCATATACTTCATACCTTTCAGAAAGACTGAAAACAACAAAAGCCTCCCGAGCTGACCCTAAATTCCCTTTATAACAGTAATAAACTGAAGGATCGTTTATTAGCATTTTAGCTCCCTTGGAATAAACACTTTTATCACCTTTCTTTCTCACAATTCTTAAAAGCTCAAGAGCTTCCATTATGCTTAAAAGCTGATACAGTTTTTCTTTTCCAACATGCCACTCATTGCAAAGCTTGGTTACATTTATAGTAGGAACCGGAGAGCTGATTAAATATCCAAAAACTGCTTGCATAAGTCTTAAGTGATTACTCTGAATGGAGGGTAAAAAGAAAGGCACATCATAAAAAATTGTTTTTTCAATTATACCCTGTATCCTTTTGCAGTACTCTCCCTCAAAAAAGATAGGTCTTGTGCCGGCGCTGACATACTCTCTAAAAGCTCTTAATATATTTACTTTTTTAACAACCTCAAAAACATCTTTTTTTATGTTAAATAAATCTACAGGATCAATTAATATCTTAGAGGTTAAATAAAGATATTCTCTGAAGGACATCAAGGGCAATTTTATCTGAATAAATCTTCGTGAAAGATCAGCAATTCCTGTTTTTAAAAGAAGACTGCTACTTCCACTTGCCCAGATGTATCGTTCTGGATAATCGTCATACAAAGCTTTAAGATGTAAACTCCAATCTCTGGCATGATGGACTTCATCAATAATTACTCCTTCATAGCCCCTGGCAAAGACTTCACGAACAACCTCATATAAAGGATGGGCAAGTATTAGAGGGTGATCCGCAGACAAGTAAAGAAAAGGTTTTTCCTTTGCACGGTAAAGCAAAAAAGTTGTTTTACCAACACCCCTCTGGCCATAAACTAAAACCGCTCTCGTGTTTTTCAATTCTATGGCTTTGTAAAGAGGTCTCAGTTTTTCAGGAAGAGAAAGCTTGATTCTTTCGTGAACTTCTTCCAGATAATAAACCAGTTCTTTTACACTCATAGTTCTATTATAGAACTATTTTTGATTTTTTCAAGTATTTAGTTCTATAATAGAACTAAATTTTTAAAAAGAAGTTCTACTTTAGAACTATAAATTTTTTTTCCTTTTGCTTCCTAAAAGGCTTTAAATCTCCTTAAAACCCTTGGTTTTAAGGATCTGTTATCGTTAAACCCGAAAGAAAACAAAAGCAGGTTTCAACCTTATGGCTAACCCAGGAAGAGCTGGGTGGTGCCCTCCACGGGCATAAGCTCTGGGCAGTCACCCCTATCACCCGTAGGGTGAGTGGACCCGATAGCCTTGGTTATCAGCTATCACTAATTAATTTTAAAAGATCTTCCAAAATAATTAACCCCCTTCGGGTGCATCTGTCTCTCTCCTTTAAAAAGAAGAGTATTAGACGCAAAATTTATCCTAAACCGAAGAAAAAAAGGAAATACAGACTCTGGGCATATCTGATGAACTGTGGGGAGAGGATTACTGATTGGTTGACAGAATTTTCAAAGGTCTTACAATTTTCAATTAAAGGTGTTGCCCTGAGAAACAGGCAAAAATGAAAAAAGAAAAATTCAAAACCAAAACAACAAGAGGAGACCCGGGAGCACAGGAAATAGTTTCAAGCTTTCTGGAGATGGATATCTGGGATCGTTTGGAAGTTTGCCTGCTTAACGGTAAAAAGTGTGCAGAGATTCGCAAGCTGTTCAAAGGAGAGGAAGAGGAACCTTATGAAATTTATAGAGAACCTTTTCAGGACGATTGAACAGGAACTTTTGGAATTTGTCAGAGAATATCAGATTGAGAATTTTAAAATTGCTTTGATAGGCAGTTTTGGTGTTGCTGCTTATGGAGTGGAAGTGAGCACCAGAGATATTGACTTTCTGTGCTATGGAGAACCTTACGAAAATTTCACTTCCAGTTTGTTTGAGTTTTGGGAAAAAAAGGAAGTTCTTGTCCGAAAATTTAATTTTTGCAGGGATCCTCTTGATCCCTTGAAACACAGCTTTTGCAGAATTAAGCTCCGGGGAGAAATTGTCGATTTTCTTGTTGCTTCCTATAAATGGGAAGTGGCCGGTCTTGCAAAAAGCCCCTTTTTTCCGGGTTTTTCACTTTTAAGGGTCTTTTCTAAACCATATTTAATTGCTTTGAAACTCAAGGCAGGTGGTTTGAAGGATCTGTTTCAGGTTCAGGCACTTCTGAAAGATTTGTCTTCTGAAGAACTGCAGGAAGTGCAACATGTGGCCCGTGAAGCCAGAGTAAGCCGGATTTTGCAAAAAGTACGGAAAGGTTTAAACAAAAATCTGGTGAAGAAGTAGGTTAAAAGGTGAAAGAGCATAAAAGAGTTAAACAAAGAAAGTTCAAAGAATTACATCAGGGGTAAAACTCCCTTTTCATCTGTGGAGATGTGCAGATAGTAGAAAAGATTGAAGTAAAGTGCAGTTTTTCATCAACTGCTCCTCTTTGAAAAAGATTTTCCCTCTAAAAAAGGATTATCTCAAACATTTTTGGAACTTCAGTTGCTCTCTTTTTTCTAAAAGTAAAATTGACTTTCTGAATTTTCTTTCATTTTTCTCAAAATGTTTAAGAATTTCAGAAAATTCTGCATTTTTAGTTTTCCCCTGTGCAAATTTCACTCTCGCATTTCAAGCAAAATCCCCAAAAGTAGATTTTTCAAAGCTTTCAGAGGATTTTCACGCTAAACGGGATTTCGAAAAAATTTTTATTTTCATTTTTTATGCTTTAATCCTTTATGGATATGCCAAAGCGGAATGGCTTCTTTAGCCCTTTGAAAAAGAATTAAGGATTTTCTGAAAAATTTTTGGAAATTTACATACCCTTTTCAAAGAAAAGGGAGAACGGCAAAAATAAAAAAGGAACACAATGTTCAGAAAAAGTATAAATTTTTAGATGGGATACAATTTTTCTTTTGAGTCTAAACAAAGAAGTTCCAAATTTTTTTAAGAAAAACTTAAATTCTTTTGAAAAACCAAAATCAAAAAAAATAGATTAATCAGTTTGAGATTAAGGTGAAAAACTGAAGGCAAGGCAAAAATCATACTATGTTATGAATTTTTACCTTTTAATACCTTTAACAAGGGAGAGGATTAAAAAAATTGAAAGTTTAAAAAAATCATCACATACTATTTAAAAGAAAACAAAAAAGAGTGTTTGTTGGAGATGCTAATTGAAAGTATGATTGAAAAAATTTTTAAAAAACAAAAAAGAGCAAAAAGTTGGTGAGATGAATCAGAGATATAAGAGGAAGAAACTTAAAAACTTTGAAAGAGTTATAGAGCTAAAAGAGGGGAGGAGGGCAAGATATGGAGAAGAAAAAATTAGAATTATTACAAAAGAAGAAAAAAATCTATACTCAATTTTCTTGTCACTATGAGCTATATCTAATTTTTTATCATTCTTCTATGAAATCAAAATTTGGATGTTCTTTTAGACTTTTTCAGACAGCCTAAAAAAAAACTTGACAAATACAGAAACATATCTTTATATACATTCTGAGGCTTACAATGTTTATAACAAATACCTCAGAAAAGAATCTTGAAAGACGGCTTAAGGAATTAATAAAAAACAGTTCCGAACTAAAGTTTTTGGTAGGCTTTTTCTATTTTTCTGGACTTGGTGTTTTATATGAAACTTTAAAAGAGATTTATGAAGAGGGGAAACTTAGAGAAAATTTTTTCAAGATCCTTGTTGGTTTAAATGTTGACAGGGGAACTTACGGAATTTATGAAGGAGCTAAAAAATTAAGAAATTTCAATCCTAATAAAGTCAAGGAAGAATTTTTTCAATCTCTTAAAAAGGCTTTTACTTCAGCAGACCTTGATAAGCCCGAAGTTTACGAGCAGGTTGAATTTTTTAAAAACCTACTTTTAGAAAAAAGACTTATTATAAGAAAGACAAAGGATCCAAATCATGCCAAACTTTATATTTTCAAAATGGACGAAAATGCAAAGGTCCTTCTTCCTGGGCTTTTTATCACAGGAAGCAGTAATTTAACCAAGGCAGGTCTTAGATCTCAAGACGAATTTAATGTAGAAATAAAAGATTACGGGTTTGAGGATGCAGAAAAGTATTTTGACAATTTATGGGAAAAAGCCATTGAATTAAGCTCTGAAGACATACAAAAAATTATTCAAGTTTTTGAAAAGGAAACCTTTTTTCGAAAAATTACACCCTTTGAGGCCTATGTATACTTGTTAAAAATTTACTTAGATTTACAAAAGGGACTTTATCCAGTTCAGGATTTAAAAGCCCTTTTGATGGATAAAGGATATAAACCCTATGATTATCAGCTTTCAGCTGTTTCTCAGGCAGTTGCTATCTGTCAGGCTCATGGAGGGTGTATCCTTGCAGATGTGGTTGGTTTGGGTAAAACCATTATTGCCTGTTTAACCGCAAAGGCACTTGGTAAAAGAGGGATTATAATTTGCCCGCCTCACCTTATAGGTGACAAAGCTTCAGGATGGGAAAAGTATTTAGAAGATTTTAAACTGTGGGATTGGGAAGTATGGTCTCTTGGTAAACTTAAAGAAGCCCTGGATTTTGTTAAAAGAACCCCTGAGATTGAAGTTGTCATAGTGGATGAAGCACATCGCTTCAGAAACGAAAGAACAGAAAGTTATCATTACCTGAGAGAAATTTGTAGAGGAAAAATGGTTATACTTCTTTCGGCAACTCCATTCAATAATGCTCCCTCTGACGTTTTTGCTCTTCTTAAGCTTTTTACCATCCCTAAAAAATCATCCATCGTCTATGACGAAAATCTTGAGGATCGTTTTAGATCTTATGAAAATGAGTTTAAATACCTGGCTTATATTAAAAGATACTGGAATTCACCAGATCCGAAACGAAGAAAAAAGGCTATATCCTATTACAATAAAATCTTTTCAACCAAACTCAGATCTCTCAGTTCTAAAGATATAGCAGAAATAAATCAGAGAGCTAAGAGTATTGCAAGGGAAATTAGAGCCATTCTTGAGCCTGTTGTAATAAGGAGAAATCGTTTAGACCTTAAATATTTTCAGGATAGAGAAAAAATTGAATTCTCCGAGGTAGAAAACCCAAAAGAGGCTTTTTATGAGTTAACTTCTGAACAGCTTAAATTTTATGACAAGGTTATAAAGGCTTTTTATCTTATTGGGGAAGGAGGAATATTTAAAGGAGCTATCTACTTGCCTATTTTATACGAAAAAGGCCTTTTAAGAGACCTATTTGAAGAAATAGAAGAATTCAATAAAGAAGGAGAAGATCCTTTTATCTTTTTATACCAGAAGAACCTCTATGACCTTATGAGAAGACTTCTTGTAAAAAGATTTGAAAGCAGTTTTGGTGCCTTTTATAAAAGCCTTGAAAACTTTAGAAATGTTTACAAGGTTGCCCTCAATTTTGCTAAAAAAACTGGCAAGTTTATCCTTGATAGAACCCTTATGGAAAAAATTTGTGAAGAAGATGAAGATAAAATTTTAGAAGAGCTTGAAGAATATAAGAAATTTCTTGAAGAAGAAAGGCCAAATTCTCGTTTTCATAAGATTTACGAGATTGATAAATTTAAACTAAAAGGCCAATTTTTTGAGGATATTGAATCTGATATTACCCTTTTTGAAGAGCTAATGGAGAATATGAAAGAGCTCAATTTGTTAAAAGAGGATCCAAAGGCGGAAGAACTTGTTAAAACAATTAAAAATTTTCTAAATGAGGGGAGAAAGGTTGTCATTTTTACCGAATATATGGATACTGCTTTACACCTTGAGCCTATTCTTGAGAAACACTTTCCTGAGAGAGTCCTTACAGCTATTGGGAATCTTAGTAAAACCACAATAGAAAAAATTTATAAAAATTTTGATGCCCAGTATTCGGTGCAGGAAGACGAGTATGATATATTACTTACCACGGATAAGCTCTCAGAAGGGTTTAATTTGAATAAAGCAGGAGTAATTATAAACTATGATATTCCCTGGAATCCCGTTAGGGTTATACAAAGGGTTGGGCGTATCAATCGTATAGGCAAAAAGGTTTATGACAAAATCTATATTGTTAACTTTTTCCCAACAGAAAAGGGGGCAAGTCATGTAAGATCAAGGGAAATTGCTGAGACTAAAATGTTTATGATTCATAATGTTCTTGGAGAAGATGCCAAAATTTTTAGCCCTGATGAGGAACCTCAGCCTTCAGAATTATATA
>DJWK01000015.1 GCA_002441555.1 Thermodesulfobacteriaceae bacterium UBA6232
TTTTTGCCAAATAATCGCAATTGATTCTCAATATATGCGAGGAATTTCTCCTCACATGAAAACCTCATAAATCAAGCTTTTCAAAGGACATCTAAATTTTTATATTCTCTACTATATTTATCTCTAAACTCATAAACTTTACCCACACCTCTCCCCCAGAAAAAACTGCGTCATAATCCTTACTTATACCATCCCTTAATCCATACCCCCACTCACAAACAACACATCCATCACACTTAACAACCCAAAAATAAGAATAAAGCGCTATTCACCTGTCAAAGAGCAAAGGTAACCTTAAAAATTTTTTACCACTTTTTTTAAAAAAAACAAGAGGATTAACAGAAATTTCGTGTAAAAATTAGATTTACTGAGTAAAATATTAAAAATTTACAAGGGAGTTAAAAAGAAGATGCCCTTAAAACCGTTGAAGAGCTGACCTTAGAAAAGCTTGAATACTTTAAAATAAGACCCATCCCTGATAGTATGTATGCAAGCATTTATTGAGCCTTATCATACTGAGAATCAGAGAGGAAAATAAGAAGCAGGAAATTATTTACAAACTGCCGCAAGAAAATTTGAAAAAATTTAAAGATAGATTATTTTTTAAACATGGGTATTTTTTCAGCAGAGCTGATTCAAACCCTGGAAGAACTTGACCCTTCCATAAGGAGGGCCTTTATTAAAATTCTTCAGAAAATTGAGCAAGCTATTGGAGAAACAGTAAGGCGTGAGGATTTTCTGGAATTAAAAAACATTGTTAAAGATATTGCCGAGGAGCAGAAAAAACTTGCTGAGGCACAGAGAAAAACTGAAGAAGAACTTAAAAAACTTTCTGAAGAGCAAAAAAAGCTTGCTGAGGCACAGAAGGAAACACAGGAAGAGTTAAAAAGACTTTCTGAAGCACAGAGAAAAACAGAAGAAGAGCTTAAAAAGCTTGCAGAGGCACAGAGAAAAACAGAAGAAGAGCTTAAAAAACTTGCAGAGGAGCACCGAAAAACCAGGAATGATTTACATCAACTGAGAAAAGAATTTGGCGGTTTTACAAGAAGCTATTCTTATGCTTTTGAAAATGAAGCTTATAGAAATCTTCCTAAGGTATTAAAAGAGAAGTACGGAATAGAAATTTTAGAAAGATTTGTGAGAACGGAGATTGAGGATGAGGAGATTAACTTTTTGGCAAGGGGCAAAATGAATGGAAAGGAAGTTGTAGTAGTTGGAGAAGCAAAGCTTAGATTTGATGAGAAAAAGAAGGATTTTGAAAAGACGTTAAAGGAGCTTGAGAAAAAGGAGAGGGTTATTAAGAAGGTTTACGGTGAAAAAGAGATCGTGAAGCTTATAGTTACTCATTTTGCAAGACCCCGTGCTTTGAAGATGGCTGAAGAGCATGGAATCCTCGTAGTCCAAAGTTTTGAATGGTAAAAATTTCTCAAATAGGGAAAAGGCTATGGATTTTCCATTAAAAGAGCCCTCTTTGTGTGCGGTTTTAAGAAGTTTTTTTATTACCCTTTTAAATGGCTTTCAAGTATTTTCTTTTTGGCAAAATGTTTTATAATAAAAAAGTTGATACAAGGGTTCTTCCGGTTAAAAGGTGGTACGGAAGGTGGTACGCAAAAAAGATAAAATTGGAAAGCAAGAATTTACAAGGCTTAAAATAATGTCCCCTGGGCACTTCTTAATTTCTGTTGAGGAGGCTCTCTTATGAGCTGTATCTTCTGTAAAATTGCCAATAAAGAAATCCCTTCAAAGATTGTTTACGAAGATGAGAAGGTGCTTGCCTTTCACGATATAAATCCTCAAGCACCTTTCCACATTCTTGTAATCCCCAAAAAACATCTTTCAACCCTTCTTGAATTTACCGAAGAGGATAAAGAATTAATAGGACATATCTACCTTGTTATCAATAAAATCGCTAAAGATTTAGGCTTTGCTGAAAGAGGTTTTAGAGTGGTGGTTAATTGCAAAGAAGAGGCAGGACAAACAGTTTTTCATATACACTTTCATATTCTTGCTGGAAGGCCGATGGATTGGCCTCCAGGCTAAGCTTTAACTCTCTCAAAGTAAGCCAATCCTCCACAAATCTTGCAAAGAAATTTTCCGTCTTTTATCAAATGCCTTCCATCTCTAATAACTATCCCACAACTTTCACAGATAACCTTTTCTCTTGGCTTTCCAGGAAGATCAACTTCTTTTAATTTCACCCTTACCTCTTCCACTTCAAAGAGTTCAGAAAGCGGCATAATTTTATAGGCAAGAAGTTCTCTCTGAGCAGGGTTTTCAATATGAGGATAATAAAATTTTGCCCTCTCCTTGGCCTCTTCTTTGGCAATAATGCGAAAGGCCTTCTCTGTCTCAAGATTTAAAAAGGTTGCAGCCATTATTCCATAATCCATAAACTTCATTGATCTCTTTCCAAGGGAAACACCAGTTACCGTTTGAATGGCATCTGTTGCGCATCTATCAATTTCAACATATACAAGAAATTTTTTACGATCCGCTCCATAAGGATCCTTAATTCCAATCAATTCAAGTCCAAGAAGGGAAAGCCTTGCACCTATTACCTGACCTGCACAGAGATGCCCGTGCCTCTCCTTACAGATCTCAAGAAGCTCTTCAAAGGGTATTTCAAAGGGATTTAGATAGGTCTTCATAAATTTTCTCTTATGAAACCTTAGCTCCTGGGGTTACTTCTTTCTCAGGAACAATGAGAGTTAGCCCCTTTTCATCATGAGCAGCAAGAAGCATTCCCTCAGAAAGAACCCCCCTTATTTTGGCAGGTTTTAAATTTACCACAACTACTACCTCCTTTCCGAGGAGGTCTTCAGGCTTGTAATATTGAGCTATCCCTGAAACAATCTGTCGCCTTTCAGGACAGAGCACCTCAAGCCTCAAAAGCTTATCAGCACCCTGAACTTTTTCAGCAGAAACTATCTTTCCAATGCGAAAATCCCATTTTCTAAACTCTTCAATGGAAAAAAACTCCTTTTCTTCTTTTTTCTCTTCTTTCGGACCCTCTTTTTCAAGCATTTCAGATATCTCCTCCTTATCAATTCTTGGGAAAAGAGGTTTTCCTTTAATTATCTGAGAACCCTCCTTAGGAAGATTCCAATTTTTGGCTTCCTCAAAGGAAAGCTCTTTTAAATTAAGGGAAAGGTTGTTAAGTAAAACATTGGAAGAGTCAGGAAGCACAGGACTTAAAGCTATAGCAAAGGCCTTTATGGCTGAAAGAAGATTTCTCAAAATGGTTCCTGCTCTCTCTAAGCGTCCCTCTTTGATTTCCTTCCAGGGAGCCGTTCTATCTATATAAACATTGGCAAAGCGGATGGCCTGAAAGAGCTCCTCAAGGGCTGTATGAAACTGAAGGGCTTCAAAATGTTTTTTAAAGGATTCCAAAGCTCTTTCTACATTTTCTCTTAACTCAAGATCTTCAGATTTTAATTCTCCATAAGATGGAACTATTCCTTTAAAGTTTTTTTCAAGAAGATTTAGGGTTCTAAAGATTAAATTTCCATAATCATTGGCAAGATCAGCATTGTATCTTAGAACAAAATTTTCAAAGCTAAATTCAGCATCATATCCAAAGGCCATTTCTCGAAAAAGATAATATCTTAAGGGATCTCTACCAAACCTCTGAGAAAGATAGAGGGGATCAACTACATTTCCCAGGGATTTAGACATTTTTACCTTATGCATAAGCCAGTAGCCGTGCACATAAAGTTTTTTATAAGGAGGAAGCCCCAAAGCCTTTAACATAATGGGCCAGTAAATGGCATGGGGCTTTAATATGTCTTTGGCAATGAAGTGATGAGAATTTACCCAGAGCTTCTCCCAGGAAGGGTTCTCCGGAAAACCAATGCCTGACAAATAATTGATAAGGGCATCAAACCAAACATAGGTTACATAATCTCTGTCAAAGGGAAGTTCAATCCCCCAGGATAGTCTTGCCTTTGGCCTTGAAATACAAAGAGGAGGGAGTGGCTCCTCAAGAAGGTTTAAAACTTCCTCCTTATAAAAGGAAGGATAAATGAGATCTTCCTTTTCAATTAATTCTCTAAGCCAGGGCCTATATTTTTCAAGATCAAAAAAGTAATTTTTTTCCTTTAAATAAACAGGAGGAGTTTTATGATCTTTGCATTTTCCTTCTTCATCAAGCTCCTTTCCTGTTAAAAATCTCTCACAACCAAAGCAATAATTTCCCTCATATTCATCAAGATAAAACTCACCTTTTTCATAAAGTTTCTGAAGGACATACTGGACAACTCTTTTGTGCCTCTCCTCAGTGGTTCTTATAAAATCGTTATAAGTTATATTAAGGGTATCCCAGGTTTTTCTAAAGATACCTGCAATTTCATCCACAAATTCCTTAGGGGTTTTGCCGACCTTTTGAGCGGACTTTACGATTTTATCACCGTGCTCATCAGTTCCTGTAAGGAAAAAAACTTCATAACCCTTAAGGCTATAGTATCTTGCAAGTCCATCAACTATAATGGTGGTGTAGGCGTGCCCGAGATGGGGATAGCTGTTCACATAATAAATGGGTGTGGTGAGATATTTTATTCCTCCCATTCAAGCTCCCCTTGCTCCCTTTCTTCTTCTGTTACAATGTAATTTTTAAGTTCAAAAACAGGAATAGTAATAAAGCCTTCCTCTTCGGTTTCAAGGATAACGGTTTGCTGAAAAAAATTGTATTTTACAACCCTGAAGGATTTATCAGCTAAGGTGATTTTGCTTCCTATCTTTGGAAGATTAGCAAGAAATTCACGATAAATAGGAGATTCATAGGCAAGGCAGCAGAGAAGTCTTCCGCATGGGCCTGAAATTTTATTGGGATCAAGAATCAAACCCTGTTCCTTTGCCATTCTAATGGAAAGAGAGGTAAATTGCTTTAAGTACTGAGAGCAACAGAATTCTTTACCACAAATACCTATTCCTCCAAGAATAGATGTTTCATTTCTAACCCCGATCTGTCTCATCTCAATTCTCATTCTTAATACCCTTGCAAGCTGTTTTACAAGTTCTCTGAAATCAATGCGTCCTTCTGCAGTATAATAAAAAATTATTTTTGAGCGATCAAAAAAACATTCCACATCAACAAGATTCATTTCTAAACCAAGTTCCTTGGCAAACCTTTCACAGAGCTCATACCCTTTTTTTTCCAGTTCAAGCCTTTTCTGATAACCTGTGATTTCCTTGGAATTTGCCTTTCTAAGAACTACAGGGAGATCATCAAACTCAAAAGGAGATTTGAACCCATAATCCATTATGAGAAAAACCTCTTTTCTTCCCTCAGGATATTGAGCAAGTACATAGGTTCCTGGACTTACAGGTTTAGAAAGTTTAAGGAGCTTATCCGGCCTTTCTGGTTTTAAAAATCCAAAGGCATAAAAAGTCATTTATCCTCCAATGGCACGCATCTCCCTTTTTGTGCCTTTTAATTCCCTTTTTTCTGGCTTAATGGAAAGAGCAAGATAAAAGGCTTCCTTAAGGGAACCCTTTTTCCCTCGCAAATAGTCCTTTAAGTTTATTTCCTGATCTGAAAAAAGGCAAGTTCTTAAACGACCATCAGCAGTAATTCTAAAACGATTACATCTTCCGCAAAAATG
The DNA here is from genome assembly GCA_002441555.1 of Thermodesulfobacteriaceae bacterium UBA6232. Taxonomy (GTDB): domain Bacteria; phylum Desulfobacterota; class Thermodesulfobacteria; order Thermodesulfobacteriales; family Thermodesulfobacteriaceae; genus Caldimicrobium. The sequence goes on from DJWK01000015.1 coordinate 5,601, forward strand.
TTCACTCAATGGTGAAATAAGCCCTATTTTACCTACAGCTTCTTTCCATCTAAATACCCTTGCAGGCCCTCCTCCAAAAGATTGAACCTCCTCAAGTGGTGAATAATTCTCAAGAATCTTTCTAATTTCTCTTACTGTCACCACACACTCTTCACTCCAGTTTTCATTTTTTCCAACAGGCATAAATTCTATAAAACGGATCTCCCAGGGATAAATAAAGGTTAATTTGGCAAGCTCTAAAATTTCATCATCATTTAATCCTCTAATTACTACCACATTGAGCTTCAAAGGCTCAAAACCAAGCTCATGGGCCTTAAGGATTCCCCTCCAGATCTTTTGAAAATCAAAACCACCTGTAATTTTTTTGAATTTTTCAGGAGAGAGGGTGTCAAGGCTTATATTTAAACGCTTAAGACCCGCTTTTTTAAGAATTTCTGCCTTTTCATAAAGCAAATAACCATTTGTGGTTAAACTTACATCCTCAATCCCAGAGATTCTTGCAATTCTTTCAATTAAAAATTCAATATTTTTCCTTCCCAGAGGTTCTCCACCTGTTATTCTAACTCTTTTAACTCCAAGTTCTGCGGCGGTTTTAACAAGTTCTTCAATCTCTTCATAGGTTAAAAGCTCAGAAGGAGGAAGAAATTTAACAGGTTTTCTGCTTTGACAATAAATACACCTGAAATTACAGCGATCTGTAACAGAAATTCTTAAATACTCAATTTTTCTTCCAAACTTATCAATGAGCACCCAGTTTCTCCTTGTAAAAAGCCCTAACTTTGTTAAAAAACTCGATTACCTCTTCTTTTTTGTAATCAGGGTAAGTCCAAGGAAAACTCTGATAGGTCCCCTCTCTATAAAAAAGAGTTACTTCCCCATAAACGGATCTTCCAAGATAAAGCCTGTGTGAATAATCCTTAAAGGTTGCAAGAACAACCTTGGACAAAGTCAGATAGCCCGGATCAAGATTAATAGTTCTTTTCCCCTCAGGGGTGGCTGTTTTCCTCTCACACTCATAACAAAGATATTTAAGATCAAGAAGAAATTCAGGCTCCTTTAATCTTTCAAAGGCATAAAAACCCTTCCAAAGGGGTTCCCCCATCTCCTCTTCATAATAATCTGTAAATTCTGAAAAATTAAAGTATGAGCTTTGAAGAGCAACCATTCCAAGTTCCTCTTCAAAAACTTTTTTCAACTCCATCAAAAAATATCCCCTCTCCTTTTCTGTTACAGCAAGAAAAAATAAAACGGGGGCAGGGTTTTTTGGATGGCTCATTTTTCCTTTAAAGATATGGCTTCTTCTTCAAGCATAACCGGAATGTTTTCAACAATGGGATAAAGAAGTTTACACTTAGAGCAGAAAAAACCTTCAGGAAGATCTTTTTCAGCCTCTTTATACTCAAGATCGCCCTTACACACAGGGCAGGCAAGAACTTCAAGATATTCCCTTATTTTCTCTTTTTCCATAATTCACCCCTAAAAAACAATTACCTAAAAAACAATTACGCAGTTTTTTCCCTCTCCCTTGGCTTTGTAAAGAGCAAGATCTGCCCTCTTTATGGTTTCCTCATAGGGTTCTCCCCTTTTATATTGAGAAACACCAAAACTTGCAGTTATACTTTCAACAGGAGGAATTTTAAGTTGACAAATGAGGTTTCTCAATTTTTCTGCAACTTTAAGAGCCTTTTCCATATCACTATTTGGCAAAATTATCAGAAATTCCTCTCCTCCCCACCTTCCACATACATCAGTTATCCTTAAATTATTTTTTAATATCTTTGCCACTTCAACCAAAACCTTATCCCCTGTGTGATGACCATAGACATCATTTATAATTTTAAAATTATCTAAGTCAAGAATAATAATACTGAAAGGTATATTATATCTATCAGACATAGCCTTTTCCCTTTGCAAAATCTGATCAAGAAATCTTCTATTGTATAAACCTGTAAGATAATCCGTAATGGAAGCCTCAATAAGCCTTCTTTCAAGCTCTTTTTTTTCTGTAATATCAATGAAATTCAAAACTATGCCAACGGGATTTTCCTTAATTTTTAACACTGTGGCAATAATGTGGGCAAAAAAGGTGGTTCCATCCCTTCTTTTTAAAAGGGTATCAAACTCGCAGTGCCCTTCTTCAAGGATTCTTTCAAACTGACAGAGATCCTGAGAAAATATGACAAAAAGGAATTCGCGAGGATTCTCATTAATCAGTTCATTCTTGGTATAACCCGTTAATTCTTCTGCTTTTTTATTGGCATATCTTATTTTTCTTTCAAAATTAACCAAAATTATAGCACTTCCAAGACTTTCAAGAACCTGAAGTAAAACCTCAGAATCTTTAAAAAAATCATTTAAAGTATGGGAGTTAAGCATTCCTTGACAAGCTCCAAAAACTCCTCAAGTTTTTTAATCCACTCATCCCTTGAAAATTTAACATCCTTTTCCGAAAATAATAGCTCCTTCAGGGCAAGAATTTTTTCTTTTTCCTCTTGAGAAAGAGTGGGAAAAATTTTCTTGAGAATTTCTTCAAGGGAAGGTGATTTTGAAGGAGGGTTTATTTCTGTTAGAGCATAAATAGCCTTAAGGCCCTGAAGAAAGATATCTCTCAGATTAGTTTGATTTAAATCCTTTTTTCCCTGAAGAATCTCTTCATAAAGACGGATAGCGTAATTAAAATGGGTTTTTGCCCTTATGAAATAAACCATTTATGATGAGGGTTTTTTTAAAACCTCTTCACCCCACTTGCGATAAAAATGCTTACTTAAAACCTTATCAGCAAATTCACAGATTTCAAAGAGAAGATCAATCATATCAAGCATCTCTGCCTGACCATCAGGGGGACGCATCTCAAGATCCTCAATAAAGGCTCCACTTGCAAGGTATTCTTTAAATTCTTGAAGTTTTTTTAAAGTAAGCATTAACCTGCCCTCTCAAGGTATTCTCCCGTTCTTGTATCCACCTTAATAACATCCCCCTCTTGGACAAAAAGGGGCACTTGTATTACTGCACCTGTTTCAAGGGTGGCAGGTTTGGTGGCTGTGCCAACGGTATCTCCCTTAACACCAGGCTCTGTTTGGATTACTTTAAGTTCTACCACATTGGGAAGCTCTATACCAATCACTCTTCCTTTATAATAAAGAACCTTTACCTGGAGATTTTCTGGCATAAATTTAGCAGCTTCTCCCACTTCTTCTTCGGAAATATATACCTGATCATAATCCTCAAGATCCATAAAAACGAATCTATCCCCTTCTTTATAAAGATACTGCATCTCCTTTTCCTGAAGATCGGGCTTTTCAAATTTTTCACCAGAGCGAAAATTTACCTCAATAACTCTTCCTGTAGTAAGATCTCTAAGCTTTGTTCTAACGGTTGCCTGACCTTGAGCAACCTTTGAATGTTGAAATTCAACAACTTCATAGGGTTTCCCTTCCCACTCAATTTTGAGCCCTCTTCTGAAATCAGAGGTAGTGTAGGCCATTTTTACCCCCTTTCAAGCTTTCTTCTCAAGATAAGAAGGAAGAGGAGTAGCCCAAGCTTCTTCATCAAAATATAACTCTTCAAGGTCCTTTGGGGCTTCTATCTCAGGAACATAGGGCCCCTCAACTACTTCAAATCTTACTAAAGAAGATTTATACCAATCTACATTGGGGAGCTCAAGATCAAACTCTTTCATGATGCGATAGGTGCGATAAAAATCTTCCCAAGAATTTTCCTTCTCTGGATAGGTGGTAAAATCCCTTAAAATATCCGTTATCACAAAACCTGCCTCATAAATAAATTTTTGAAAATCCCTCCACTTTTGAAGAGAGGCTTCTCTATGGGTAAAACCCATATAGCCTGCTGAACCAGGGCCCTTTAGACTTTCAATACATCTTGCTATGAATAACTTAAGCCCCTTTTTGGTTTCCACAGGGTCCGTAACAAAGACATCATATCGTCCTTTAAGTTCCCTCGGCAGGGCCTCAATCACATTATAATTGTAAACTTCTATATTTTTATAGCCTATTTTTTCACAGGTCTCCTTTATAAAACGATTTATTCTCTCATCAATTTCAACTACCGTTATTCTTTTGGGAAGACCGGTTAAGGCCATGGCAATGGAAATTAGGTCATCATCGCCCAGAATGAAAATTTCATTTTCCTCAAGATCTCCTCTTAAATAAATAAAGGCAACCCTTTTTAAAGTATCTTCAGGTCTAATAAATCCCTGATCAAAATCACTGGTGGGAAGGGGGCGATCCTTAGTAAGATGCTTGAATTTTTCAAGAATGTTTTTCCAGTAAGGATCAGCTTGAAAAGGGCTACAAAATAAACAGCCAGGGTCGTGATATCCTTCCAAATGTAAATTGCTTCCAATGATTTTGAAATAGGGTTTTTCGTAAGAAATAATTTCTTCTTTAAGAAGGCTTTTTAAGGCCTCAAGAAAGGGTATGATGTGTGAATCCTGATAATTTATGAGTTCCCAGAAGGTTTTTGGGCCTTTTACGAGGACCCTTAAAATTTGTTTTTTTATTCTTTCCAATTCTTCCACTGGAATACCTCATAGATATGAATTTGAAAAGGCCTATAAAGAAATAAGTTGCGGGGGTGGGATTTGAACCCACGACCTCCGGGTTATGAGCCCGACGAGCTACCAGGCTGCTCTACCCCGCGTCCCTTACCGAAGCTGTTTATAATATAATATCTTAACAGACATTGTCAAGAGGGCGAATTGCTTCATTAAAAATCTAAAATTAAAGGCAAAGGAAAATCTATCTATGACGAAAAAGTTAAAAGCCCTAAAACCCGAAGTAGGCCTTACAATAAAAATGATACTCCTAAGACACCTTATGGGTGGCTGATAGAAAGTATTTAAGCTCAATCCTGCATAACTTTATAGACATTATTAATTGTAAAAGGGGAGTATAAATTTGATGATTTCACCACATAACAAAGCAAAAGAAAGACTTGCGAATGTGCCTATCAAGTAATATTCTGCAAATTCTCTGTTTTTTAATTCTTCAAACCTTGCTATTGACTTTGCCGTAAATATAAAAGCAATTCCAGAATATTGATTTAATAGAACAAAAGTAAGTATTATAAATCTTTCAAATAAACCTATTATCATGCCTGCTCTTTTAATTCCGGAAAGTTTTGCTTCGGGATAACCGAGGATTTTAAAAATTAAAGAAACAAATAAACTTCCAACAAAGAGACAAAACAAATATCCTGCAATAATTACTAAATAAAACTTCATTTTAATTTTTTAACGAATTTAAAAGATATATAATAACTTCTTCAGCCTTTTTTACTTCATCATAATGAACTCTTTTAAACATTTTGGAAACCATTTGTTTAGAAATTTTTTCTTTCTTTGCCACCTTCTCATAGGTTCCCAACTTCTCATAAAGCCATATTCTTCTTAAATGTATTTCTTTCCAGGATGTTTTTATTGCTTCAATCAACATAAGAATCGTATTAATTATCATGTCTTTTTCATCAATCCCGAGTTTATAAATTACAAATCGATCATTTTTCTTGGCCTCATTTATTGCTTCTCTTGCCTTTATGAAACATTCACCATCTATTTCGCCTATATTTTTAGAAATAGGTGTGCTTAACGCCCCAATTCCTACACCAAAACGGGCTTTCAAAGGATACAGATTTTTTTCAAAATATTTTATAATCCTATAGCTTACGCTAAGATCTTTCAAAAGCCCCTGGAATTCATCACCAAGTGTAATGGAAAAATCAACTTCAATATGTTTTTTAAAAATTGAATTTGCAGAATTTAATACCGACTTTAATTTTTTTTGAACTTTTTCTCTATTTTCAATTTTTCTTGATTCAACAATATCTCCTATAATTACAGTATAAATTCGTTTCTGTTTCATAAAAAAATTATAAATTGTTTGGCTGCAAAGTCAACCTTTTAAGGTTTACAAAAAAAAGTCAACCTAATAAGGTTTACATTTTTATAAATGAGTTTGTTTTGCAGTGTATAATTCTCCGGTATCTCTTCATATGACCAACCCTGAAATAAAAGCTCAAGAATAAATTTTACTAAAAGCCTTGTCCTTTGATTATAGGTTTACCTATAAGAATTTTCGGATTAATTTCTTCTATATTTCTCTGTATGTTTTATACCTCTTTTTACAACTTTTAAAATCACTTTTTGTTATTTTTACCTCAAAAACCGGAAGCGTAAAGGTTTTGAAGTGGCTCATTTAAAAATTTATTCAAAAATACCCACTTTTTGAAGTAATCTCCTAAGGTACTCCTTCAAAATAATAAATTTTTTGTAGAGAATTGCCATTGTTTGCTTCAGATAAGAACTTCTCTTTGTAAAAAATCCTTCTTTTTTTACCATAGCACAAGAAAAAGAACGATTAGCTTTAGTAATATAATAAATTTTGGGTATCAATTGGTGGTTAAAATGGATTTAAAGATATTATAATTTTAGGAGAGAAAGGGGTTTTGTGAGAAAAGAAAATTTAAAGGGGATGTATGAAATTTGCAATGAAGGAAATTGGAAGACTTGACTTAAGCGATTTAAAAGAAATTAGGCCAGGTTTTAAGAAAAGGGCAAAGGGTGGATGAGATAAAGAGTCATAGAGGAAATAAAGGAGGGGAGGAGGTAAGATCTGGAGTAGAAAAAAATTAGAATTTTTTACAAATCTTGACACTATGTTTTCAAGCTTATACAAAGTTTATTCATTTGATATTTATAAAGAGGACTTATTAAAAGTTGATAGAAGTTTTTTACATTTGAAGCTCTGGAAGTTCTTTTGTTTAGATTTTTAAAAGAGGCATTACGCCCTAAAACCTTGCGGACTCATACACTTTCTTGTCAAAGGGAAAAGTTAAATTAAAATAACTTAAAAAATTAAAAATTCTGCCGGGGTGGCGGAACTGGCAGACGCGCTGGATTCAGGATCCAGTGGGAGTTAATCCCGTGCGGGTTCAAATCCCGCCCCCGGCATTTCTATTTAAAAATGAGAAATCAAAAACTACCTCCTAAAGAGGTTCTTCAAAAATCCTTTCTTGCTGATTTTCATTTACATTCAAAATACAGCCGCGCAAGCTCAAAAAATATGGAACCCAGAACCCTCTCCAAAGTGGGGAAATTAAAAGGCCTTGACCTCCTCGGAACAGGCGATTTTACCCATCCTCAATATTTAAAAGAACTTAAAGAATACCTTGAATATGACCCTAGCTCTGGCTTTTATGTGGTAAAAGGTGAAAATCAAGATGGTCCAAAATTTGTTTTATCTGCCGAAATTTCACTTATTTTTTCTCAGGGAGGGAAAAGCAATCGCAGGATGCATCTTATACTTATTGCTCCAACCTTTGAGGTGGTAGATGAAATAAATCTTTATCTTTCAAAACTGGGAAATCTTTCTGCTGACGGAAGACCAACTTTCGGAATTTCTGCTGAAAAATTAACCTTGGATCTGCTTAAAATCTCCCCTGAAATTCTAATTATTCCAGCTCATGCCTGGACACCCTGGTATTCTGTCTTTGGTGCTTTTTCTGGTTTTGACAGCCTTGTAGACGCCTTTGGCGAAGCCACTCCTTATATTTATGCCATTGAAACCGGCCTTTCTTCTGATCCTGAAATGAACTGGAGAATTTCTGCCCTCGATAAAATTACCCTTGTTTCCAATTCTGACGCTCATTCTCCCTCAAAAATCGGAAGAGAAGCCACTGCCTTTTTTTATCCCATAACTTATGAAAATTTCTATCGCTCTATTAAAGAAAATAAAATTGCCTTTACCATTGAGTTTTATCCTGAGGAAGGCAAATATCACCTCGATGGCCATAGGGCCTGTAAAGTGGTTCTCACACCGAAGGAGACTATGGAGCTGGGATATAAATGTCCTGTATGCGGTCAACCCATAACCATAGGAGTTCTGCATCGTATTGAAAAACTTGCAGATAGGCCGGAAAATTATATACCCGAGGGTAAGCCCTATTCAATTCACCTCGTTCCTTTCATTGAAATTCTTTCTGAGGTATTTAATGTAAATCCCAATAGCAAAACCCTTGATAAACTGTATCACCAATATGTGGAAAGGGTTGGCACTGAATTCGATATTCTTCTAAAGAAAGATCTTTCAGAACTCTCAGAGATTTTGCCAGAAAAACTCTTCGAGGCAATAAAAAGAGTTAGAGAAGGGAAGGTTTTTGCCAAAGGAGGATACGATGGAGTTTACGGTGTCATAAAAATTTTTGAACCTGAAGAACAGGAAAAATCCGATCTTCCTCGACAAAAATGTCTTTTCCCCCTCAATTAATCGACAATATTGTAAAAAGAGTTTAAAATCTATAATATTTTTAAATGGCATAAAACTTGCTTTTTCTAAAGTTAGAAAGATCCAGAATTGGAGGTGAAAAAATGAAAAAATTTTTTATTTTCCTTATCTTATTTCTTTTAACCTTCACCATGACCCTTTATTCAAAGGACTTAGACATAGGAGTTTCTATTAGCGATGGAAAAATAAGAAGTTTTTACTTTGCTTTGGGTGATTTTTTTAGAATTCCCGAAGAGCAGATCATTATTATTAAAAAACGTTATCCCGTTATTGTTGAGGAAGAACTTCCTGTAATTTTAATTATAGTCAGAGAAGCAGGAGTAGATCCAAATGTAATAATTGAACTAAGAAGAAGGGGCTATTCCTGGTATGACATTATGGTAAGATTTAGGGTTTATCCAGAGGAAATTTTTAAAAAATATATAATTTATGGACCCCCCTATGGCAAAGCTTGGGGCTATCATAAAAAGAAGAAAAAAATAATTTTTGTTGATGACGATATTATTGCCTTAGCAAATATTAAATTTATCTCTGAATACTATCGGGAAGACCCTCAAATTATTATAAAATATAAGGAAAAATATCCAAGATTTTTAGATGTTCATTATGAAATATATGAACATAAAAAGGAACCTAAATACAAATATCACAAAAATAATAAAAAGGAAAAAGAGATTATTATCTTAGAAAAAGAAGAAAAATATAAGGTTAAAGAAAAACCTAAAAAACAAAAAGATTAAAAATTAAAGGGGGCTTACGCCCCCCTTGAATTTCTTAATTTAACTACTGCTTTTTAGCTGGCTGTTCAGCTGGTTATTGCTGCTGCTGCTGAGCTGGTTGTTCACCACCGGTCTGATTAGCAGCAGGTTGCTCAGGCTGAGCAGGTTGAGCAGGCTGTTCGGCCTTAGGCTGTTCGGTAGGTGCAGGGGCTTCTTCTTTCTTTTTACAACCTGCAGTAACTCCAATCACACCAGCTACCACAAGAGCAAGCATCAATGAAAGCATCTTCTTCATGGCAACTCCCTCCTCCTTTTTTATTTGCTTAAATTATTTATCTTTTTTAGAAATTGTCAAGGGGTATTTTTAATCATTATGTAAGACAAATAGGAAGTAGTGCAATCTTAAGGGATCTACCTCTATAAAGGGGCTTTTCCTTTGTTACAAAAAGGGTTGTCCCGTGAATAAGAGTGGTTCTCCCATATCGCAGATTTACTGAATCAATAGCTTCATAAAGTTTTTCTGTTTTTTCCCTTAAATTAAGGGATGGTCCGAAAAGTCCCAACTGAAATTCTCTTTTGGCGGTCAAATCCGTTAAAATTATCCCAACCTGTCTGTAAAAAACTCCCTCTTTAAAAAGTCTTTCAAAGGCTCTTCTTAAAAGGGGTAAAAGGTCTTTGGGATAAGCCGTTGGATAGGAAAGTTCAATTTCCAAAGATTGCACTTCAAATTCCTCATTCTTCAAAAAATAAATCAATTTCCTTGCAAAAAGGCCATATCTTCTTGCCTTAAAGCAAGCCTGCTCAAGATTAAAGGCACTCTGAGAAAGCAGAAATTCCTTGTCTTTAGTAGGAGAAAAAGAGATAGCTTTACTAATACTTTTATATTTGTCTTTAAAGGTATTGAGAACAGGATAAACCTGAATGCCTCTTAATTCAAGCCAGATTTCATAATGGGTTTTGGTAAAGTGTTTTTTTATAAAATCCTCTTCAGCCCTTGCAAAATCCAAAGCCGTAAATATTCCCAGCTTATGACATAGAGCTTCAGTTTGGGGCCCTATCCCCCAAACTTCAGATACAGGTATTTTTTCTAAATAGCGGTGGATTTCTTTCCCTGAAATAAGGGTTAATCCATCGGGCTTCCTCCAGCTTGAGGCAATCTTTGCAAGAACTTTGGTAAGGCTTATCCCAATGGAAACGGTTATTCCAAGTTCATTTTTTATGGTTTCCTTTATTCTATAACCAATTTCTTCATAACTGGCTCTATAATACCTTCTCAGCCCTTTTAAATCAGAAAAGGCCTCATCAATGGAATACTCCTCAACTACTGGAGAAAACCTTCGCAAAATTTCGAACATTCTTTGAGAAAAAAGGGCATACTTTTCATAATCCGATTCAAGTATCACTGCTTGAGGAAATTTTTTTTGAACCTCCCTTATGGTCATACCTCTTTTTATCCCCAGGGCCTTTCCTTCATAACTTACCGCTGTAACAATACCTCTTTCCTTCCCTACCACCACAGGCTTACCTTTAAGCTCTGGATTTACTGCCTGTTCAACAGAGGCAAAAAAAGCATTGGCATCAAGATGAAGGATAGCTTGAGGAAACCCATGGATATTTAAAACCTTGCCCATAAAAATTATTTTAGCGATACTTCCTGATTACTGCAATAATTACCCCAAAGATCTCAATATCCCTTTCGGGAGTGAGAATAAAATCTGGATAGGAGGGATTGGCTGATTTGAGGATAATTTTTTCCTTTTCCTTGAAAAAATACTTCATGGTCCATTCATCTTCAATTCTTACAACTACTATATCATTGTTCCTGGGGTAAAGGCTTCTATCCACAAGGACATAATCACCTGGAAGAATTCCTGCTCCAAGCATGGATTCTCCGTAAACCTTTATCAAAAAAGTAGAGGAGGGGTTGGGTATCAACCACTCCTCCATGCTTATACTTTCTAAAAGAGTCTCTTCTGTCTGGGAAGGAAACCCTGCAGAGATATATCCGAGAAAAATTATTTCCATAAAGGAAGGTTAGGTTCCTTCCTCCCAACTTGAAAGGTAGCGTTCCTGTTCAGGGGTAAGGGTGTCTATCTCAATTCCCATGGCAGAAAGCTTAAGACGGGCAATCTCTTGATCTATCTCAGAAGGAACTGGATAAACCTTTTTTTCAAGCCTTCCTGCATTTTTTACAATAAATTCCACTGCAAGGGCCTGATTGGCAAAACTCATATCCATAACTGCTGAAGGATGTCCCTCAGCAGCGGCAAGATTAACAAGCCTTCCCTGAGAAAGAATATAAATTCTTTTACCATTGGTCAGGGTATATTCCTCAACTTCCCTTCTTATAACCCTTTTTTCTTTGGTAATCTCTAAAAGCCCTTTGAGATCTATTTCCACATCAAAGTGCCCAGAATTTGCTACAATTGCTCCATCCTTCATCTTAAGAAAGTGCTCCTTTCTTATAACACCTTTGCAACCTGTAACGGTAACAAAAAAATCTCCGATTTCTGAGGCTTTTTCCATAGGCATAACCAAATATCCTTCCATAACCGCTTCAAGGGCCTTTAGAGGGTCAACTTCAGTTACCACCACCCTTGCACCCATTCCTCTTGCCCTCATGGCAAGGCCCTTTCCGCACCATCCAAAACCAGCTACCACAAAGACTGACCCTGCAAGAAGCCTATTAGTGGCCCTAAGAATCCCGTCAATAGTTGACTGGCCTGTGCCATAACGATTGTCAAAGAGATGCTTGGTCAAAGCATCATTTACTGCAATAATGGGATATTTTAAAAGACCATCCCTTGCAAGGGCTTTCAGTCTTATAACCCCTGTGGTTGTCTCCTCGGTTCCACCGAGAATCTTTTCTGCCTGCTCTGGCCTTTCCCTGTGTAAGGTGCTTACCAGATCTGCACCATCATCAATGGTGATATGGGGCTCCTTATCAAGAACAGCCTTTATATGGGCATAATAGGTGTCTCTGTCCTCCCCTCTTATTGCAAAAACGGGAATTTCAAAGTGTTTTACCAAAGCAGCTGCCACCTCATCTTTGGTTGAAAGAGGATTTGAGGCACAGAGAAAAACCTCAGCTCCTCCCTCTTTTAAGGTACGGGCAAGATTGGCAGTTTCCGTAGTGATATGAAGACAAGCCCCAATTCTTAGCCCCTTTAAGGGCTTTTCCTTAGAAAATCTCTCTCTGATTAATCTTAAAACAGGCATCTCCATTTCTGCCCATTCAATAAGCCTCAATCCCTCATCAGCAAGAGCTAAATCCTTTACATGAAAATCCATTTATATCCCCCTTTATTTGTCAAAACCTGCAAGCTCTTTTATCTTTTCAACCATATCAAGCTTTTCCCAGGTAAATTCAGGCTCATTTCTTCCGAAATGACCATAACAGGCGGTTTTTCTAAAAATGGGTCTTCTCAAATTAAGATATTCAATCATGTGTTTGGGCCTGAAACAGAAAAGCTTATCAATAATTTCAAGAATTTTTTCCACAGGAATAGTTTCAGTTCCGTAGGTGTTAACATTTATAGCAAGGGGCTCTGGCACACCAATAGCATAAGCCACCTGAACCTCAAGTTCCCTTGCCACCCCTGCAGCAACAAGATTTTTAGCTACATATCTGGCATAATAAGAAGGGGTTCTATC
>DJWK01000046.1 GCA_002441555.1 Thermodesulfobacteriaceae bacterium UBA6232
TATTTTTGCATCTCTTCAAGACAATCTGCTACAACGGGATCTTTGATATGCCCTTCGCAATCCAAGAAAAAAATGTATTTCCAAGGTTCGTTTTTAGAGGGCCTGCTCTCAATTTTAGTGAGATTGATTTTTCTTTCAGCAAAGCATTTTAAAACTTCATAGAGGGCTCCTGGTTTATCAGCTACACTGAAAATAAGAGAAGTTTTATCTTCACCCGTTGGAGGAACTTCAATTTTTCCAATAATCCAGAAACGAGTAGAATTTCCTTTAATATCTTCTATATTTTTGGCAACGATTTGTAGGTGATAAAGCTTTGCTGCCATAAGGCTTGCAATGGCTGCTACACTTTCATCAACAGCTGCCCACTTAGCTGCAAGGGCTGTGGAAGATACAGCTTCAACAGGCACAGAGGGAAGTTTTTTTCTCAACCACTTTCGGCACTGGGCGATGGCCTGGGGATGAGATAAAATTTTTTTTATGTCCTCAAGTCTTCCTGTTTGATTCATAAGATGATGACTTATGGCTTCATAAATTTCTCCGCAAACTTTAAGACCGTATTCATAAATGGCATCAAGGGTTGTAGCAACAACTCCTTCAATAGAGTTTTCAATGGGAACCACGCCAAAATGGGCCCTTTCAGAGCTGACCTCTTCAAAGACATCAAGAATAGTTTCCACTGGTATAAATTGCGCAGAGGTCCCAAAATAATGCTGGGCAGCTATATGGCTGAAGGTGGCCTCAGGCCCAAGAAAGGCAACCCTTGGTTTTTCCTGCGAGGATCTGCAGGCTCTAATAATTTCTGAATAAATTACCTTGAGGGTTTCTTCTGGAAAAACCCCTTGATTCAATTCAAGAATTCTTTTTATAATTTGTTTTTCCCTTTCAAGATCAAAGGCTTGAATTTTTTTAGACTCTTTGATTTTACCAATTTCTGTTGCCAGTTGAAGCCTTTCTTTAAGAAGATTTACAATCTCTTCGTCTATTTGATCTATGCGTCTTCTGAATTCAGAAAGCCTTCTATCCATAACTGATATTGGATAATTTTAACGGGTTTCTATAAAAATACAACTACGAAAAGAAATGCTTCTTGACTGATTGAAAATTTTTTCCATAATAACATACTAATGAATATAACTTTCGGAATCTGCCCCTGTGATACTGAAAGAAACCTTACCTTTTGTAAAAACTTTTTGCAAAAATTATCATTCAGAATATCCAAAAGATAGATCATCTTGTAAAGGTAAGTAAAAAGGATCTCCAAATTTTGATGAATATCATAAAAAAAATAAAATTTCTTTCTCTTTTTTTTAGAAACAAGGGCATCCTTGATAATCTTATAAATCATCCTGCTCTCTTGATTGCTGCCTATCAGGATAAATTCGTTTTTGTAAACAAAGGGGCTCTTGAAATTACAGGATATACCCTTGAAGAAGTTTTAAATATGAGCCCTTTAGATTTGGTGTTTGAAAAGGATAAACCTTTTATCAAAAAAATCGTGGAAAAAAGACTTAAAGGTGAAAAATTTCCTTATTTTTATCCTGATTTAAAAATTAAAGGTAAATCCAATAAATTAATACATCTTTTTTGCTATACTCAAACTATATATTTCAACAATACACCTACAGGTCTTATTATTGGCATAGACATTACAAGAGAAAAAAAGTTTGAAATCTTTAGTCAAATTTTGAAAACAGTAAACCAAATTATAATTAAAAGCTTTAGAGAACAGGAAGTTTTTGAAGGCATTCTTAAGACACTTACTGAAACCCTTGATTTAAAACTTGCCTGGTTTGGGAAGCTTGAAAAAGACCCTCCTTTTATTAAGCCTTTTTTTATATATGGCGAAGAAAAAAATTTTATAAATGATTTCCTTATCCCTTATCTTTCAAATTTTAAGAAGCCACATCCTATTCTTCTTTCCTTACAGAAGGGGGAAATTTTTATTAATGAAAATTCAGCTTATTTTCCCTTTCCTGAAGATTTTAAAAAAGAAATGCTTAAAAAGAATTTTTATTCTTGTGCCGTTATTCCTGTATATAAAAATAACAAAATTTATGGAATATTAAGTATGGTTTCTCCCTATCCTTATTTTTTTACAGAGAAAATAAAGGAAGTTTTAAAGGATGTTCAAAAAGATCTTTCCTTTGCCCTTGAGAAGATCGAAATGCAAAAGGAATATCAACTTTTGTATAATGTGATTGAACAAAGCAAAGAATGGATTCTGATTACAGATAAAAGTGGAACTATTCTCTACGCCAGCCCTTTTGTTAGCGAACTTTCGGGGTATTCCCTTGAAGAAATTCTTGGAAAAAATCCAAGAATATTCAAATCAGGCCTTCACAGTAAAAACTTTTATGAGAAACTGTGGGATACCATCCTTTCAGGTAAGCCCTTTTCAACAATTATTATCAACAGAGCCAAGGACGGCAGTCTTTTTAAACTCGAAGAAATTATTCATCCAATAAAGCTTCCTGACGGAGAAATAAGATTTATAGCCATAGGAAAAGATGTAACTAAAGAAGAATTCCTTATTAAGGAAATAGAGCAATTTAAGTTTTACGACCCTCTTACGGGGCTTTATAATTTTCCCACCTTTATTTTTAAAGTAAAAGAAAAAATAAAAGAAAGTTACTCTTCTTTATCCGCTCTACTTTTATTAGATATCAAAAATACTTCCTGGATTAATTATACTTACGGCATTGCCGGAGGAGATACCATTTTAAAGGAGGTTGCTGAACGCCTCAAAACCCTTTTTAAAGAAAAAGACATTATTGGTAGAGCCGGAGGGGATGAATTTGCTGTTTGGATTTCTGATCTTCCCAAACTTGAGATAGTTAACAAGGTAATAGAAAAGATGAAATTTGCCTTTGAAAAACCCTTTATCTTAGAAAAAACCTTTCTATCTTTAGAATACAATACAGCTTTGGTTCTCTATCCGAGAGATGGAAAATCTTTTGAAGAACTTTTTGAAAAGGCAACCCTTACTTTAAATTCAGCAAAAAATGAAAAGGTATCTATCAAGTTTTACAATCCAGAACTTGGTGAACAATTTGAAAAATTTCACAAGATTGAAGAATTAATAAGAAAGGCATTGGATAAAAATCTTTTTATTTTTTATTATCAACCCTACATTTCCTTAGCAGATTATAAAATTATCGGCTTTGAAGCTCTGGCAAGAATAAAAGATGGAGAAAAAATTATCCCTCCATCAGAATTCATTGATTACCTTGAAAATTCACCCTATTTGAAAAGATTTGAAGAATGGGCATTTCAAAAGGCAGCTCAACAAATTAAAAACTTAAATTTTAATTTCTCCATAAATATTTCAGCAAGATCTTTCTTTGAAGAAGATTTTGTAGAGAGAATAAAAAAATTACCCAGTGAGATTTTACCTTTTTTATGTCTTGAAATCTCTGAAAGAACTATCATTAGAGATTTAAACAAAGCCAAAGATATTTTTACCAGGCTGAAAACAGAGGCAAATTCTATTAAAATTGCCCTTGATGATTTCGGAACGGGATATTCTTCCTTTTTGGAATTAAAGGAACTTCCTGTTGATATAATAAAAATTGATCGTTCCTTCATAGCTGATATGTTAAAAGATAAAAAACAAATTTCTATGGTAAAAGGACTTATTGATCTTGCTCATTCCTTTGATATAAAGGTATGTGCAGAAGGAGTAGAAACAAAAGAACAGCTTCAGGCCCTTGATATTATGGGCTGCGACTATGCCATGGGTTTCTATATCAGCAAACCCGTGCCGGAAGAAGAACTAAAAACCTTGCTTTTTTCTAAGAAAAGGCTAAAATTATTATAAATGGAAATATTGGAGGGGTGCCCGAGTGGACGAAGGGGTGCGACTGGAAATCGCATGTACGGGGCAAAACCCCGTACCGCGGGTTCGAATCCCGCCCCCTCCGTATGTTGTTGTAAATGTAACAAAAGCGAATAATAAAAGCGAATAAAAGTGGGACAGTTTAGTGGGACACTAAACAATTTTAAAGTTAGAATTTTCAAGTGTTCCACTCTTAAAAAGAAAAGTGGGACACTTTTAAAACTGCACTTTATGAAAAAGAAACTTTTCTTCCTTTTATTCTAAAATATTGACTTTTTTTAAACTCAGGTGAAATAGAAAACTATTTTTATTTATTCAATTTTTATTCTTTTTATATCAAAAATTTTCCAATAAAGATAAGTATAAAAAATACAAAAGGCCATACAACATATTATTAGAATATGGGTTCTATCCCAGAATAAAAGAGCAGGAAGAATAGCAAAGGCATTTAAAACCCAAAGAAAAACAGATGTTAAAGGATTTCTGATTTCAGGAGATTGAATTTCCAAAAGGCGTTTTATAAAAATTCGATAAATTAAAGTATGAAAATGGAGACCATCAGGGCTCATAGCAGGTCTTTTTCTCAAAATCTTTCTTCTATAAATAGAGAAAAAGGTTTCATAAACTGGATAAAGGTTTACCATAAGAGCAAACCAAGCAGAAACCTCAGGATGTTTTTTCACAAGAAGCACACTACAAACCCCTATTAAAAAACCAATAAAATAAGCCCCTCCATCTCCTAAGAAGATCAGCCCAAAGGGATAATTTAAGAAAAAAAATCCAAGAATAGCAAAAGAAGATATTACACAAATTGTGGTTATTTCGTAGTCTCCAAGTTTATAAGCTACAAAAGCTATGGCCATAAAAATCATCATGGAAACCATACTTGCAAGCCCGTTAAATCCATCAATAATGTTTATGGCATTGGCAATGCCTGTAAGGGCAAAAACAGTAAATAAAAAAGAAATTATTTCAATTTTTAACAGCTCATCCAAAAAAGGAAGATCAACCCTCAAAATTTTTGTGTCAAGAAATTTAAAAACAAGTGCTGCAGAAAAAAAGATAAAAATCATCCTTATTTTTGGGTGAAGTTTCCCCGAAATATCCTCTAAAAGACCTGCTAAAAAAACTGGTAAAGAAAAAAGAACCAAAAAAAGGAAATTCTGAGAAAAGGTAACTTTAAACACCTCTCTGAAAAAATAAGCTGAAAGCAAAGAAATAGTTACTCCTATAAATATGGCAAGTCCTCCTATTCTTGGAGTGGGAGAAAGATGAAAGGTCTGAGGGCCGATATGCAAATGATCTGTAAGTAGGGTTTTATATTTTTTTGACAAAACAATTATAAAAAGACTTAAAAAAAAGGATATTAAAAAGGCTATAGCTGCAAATTTAAGCATTTTTATTAAATTATTTTAAAATCTTATTCATTTTAACATACCTTTTGTCAATTTAGAATATCGATTTTTTTATTAGTCTTTCCTTAAAGCTTAAGGATTAAGAAATACATGTTGAAAAATTTTTAAAATTTATTGACTTTAAAAAGAAATTGAATAGAATTAAATCCTAATGAAAAGGTTAACAATTATTCTATTGATTACTTTTCTCCTTTTTCCTGTCTTTCTTTATGCTTATGAGGACTCCGTTGAAAAAAGGCTCAATCTATGGCCGTTTGCAGTTTTTTCACAAAACAAAATCAAAGGATATGAAAGAAAGGAATTTTTAGGGCCCTTTATTTATCAATACAAGTTTGAAAATGAAAATGGCACATCCCTTAGACCAGTTTTTTCCTATGTTAAAAAGGACCAGCAAAAAAAGGCCTTTTTCCTTTCACCACTTGGACTTTACCATTCAGACAACGAAACCTCAACCTACAAACTTGTCCCATTAATCAACAGAAGGATTGATAAGCAGCCCCAGGCTGAAAAAGTGGGCTCAAAATGGGAATATTTTCCTTTTTTTGTAGGGAAAACTGCAGATAATGAAACCTATGGAGGAGTCTTTCCCATCTATGGAAATTTCAAAAAGAGATTTGGAAGAGAGGAAATTACCTTTGTATTATGGCCAATTTATTCTAAGGTTAAATATGAAGAATACACAGCTTATAATGTGCTCTGGCCTTTTATAAGATTTGCAAAGCCAAATGAAGGTATGGAATCTCTTTATGGAGGATTTAAATTTTGGCCCTTTTATGGCCATTTTAAAGAAGGTGAAGAAGAAAGAAAATTTATTCTCTGGCCCTTCTATATCAAAACCACTTATAAGGATGATACCGGTAATTTTGAAGAAAAAATTTGGTATTTTCCCTTTTATGGAAAGGAAAAAACAGATATTTACGAAAAAACTTCCTATCTATGGCCCTTTTTCCAAAAAATTTGCAGTCATGATTTTTCCTATTGCCAGATTGATGCTCCTTGGCCTTTTTATAGATGTATTTCCGGAAAAAATATTCATGGAAAAAGATTCTGGCCTCTTTATGGCTTTTTAAAAAGAGAAGATTCCTATGACTCTTTCGTCCTCTGGCCTCTCTATTTTTACAAAGAAGATAATATCAAAGATAAAAATTCAACCTATTTAGAAAAACAACATAGAATTTTACTCCTTTCTAAAGAAAATGAGATATATCATAATGGCACCCTTTCTGAAAGAACCTTGAAAATATGGCCTTTTTATTACTCTTACGAAAATTATAGAAAAAATCTTAAAATTCATTACTTCCCCGCAATCTTACCTATTTATGACGAAGGATTGGAAAGAAATTACGGAGCACTATTAAAAATTTTTGAAAATTTTGAAAAAGCGGATTACCAATTTGTTAAAATTTTATGGGGATTATATAGATATGAAAGAATAGGGTCAAGAGAAGTTCAAGAACTTGCCTTTTTGTTTAGAAGTGTTAGAGATTCTCAAAAAAATACAAATTACATTGAATTTATTGAAGGATTATTTGGTATAGGAAAAATTGAAAAAAGGCCTGTTTTAAAACTATTTTTTATAAATCTTTTAAAATCCTCTGAGGAAGCCAATGTTAAAAAAAATAGCCATTTATCCGGGAACCTTTGACCCTATAACAAATGGACATTTAGACTTAATAAAAAGGGCCCTTCAGTTTTTTGACAAAATCATTGTGGCTATTGGAGAAAATCCAGCAAAAAAACCTCTTTTTAGTGTAGAAGAACGCATCTTTATGGTAGAAGAGGCCCTTAAGGAAGCAGGACTTAACGAAAAGGTTGAAGTTGAAAGCTTTTCGGGATTACTGGTAGATTTTGCAAAGGAAAAAGGCGCAAGTGTTATTATACGTGGTTTGAGGGCGGTTTCTGACTTTGAATATGAAATGCAGCTCGCTCTTATGAATAGAAAGCTTTCTAATTCTATAGATACCGTCTTTCTTATGCCAAGTCTTCGCTATATTTTTTTAAGCTCATCCATAATAAAAGAGGCTGCTCAATTTGGTGGAAAAATAGATGACCTGGTTCCAAAAATAGTTGCTCAAAAACTAAAAGAAAAATTTTCAAATAAATGATCTTTTTTTTAACTTTTTTTATTATTCTTTTATGGTTTAGGCCTTCCTTAGGTGGTATTTTACTTCATTATGAAATCTTTTACGGTCCTCTGAAACTCGGAGAAAGCAAAATTTCTATTGCTGAAAGAGAATACAAAGCTATTGCCTATACAACAGGAATTGGAAATATAATTTATCCTTACCATGCTGAATGGATAACCTCTGTAGATGAAAGGGGTTATCCTTTAACAGCAGTAATTTATTCAAAAGATCGCTTTAAAGAAAGAAGAAAAATTTTATATTTTGATTCCAAAAATCAAAAGGTAATTCTTGAGAAAATCTTACCTAAATATAAAAAGAAAGTCTTTCAAATTTATTTTCCAGTTTTTGACGAATTATCTTCTTTTGTATATTCATGGAAATTAAATTATTTTTCTCAAAAAAAATATAATCTTCCTCTTTATATAGATGGAGAGAAACATTTCGTAAGTATAGATTATATAGGTATTTTAAATTGTAAGTATAATGATCAAGAAATGACTTGCTTTAATTTAATGGTTGAATTACCGGAAAAAAGTGAACTTCTCAAAAGATCAAGAAAGGTTCAAGTTTATTTATTAGATAAAGAAAAAATTCCCGTTGAAATTACAGGGAGTTTACCATTATTTGGAAATCTTAAGGCTTATTTAAAGGAAGTTAAAACCTTTTAAAATCTTATTTTCAAAAAGTCTTCCATCAATTTTCTAACTCTAATAAATTCTTCGTGAGAGCCTCCTTTATCTGGATGAAGTTCCAATATTTTTTTACGAAAAAGTTTTAAAACCTCTTTCTTAGAGCTTGCAAGCAGGGTTTCAAGGGAGATTCCAAGGGTTTGAGAAAGCTCTCTATAAAGGGAATTTTCAAGATGTTGATAAATTCGCGGAGCCCGCCTCCAGGGTAAGCTATCAAAATAAAACCAAATATATCTTGAAAGATAACGCGAAAGAACCTCCTCAGGAGAAAGATCCATGTAAAAATACGAATCTTTAGCAATGCTACAAAGGGTGTTTAAAAAGATTTCGTCTCTTTCCTCCAGCGATGAAGCCCTTTGTAATCCAAATATAGCAAGAAGATACCTTGAGCGTTCACGAAAATTTAAATTATCCTCCATGTCCCAAAGCATGTTTTCAATTTCGTCTCTGGATTTATTGAGTAATCTGGAATAAAAGGGAAATTTTTTATCAACTACCCTTTTTGGTTCTCTGTGATCAAGTTTTATAGTAATTAATCTAATTCTATCAAACCAGAAAAAGTCTTCTGCTTTAAAGGATTTTTGAGGTGGTCTTTTTTGAGTTGCTTTCCTATTTATAGAAAAACTTACCCAACGCTTAGCCTCTGGTTTCAAAAACCTTAAAAAGAGCTCTTCAAGCTCAAACTGATCAGTTTTTCGACCAGCCTTTTCAAGATATTCTTCAAGATCTATGCTAAACGCAGCATCACTATAATAGGTTATATATTTTTCAGGATTGGTACCGAGATCTAAAAGGACTTTGCTTTTAAAAAAAGGTGGATCGTAATAAGATTCACATATTCTATAGGAATAACCATTTAAAGTTATCTTTCTACTTATATACATTTCATATGAATTTTTAAGGGGGCAAAGGCCCCCTCCTAAAAATTAAATCTCCTTTACTTCAATAGAGCCAGTTGGGCAAACCTCAACACAGGTCTGGCATCCGAGACAATCCTCAGGCCTTGCAATAACTGGCTTTCCGTCATCTCCCTTGTCGTAAACCTGAGCAGGACAGGAATCAATGCAGGTTCCACAAGCCTCACAGGTGTCATAGTTCACTGTAATTTCAAACATGCTCCACCTCCTCCTTTTATGAGTTTTTAAACTTGTAGGCTAACTCTAAAAAATTTTCAGCCCAGTATTTTACACTAAAAATATGTATATGGGTATAGCTTGCAAGTAAGTTTTTATATAAAATTCCGTCTCGTGTACCATCAAGCCCTGTTCCCTTTTCAAGTTTGAAGACAGTCTTCATTCCCTTTTTTAAATCCATTTTATAGGGATAGGAATAATGAAATTCATGCCCCAAAATAGTATCATTTATCTTAAAGTAAGGGTTCTCACTCTCTACCTTGGCGATCACATATCCATGTCCATGAGGTTTTGTATCTACTTTAAACTTTATGGGTAAAACTCCAGTCATTGGGAAATTTTTCCCTTGCCATTCTATTTCTTCTCCAAGATACATAAGCCCACCACATTCAGCATAAACAGGCATACCTGATTCAATGGCTTCTTTAACATCTTTTTTCAATTCTTTATTTTCAGCAAGGGCTTGGGCAAAAATTTCAGGAAATCCACCACCCAGATAAAGTCCTGAAATATCTGAGGGAAGCCTTCTTTCCTCAAAGGAATTTATAAAAAACAATTCTCCCCCATAAGATTGTAAAAATTCAAAATTTTCAGGATAATAAAATTGAAAGGCCTGATCTAAAAAAACACCAATTTTAACTTTATATGTTTTTACACCCTTTACCAAAGAGAACTCCGGAATCTCAAGGGGAGAAACTTTTTTAGCCATTTCAATAATACTTTCAAGGTCAACATTTTCAGAAAGCTTTCCTCTTAAATCTTTCAAAAAAGAGCTATCCTTTTCAAAGTGGGTAACAAGGCCCAGATGTCTTTCTTTTACCATATTTTTCAAACGGGGGATAACACCTAATACCTTTGCATCGGTATACCTTTCAATTGAATTTCTTATAATCTTTTCATGACGCGGTCGAGCAATATTATTTAAAATGACACCTTTAATTTCAATTTCTTTGTCAAATTCCATAAAACCTTTAACCAAAGCTGCCATGCTTCTTGTAGCTTTGGTGCAATCAAGAACAAGAATTACAGGAGACTTAAGAAGTTTAGCAAGCTCAGCAGTGCTACAGCTTCCCTCTTCATCAACTCCATCATACAATCCTCTGTTACCTTCTAAAATAGCTATATCAGCATTTTGAGAACCAAGATAAAAAGAAAAAAGTACCTCCTTTTTATCAAACAAAAAAAGATCAAGATTTCTGCAAGGCTTTTCTGCAATTTTACTTAGCCAACCTGCATCAATATAGTCAGGACCTTTTTTAAAAGGTGCAATTTTAATACCTTTTTCATTAAGAAGATTTATAAGACCAAGGGTAAAGATGGTTTTTCCAGCACCACCCCTATGAGATGAAATAGTTAAACGGGGAATATTGAAGACTAAATTCATAATTTAAAAAAATAAATCGAAAATATAAAAAAAGAAGGGGGAAAACTCCCCCTTGAGAAAATTATTTTTTAAGCTTGACTGCAAGTTCTTTTGATTTGAAAACTTCAACTGTGATTTTGTATAAAATGGTTATGACCAAAAATCCTATGGCCCAAACCCCAGCCTGGATCAACACCTCAGGTAAAGCGGGAAAATAGGGAGTAACTGTTTCAAATACATTAGGAGTAAATCCTCCAACCATTAAAAGAACGCCCTTTTCAATCCAAACTGAAAAGAATACAGCAAAACAGGCAAGAACAAGGGTAGTTTCTCTTTTTCTGGTATAAGGAACAAGTAGCAATACCAAACCAATGGCAGCAAGAATCATAGAAATCCATGAAAAAGGAACCCATTCTGCATGTCCTTCATATCCTGCAAAAAGATAAATAAAAGGAGCCATATGAGAATGAATTCCACTATAAAAAGCTGTAAAAAACTCAAAGGCGAAAAGAAGTAGATTTATTATAAAAGCATAGATGACAATTTTAGCAACGGTTTGCAAAGCCTTTTCACCTACATCAAATTTGGTTAATTTTTTTACAAGGATGGCAAGTATTATTAATAAAGCAGGACCAGCAGAAAAAGCTGATGCTAAAAATCTGGCAGCCATAATAGCTGTTAACCAGTAATGTCTTCCAGGTAAACCCTGTAATAGAAAAGCTGTAACAATGTGGATACTCGGTCCCCAGATAATAGCCCAGTAAATAAAAAACTTTAACCAAGAGGGATAGGGCGCTTCTTTATAGTAAGAATGTAAAACTGCCCATCCACATAAGATATTTAAAAACAAATATGTAGATAGAACCACCAGATCCCAAAAAATTAATGAATTAGGAGTAGGATAAAGCAAAACATTAAAAACTCTGGTTGGCTGTCCCATGACAACAAAAACAGAAAGCATGGCAATCATTACCGCTCCAACTGCCATAAATTCAGCCAGAATTGTAAGTTTAGCAAATTCTTTGTAATTATGTAGATAATAAGAAAGAACAACTGGAACAGCTGAAGCTGCAACTCCAACAAAAAAGGCAAGCTGTCCGATTTGAAATCCCCAAGTTAGATCACGATGTAAACCTGTTGCAACTCCTGCTCCGTAATGATGCTCATACTGCCACGCAAAAAAGGCAATAACCACTATTGTAACGAGAAATAATAACCAGAGCCAATATTTTAAACTACCCTTTAAGGCCTTTTCAACCATTTCACTTCCTCCTTAAATTATGTAAAAAACTTTTGGTTTGGTTGATAATTCTGGTTTTCTAACTATAACAATATTCTCAGATATTACTTTTCTAACTTCTGATTCAGGATCATTCAGATTACCAAAAAACATTTTTCCTTGAGAGGCCTCTACACAATAAGGCATTTTCCCTTCATCAAGTCTGTGATAGCAGAAAATACACTTTTCTACTACACCAAGAGTCCTTGTAGGAAATTCGGGATTCATAGATGCAAGATATTCTCTTGGTGGATAAAAGTTATAATTTCTACTTCCATAAGGGCAAGCTGCCATACAGAATTTACAACCTATACAGCGATGCATATCCTGCATAACTATCCCATCTTCTCTCTTAAAAGTTGCTTGAACGGGACAAACCCTTACACAAGGTGGATTATCACAGTGATTGCAAAGAAGTAAAAATTTTCTTCTTTTAACTTCTTCGCTTATAAACTCTGTTTCAGCTGTGGGAAAAGCCCTTTCAAAGGTATCTACCCAGATCCATTTAACTTCCCTGTTTTTATCGGGAATATTAGGAACATTGTGGGCCTGATGACAGGCCTTAATAACTGCCTCAAAGTCTTCTTCACTCTTAAAAGCGCGAGTATCAATGGCCATTGCCCACTTTACACCCTTTTTCTCCCCTTGCTTATCAATCATTGCAAGAATTTCTGAACCTCTTCCAACAATAAAGCCACCACCCAAAGAAATAATGGAACCTGCAATCCCATAGCCAACTATTTTCAAAAAGTCACGTCTTTTTATACTCATTTTTTAACCTCCTCTGGTGCTATATGACATCTCCAGCAATCTGGGTGTGTTACTACAACTTGATGACATCTATCACAAAACTTTTCTTTACTGGTGTGACATTTCATACAAGTTCTCTGAAGACTCATAATATAAAGTTTGCCTTCATGATTCATGTAATAAACTTGCATTTTCCTAATCTTTCTTGTTCTCCATTCATGAAGAAGCTGCATATGATAGGCTCTCATATAATCTGTATCTTCAACACACTTGGTTTCATCCTTAGGTAGTTCAGGCTTGGGAAGGGCTTTGACCTTACCCAAATTTAACCAGAAAGGAATCGTAAAGAAAATAATAAAAACAATAATTCCAACGATAACTTTTCCAGTGTTATACATTTTTTATACCTCCTCCTCTTTTCCTAATAAGGGTCTATATCTTAAATCTGTAGTTCTTTCTTTTTCACCTTCCATCACTAAGGCATTACCTACTAATTCATGAACTCCAGCTATTTCAACTCCAGGAACCCAGTAATTCATAAGGGTAGGAAGAACCGCTCTGTCAATGGCACAAATACAGGCCACAGTATTTACTCCGTATTTATTATGCACATATTGAACCGCATTGGCCCTGGGGAATCCACCTCTCATTCTGATTTCCATATATTCGTCAGTATTAAGTCCCGACCCGCTTCCGCAACAGAAGGTTTTTTCACGAATGGTATTTTCTGGCATTTCAACAAAATTATTGCAAACATGTTTAAGAATAAACCGGGGCTCCTCAAAAATACCCATGGCTCTTGAAGTGTTGCATGAATCGTGAAAAGTTACTATTATGTGATCGTTTCTTGAAGGATCCAGTTTGAGTTTTCCGTGGGCAATAAGATCGGCTGTGAATTCACAAATGTGGACAATTTTATTGTCTTTGGCATGCTCAAAAACCGTCCCTGTTATAGGAGATTTAGGAACTTCAAGAAAATCAACAGGGCCAAACCAGGTATTGTGATACTGATGCCAGACCCTCCACATGTGACCACATTCACCACCAAGTATCCATTTTACCTTGAGTCTTTTAGCTTCTTCATATATTTTGGCATGAAGCTTTTTAGCGAGTTCCATAGAATTAAAAAATCCAAAATTTCCTCCTTCTGAAGCATAGGTGCTAATAGTATAATCTAAGCCAATATGATGAAAGAGTAGAACGTATCCCATAAAGGTATAAATTCCTGGGTCAGCAAAAAAGTCAGCAGAAGGTGTAACAAAAAGAATTTCAGCTCCTTTTTTGTTTATGGGGACTTCTATATTTAACCCAGTTATTTCAGCTATATCACCAAGTAAAAATTCAATGTTTTCTTTTATAGTGTGAGGCTGAAGTCCTATGTGATTTCCAATAAAATGGGAAAATCTAACGGGTTTCATGGCCCAGTCAATAGCAATTCCGAGCTCGTGAAGCACCTCTCTCATAATTATGGTAACCTCTGCTGTATCAATTCCATAAGGACAAAAAACCGAGCACCTACGGCATTCGGTGCACTGATAAAAGTAATAGTACCACTCTTTAATTACCTCTTCAGTTAAAGGCCTTGCCCCAGCAAATCTTCCAAAAAGTTTTCCAAAAAAGGAAAATTCTCCTTTAATAATGGATCTTATTAATTCTGCCCTGAGAACGGGCATATTTTTAGGATCCCCTGTTCCAAGAAAATAGTGACACTTATCTGCACAGGCACCACATCTAACGCAAATATCCATAAATAATCTAAAGGATCTATATCTTTCCATACGATCTCTTATGGCCTTTAAGATCCTTTCCTTCCAATCTTCAGGAAGGGGCCATTTCTCATCATGGGGCTGCCATTTCCCAAGATGTGGTCTTCCAAGATCTTCCATTACTTGAGGCTCAACGGCATAACAGTAAGTCCCAGGTCTAAAATCAGGTTTAATATCCATCCAGTGTTTGGAGGGAGTTTTATGCAAATTTAAATCTTTCAAAAGTTCATCCGGTTTTGGTAATTTGCTCATCTCTTTCCTCCTTAGGCCTGCTTTTGTGCTTCTTTACACCAATCCTCATCTATAGGGATACCAGCTTCTTCCATTACATCTCTAAATTTTTCCTGCCACTCGCAATAGGTGGTATACTTGACAGGATAATCCCAGGGATTAACATGCCTTCTCATACGGTTATCATTGGCCATATTCCTTGTGGGACTAAAAAAGACTCCTACCATATGCACCAGCTTACTAAAGGGAAAGTAAGCTGCAAGGGTACATACTAAAAAGAAATGTATATAAAAGAGCAAACTGATTTTCCCTTTGGGAAGGGTGGGATTAAAAGTGGCAAGTCCGTGAGCAAGTTCTTTTATCGCATAAATATCTGGCTTAAAAAAGAGCCTCATTAATACACCAGTTGTTGCAATTCCAATTATAAGAAGAAGGGGAAAATAATCAGAGGCATGAGTTAAATAATTCACTTTGGGATCAATAAGCCTTCTTAAGAAAAGAAAAGTTAAGCCTGCAAGAATTAATAAATCCGTTAAATAAATAGGAGGCAATCCAATTTGAAAGAAACTGTCTACAAAATCCAAAATTTTAATCCATTCAGGCACAGGATAGACAAAAAATCTTAAATGGCGAAGTAAAATTATGAGGAAAGACACATGGAACAAAATGGCCCCAAGCCAAAGCCATTTGGCTGAACCATAAATGAGCCTTTTTCCGTCAAAATCAGCTCTTAAGTTTCTAAAAAGTGATCTAAAAAGAAATACCTCAAAAAACATTCTCAAATAAACTTCCCAGCTCGAGGCTGGAGATTCAAGCCTGCTATGCTTAATCCAGGGAAGACTTTTTTGTTGACCACAGGTAGTTGGAATTTTAAAGGGTTGCGGAGATCTTGCCCAATCAATAATGCGATAAATCAATCCAAAAAAGAAAATGGAAAAGGCAAGATAAGGTATATAAATGCTAAACAAACTTGTTAAACCAAGAACCCCTACCCCTATCAGGGGAACTAAAATAAGCAAAAGAACTACTACAATACTGAAGATCAGGTTCATAACCTCTCCCCTCTCTTAATGTTTTTTATGTTGAATGGCTTCATCTTTCAAAGTAAATTCAGATGATTCATTAATAAGCCCTGCCCGTTTGAGGAGTAAATAATTATTCCTTTTGAATTCTTCTACTTTGAGCTCGTAAAGCCTTTCTCTAAAGCTCTGATAAAAATCAAAATAGCGCAGCATAAATGCATTAATTCTATCCTCTAAGTCTAAAAGATGAGAAATCCCAAATTTATTCAGAATTTCTTCACCTATGCGGTCTCTTATTATGCCTTTTAAAATCAAAAACATTTTGCTTGCCTTTGAAGGTAAGCTTTCCTGAACGGCCCTTATTTGAGCTAATTTTTGAAGGGTCTCTTCCATTTCCTCCCAGTTTATATCACCGCATAAAGAATTAAGAACCTTTTCAAAACACTCTCTTATATGATAACCAAAAGGGTTGGTAAAGGGATCGATTTCTTTTTTAAAATAATAGGCACTTTCTCCAAAATCTTCCCAGAACTTGTTAATCCACAATTCAAGGATTTCAGATTTTTTAAGTTGCAAGAAATCTTTGAACTCCAAGCCCCCCTCCTTAATAATGCTATATTTTAGAAATTAATAAAAAAAGTCAAGTCTTAAAAAGTCCAATAAACTTCAATTATCGCCAATTTTCTTAAAGAAATTCTAAATTTCTTTTTCTTTATCTTTACTTTAACTGAAAAAAAAGAGTCAATCTTTTGAGTAATTTTATTTTTTCTTGGTATTCAAGCTCACTTGTCTTCAAAAGACTTTCAAGTTCTGCAATGGTGTTTTCATAAACCCTTTTGTTAATTTTATAGGGATAACCATCTTTTCCACCGTGGGCAAAACTATAATGCACCGGATCTATTCTTGAGGCCTTAACATCAAAAATAAGTTCTGCCGTTAAAGTGAGGGCCCTTAAGGCTTTTGCTCCAAGGCCCTGAATTAAAAGAAGCTTTTGAAAATCTTGAGGAGGATTTTCATAGGTTTTTTCCCAAACCCTTGGTAAAACCGAAAGAGGTAAATCTTTAAGACCAAGTGCATGCTCTCTTTTAAAAAATAATCTTTCCGTTAGCCTCAATTCCCTTTCTATTTTCCCGAAGGGCTCTCTTAATAATTCCAGGATTTTACTTCTTACATTTTCACTTTCAGAGGCTACTAAATTTAAAACCTCCTTTCTTTTTAAAGAAGAAATTATCCCAGAGTGAGGATCTGAAAAGAAATCCCTCACAGTATCACAGAACCAGTGATATCTTCTTGCATAAAGAGATTTTTCATCCATTCCCTGTTGGATTACAGCCCACTTTCCATCAGAAGTGAAAATAAACACATGAAAATAAAGATCAAAACCATCTTGAAGGGCATTATTATCAATTTTTGCAACAAGCCTGCTCAAAGTGATTAGTTGGCCTATTTCAGAGTTAAGGCCATATCTTTCTCCCCAGTACTCAATTTCTTTAGGAGTGTTTAAAGCGCTTCTTCCCTTTCCACCACATATAAATATTCCAAGCTCTTTAAAATGAGGCTCTAAGGCCTTTTTAATGGCTCCACCAAGAGTAGTAGTAAGCCCTGAGGAATGCCAGTCAAAACCAAGAAGACACCCCAAAGCCTGAAACCAATAGGGATCAGAAAGTCTTTTTAAAAGTTCTTCCCTTCCAAACTCACGATAAATAACAAGAAGAATGGCTCTTCCAAGCCTTACCATTTTTTCAAAAAGCCAGGGAGGACATTTTCCTCCGTGCAAGGGTAAATCAACCACAGCCCTTTTAAACATTTTTCTCCTCTATGGCTTTTTTTATCTTCTCATGAATCTGTAAACAAGTTCCGATGGGATCTTGAGAAAGTCTTATAGGTCTTCCCACAACCAAAAAATCAGCTCCATTCAAAATAGCCTCATAGGGAGTTGCGGTTCGAACCTGATCATCCCTTTGGGAAGATTCCTCAAAGCGAATGCCTGGAACAACTGTAATAAGATAAGGAAAGGCCTCTTTAATCCTTGAAACCTCTTTGGCAGAACAAACAATTCCATCACACCCAACGCTTTGTGCAAGAAAGGAAAGTTTATAAACCAGATCCTCCGTCTTATAGAGATATTCACCGTTAAAACCAAGCTCAAGAAGATCGGCTTTATCAAGAGAGGTAAGAAGGGTTACTCCTAAAATTTTCAAACCCCCTTCTGCTGCTTTTACTGCCTCTTCAAGAGCCTTTCTTCCTGAAAGGACATGCACTGTCAGAAAATCAACCCCATGTGAAACCGCAGCTCTTACAGCTTGAGAAACTGTATTAGGGATATCATGCAATTTTAAATCAAGAAATATCTTTGCACCTGTTTTTTTCTTTACTTTCTCAATAGCCCTCGGTCCAACCTTCACAAAAAGTTCAAGCCCGATTTTAAAGGTTCCAATATAAGGAGAAAGCTTTTCTGCCCAGGAAAGGGCCTCTTTTAAATCGGAAAAATCAAGAGGAAAGATCAGTCTTTCTCTGGGATCCTTCACTGGTTAACTCCTTTATACTATCAAGAAATTCATCAACATCTTTAAAATCTTTATAAACAGAGGCAAATCTTATATAGGCCACTTTGTCCCAGCTTTTTAAAGCCTCCATTACTTTCTCACCGATTAATTTAGCAGGCACTTCTCTTTCGCCAAGCTGAATAAGCTCCAGTTCAAGATCGTTGATAAATTTCTTAATAGCTTCCTCACTAATAGGTCTTTTATGACAGGCCTTTCTTATTCCTGAAAGTAATTTTTCACGGTTATAAGGTTCCCTTCTTCCGTCTTTTTTTACAATCATAATGTCAAGTTCAAGCTTTTCATATGTGGTAAAACGATATCCACATTTTTGACACTCCCTTCTTCTCCTTATGGTGAAACCATCCTCTATTATTCTTGAATCTATAACCCTTGTTTCTGGCTCCTTACATCTTGGGCATCTCATATTATTATTATGCCCTTTATTTTAAAAAATTCAAAGTTTGTGATCTTTTTATTTTTCATTTTCATTCTATATTATGAAAGAGATGAAAATTGAAAAGGTTTATCAAGAAACTACAAAACTTCCACAGGAAAAATTTTATTATACCGTTAAAGAGGTATCTCAAAAATTAAAAAATCTTCTTGAAGAAAATTTAACCTTTCTCTGGATTGAAGGAGAGATCTCCAATTTAAAGCATAGTCAAAATGGACACATTTATTTAAATCTTGTAGAAGATGAAGCTACCCTTAAAGCTATTATTTTTAGAGACCAAAAGCAGGAAATACCTCAAGAAGTCTTAAAAAACGGACTAAAGGTGCTCGTTTTTGGAAGGCTAACCTTCTTTGGAAGATCAGGTGAGGTCTTTATTATTATTAAAAAAATTGAACCTCTTGGAATAGGGCTTCTACATTTAAGAAAGGAATATTTGCTTCAAAAATATAATTATCTTTTTGATCCCAATCTTAAGAGAGAAATACCTCCCTTTCCGAAAAAAATAGGTGTGATAACTTCTCTTTTTGGAGCAGCTCTTGAGGACTTTCTCAAAGTTGGGCTTTCTCGCTGGCAGGCTCACATCCTCATTTATCCAGTAAAAGTTCAAGGAGAGGGGGCACTCCTTGAGATAATTCAGGCCATAAAAGACCTGAATGAATATTTTTCTGATCTTGATTTAATTGTAATTACAAGAGGTGGTGGATCTGCAGAGGATCTTCTTCCCTTTTATACGGAAGAAATAATCCTTGCGGTAAGAAATTCCAGAATACCCGTTGTTTCTGCTGTGGGCCACGAAATTGACTATACCTTATGTGACCTTGCCGCTGATAAAAGATGCCCAACTCCCTCTGCAGCTGCTCAGGAAATCTTTCCCGATAAAAAAGAACTTCTTTCGAAAATGGAACTTTTAAGGAAAAAATTATATCAGCTTGCCTCCTTAAAAATCAGTCTTCTTGAAGGAAAAATAAAGGGGCTTCAAACAGGGCTTCAGCAAAGAAACCCCCTTCTAAGGCTAACCCATAAGGAAAGGAAATTGAGGGATTTAAAATTTCAACTTTTTCAAATAATAAATGAAAAGCTCTTGATTAGGGAAAGAGCCCTTTCTCAATTGAAGAAACAATTAGACCTAAAACATCCCTCAAAATTGTTGGAAATAAAAGAAGAAAAACTTAAGGGCCTTAAAAAGATACTTTTTTCACTTTCTCCTTACAATGTTCTTAAAAGGGGATACAGTATAGTTAAAACCTATCCCCAGGGTGAGATTGTTAAATCTTCTGAAAAGATAAAGCCCGGCGATCAGCTTGAAATAATTTTATCTCAAGGGAAACTTTTGGTTAGGGTTATCGAGGTGGAGGAAAAAAATGAATTATGATTTAACCTTTGAAAGGGCTTTAAAAAGATTGGAAGAAATCATTGCAAGCCTTGACGAAAAGGATCTTGATTTGGAAAAGGCTATTTCCCTTTATGAAGAGGGGATGGCCCTTGTCCACTTCTGCGAAGAAAAATTAAAACAGGCAAGAAGCAGAGTGGAAGTAATTTTGAAAAATAAAGAAGGATTTATTTTGGAGAGTTTAGAAAAGGCAAAAGAACTTTTGAAGAATGGCTAATTTTCAAAATCTTTTGGCCTATCTTTCTGAGAAAAAAAATAAAATTGATGAAACTTTGAAAAGTTTATTGCCTGAAAAGAAAGGGTATGGAGGAAGGGTGTTAGAGGCTGCAAGCTACAGCCTTTTTAATGGTGGAAAAAGACTAAGGCCTATTCTTTGTCTTATGGGGTATGAACTTTCCGAAAAAAATTCCGATGAAATTCTTATTTTTGCAGCAGGGCTTGAATGTGTTCATACTTATTCTTTAATACATGATGACCTTCCCTGCATGGACGATGACGATTTTAGAAGGGGAAAGCCTTCCTGCCACAAGGCCTTTGATGAGGCTACAGCAATTCTTGCAGGTGATGGCCTTCAAGCCTTTGCCTATGAATGTTTTACCCATAAAAAAATTTTAAAACATGTTAAACCAAGGAATCTTATAAAGGCTGTAAATCTTATTGCCAGGGCAACAGGTTTTCAAGGAATGGTGGGAGGCCAGATGGCTGACCTTCTTGCAGAAGGTAAAAAGGGAAATTCCCGTATGTTAAAATGGATTCACCATCACAAAAC
The DNA here is from genome assembly GCA_002441555.1 of Thermodesulfobacteriaceae bacterium UBA6232. GTDB lineage: Bacteria > Desulfobacterota > Thermodesulfobacteria > Thermodesulfobacteriales > Thermodesulfobacteriaceae > Caldimicrobium. The sequence continues at coordinate 20,769 of DJWK01000046.1, forward strand.
AGTGGCCCTCATTGAGGCCTCCCTTTTAAGCGGAGCTATTCTTGCGGGACTGCCTAAGGGAGAACTCAAAGTTTTATCAAAATTTGGAAAAAATCTTGGGCTTCTTTTTCAGATTACAGATGATCTCCTTGATATCATCGGAGATGAAGCTCTCCTTGGCAAACCTGTTAAATCGGATTTAAAAAAGAAAAAACTCACCTATCCTTCCCTTTATGGAATAGAAAAAACCAAGTTTTTAGCTGAAGATTTAGCTGAAAAAACCGTAAATCTTTTGTCCCCCTTTGGAGAAAGGGCATCCCTTCTTAAAGACCTAACATTATTCATCTTAAACAGGGTCAACTAATGAAACTTATCGAGAGAATTAATTCTCCCCAGGATTTAAAGGAACTTAAACTTTCGCAATTAAAACTTCTTGCAGAGGAAATTAGAAAATTAATTATTGAGGTGGTGGCTAAAAATGGCGGACATCTTGCTCCCAATCTCGGAGTGGTTGAACTCACCCTTGCCCTTCACTATGTCTTCAATTCTCCGGAAGATAAAATTATCTGGGATGTGGGTCATCAATGTTATACCCATAAAATTATTACAGGAAGAAGAGAGGCCTTTAATACTTTAAGAACCTTTGGTGGTATTGCAGGATTTCCTAAAAGGGCTGAAAGTCCTCACGATGTTTTAGACACAGGGCATAGCAGCACCTCCATTTCTGCAGGGCTTGGAATGGCTGTTGGAAGGCATCTAAAAGGAAAGACTAACAAAGTAATTTGTGTGATAGGTGACGGTTCAATAACTGCAGGAATGGCCTTTGAGGCTTTAAATAATGCAGGATATCTTAAGGAAGATCTTCTTGTAATTTTGAATGATAATGAAATGTCTATCTCCCCAAATGTGGGAGCCCTTTCTGCCTTTGTATCAAAAAAGATGACCGGGAATCTTGCCCGTTTTATAAGAAAGGAAATGGAAAAAATTTTACCGAGATTTCCTGGAGGAGAGAACTTCCTTCACATCCTCAAAAAGGGGGAAGATCTTTTTAAAATGGCAGTAACCCCAGGAGCACTCTTTACAGCCCTAAATTTTGAATATATAGGCCCGGTTGATGGACATAATTTAGAAGCCCTTATTGAAATTCTTAAAAATCTAAAGGAAATGAAAGGCCCTATACTCTTTCATGTGGTAACCAAAAAAGGAAAAGGCTATCCTCCAGCTGAAGCAGATCCTGAAACCTTTCACGGTATCGGCCCCTTTGAGATTTCCACAGGAAAACCCATTAAGAAAAAAGAGGCTCCTCCCAGTTATACAGAGGTTTTTGGCGAAACCATAGTTCGGCTTGCCGAAAGGGAACCAAGAATAATTGCTATAACAGCAGCCATGAAAACAGGCACAGGCCTTAAAAAATTTGCTGAAAAATTCCCTGAGAGATTCTTTGATGTTGGAATTTGTGAGCAGCATGCTGTCACCTTTGCAGCAGGACTTGCTTTAGAGGGATTTATCCCAGTTTGTGCAATTTATTCAACTTTTCTTCAAAGGGCCTATGACCAAATTATTCATGATGTAGCCCTAAACAATGCCAAGGTGATCTTTGCCATTGATAGAGCTGGCCTTGTGGGAGAGGACGGACCCACTCATCACGGTGCCTTTGATTTATCCTATTTAAGATGTGTTCCCAATATGATAATTTCTGCCCCAAAGGACGAAAATGAACTTCAGCATCTTCTCTACAGTGCCCTTGCCTATGATAATCCCTGTGCCATCAGATACCCAAGAGGAGAAGGAGTGGGAGTGCCCCTTGATAAAGAATTTAAATATATTCCCGTTGGAAAAGGTGAAATTCTAAAAGATGGAAAAGAGGCTGTTATTTTTGCCATAGGTAGTATGGTACACAAGGCTTTAAAAGCTGCAGATGAACTTGAAAAGAAGGGACTCTCCGTAGCTGTTATTAATGTTCGTTTTTTAAAACCCCTTGATGAAGAATTAATTCTCAATTTTGCTGAAAAAACTAAGAGAGTCCTTGTTGTTGAAGAAAATTCCATTTATGGAGGTCTCAATTCTGCTATCTCAGAACTTTTATTAAAAAAGGGGCTTTTTGTAAAATATGATAATCTCGGACTCCCTGATAAATTTGTAGAACACGGTGATCTGAAAAACTTATATCAAAAATATAGCCTCACAGAAAAGGCCATTTTCGACAAAATTGTCCATTTGTTAGAAGAAAAATGACAATTTTTCCCTTTAAATTCCCCAAAAACTCCTTTAAATTTAGGTATAAAATTTGAATAGATAAGAGCTAAATGAAAGGGGCCCTTTTTATATTAAGCTGTGTCTTTGCTATCCAATGGTTTTATCTGAGTGATACTCTATTTTCTTCACCTTCCCAACCAAAAATCCAAAAATCAGAAAAGGCAATTGAAATTTTTTGTTCCAAAATTGATCCAGACAATCTTCATTGTCAAAAAAGAACGGAATTGAAATTAAAACGCTTAGAACTAAAAAGTCTTATTTACAAAGAATTTGAAAAATTTTGTAAAGCCAATCCCCAAAACAAGTATTGTCTTCAAAAGAAGCTTCCAAATATCTTTGTCATATGTAATTTTCTCTTTTCTCATTCACCCCATTGTCAAGAATGGCAAGCCCTAAAACAACAGGAACTTGAAAATAAAGGCTTTCTTTATGAAGAAATAGAAAAGTTCTGTAAAGCCTTCCCAAAGCATAGCTTTTGCAAATAAAACCTCCATTGAATCGTACTTTTTTAAACTTGATCTTTTTTTTAATTAGATTTATTTTAATTAATATGAAAAATCAAGTAGTAACCATTGGAAAAATTCTTGATCAGATTCAGAGTTATCTTCCCGGGGCTAATACTCGTCTTGTGGAAAAGGCCTTTGAGTGGGCTGCCAAATTGCATGCCAATCAGATAAGAAAATCAGGAGAACCCTATCTTTCTCATCCCCTTGAAGTGGCCTATATTCTTGCCCAAATGAAAATGGATCTTCCAACTATTGCAGCAGGGTTGCTTCACGATGTGGTAGAAGACTGCAATATCCCTATTGAAACCATAAAAAAAGAATTCGGCGAAGATGTGGCAACCATTGTTGAAGGTGTCACAAAATTAAAAAATTTTCCAAAATCTTCAGACAAAACAACCAAACAGGCTGAAAATCTTCGAAAAATCTTTCTTGCTATGGCCAAAGATTTAAGGGTTATCATTGTAAAGCTTGCTGATCGCCTTCATAATATGCGAACCCTTGAGGCTATGCCCGAACATAAAAAAATACAAATTGCCAAAGAAACCCTTGAAAT
>DJWK01000012.1 GCA_002441555.1 Thermodesulfobacteriaceae bacterium UBA6232
AATATGAAGGTGTTGAGCTTGACATTAATTCCATACCCCTTGATGATCCGAAAACCTTTAAACTCCTTCAGGAAGGGGAAACCGACGGAGTATTTCAGCTTGAATCTGAAGGAATGAAAGACTTATTAAGAAGGCTTAAGCCCACGGAATTCAATGACCTTATTGCAGTGCTTGCCCTTTATCGTCCAGGGCCTCTTGAAGGAGGCCTTGTTGATCAATATATTGAAACCAAACACGGAAAAAGGAAACCCGAATATCTCCATCCTCTCTTAGAGCCTATCTTAAAGGAGACATACGGGGTTATCGTTTATCAGGAACAGGTAATGGAGATTGCCCGGGCCTTTGCAGGTTATACCCTTGGTGAGGCTGACCTTCTTCGCAGAGCTATGGGTAAAAAAGACAAAGAACTCATGCAACAGCTTAAATCTGATTTTGTGGAAAGATCTGTTGAAAGAAACATCCCAAGAGATATTGCTGAAAAGGTCTTTGACCTTATGGAAAAATTTGCAGAATACGGCTTTAACAAAAGCCATTCGGCAGCCTATGCTATGCTTTCTTATCAGACCGCCTATCTGAAAGCTCATTATCCCGTTTATTTCCTTGCCTCTATCCTTACTTACGAAATTAACAAAAGCGAGGAAGTAAGCAAATATTTAACCCTGGCAGAGAAAATGGGAATCCCCATCTTGCCTCCTGATATAAACTTAAGTGGAGCGGGCTTTTCTGTTGAAAAAGGCGCAATAAGAATAGGTCTTCAAGCCATAAAAAATGTTGGAGAAGAGGCTGTTCAGGAAATCATTAGAAAAAGGCCTTATAAAGATTTTATTGATTTCTGTCAAAAGGTGGATACCCAAAAGGTGAATAGAAAAACCATTGAAACTCTTATTAAAGCAGGAGCCTTTGATAGTCTTGAGCCCGTTAGAGCCAAACTTCTTCACAATCTACCAGCTATCTTAGCCTTCACGCAAGAGAAAAAGGGTGCCTCCCTTTTTGGACAGACAAGTTTATTAAACCTAAATTTATCAACCTCTCTCAAACTGGAAGAGGTTCCAGAATGGACCCTGGAGGAAAAGCTCAATTTTGAAAAACAGGCCCTTGGCTTCTATTTATCAGATCATCCCCTAAGAAAATATCGTTCCCTTATTGAAGTTTTTACTCCCTATAATTTGGAAAATATAAAAACCAGAAAAAATGGTGATAAAATTATACTCTGTGCTTTGATCTCTGAGATAAAACTCAAAACCACGAAAAGCGGAAATAAAATTGCCTTACTTAAACTGGAAGATGAATTTGCCATCGGAAAGGCCTTGATCTTTCCAGATATTTACAAAGAAAAAATGGATTTAATTAAGGAATCTTCCATTTTGTGGTTTAAAGGAGAACTTGACATAGAAGAGGAAACCTATACCTTTCTTGTAGAAGATTTAAAACCCGTAGAAGACCTTTCTTTTTTTAAGGAGGGCAATTTTAAACTCTTCCTTAGGAATGATAGAATTGAAGAGGAAAACCTTTTTAAAATTAAAGATATGCTTAAAGATTATCAGGAGAATGCTCCCTCTTTACCCTTAAGAATAGTTCTTCTTTATCCAGATTGCATGGTTTATTTTGAACCCAATGGATATAAATTTCCCCTTAATCTATCCTTTCTTGACCTATTTTTGAGTTCCTACCCAGAAATAAATTTGAGGTGTGAACTTTCATGAAAATTTTTGTTTTTACTCGAAAAGAGGATTGTCAAGTTTATTTTTGCCTTGAAGAAATTTTAATAAAAGAAAAAGCTGAACTTTATTATTGTGAGAACGAAGATAGTGAAATTCTTCAAGGACTTTCTATTTCCCCTTCCGATTTAACTCTTATAATTTTCGATTTTGAAACCTTTCATGAAACCATCTTTGCCTTAATTCAAAAATTCAAAAAAATAGTTCCCAATTCTTATATAATTGTGGTAAATGCTCCTGAAGATGTGGAATTAGCTGTAAAGTTTTTAAAAGAGGGGGCTTATCATTATTTTACTAATGCCCTTGACAAAGAGTGTCTCTGTAAACTCTTGAGTGAAATCACCCAAATTCACCAAAGAAATACTGATGAGGAAAAGGAACCTTTAAATCTCTTTGTAGGTAAAAGCAAAGCTATTCAACGCATAAAGGAATTTTTACCCACCATTGCAGAAACCCATTGTAATGTTCTAATTGTTGGTGAAACTGGAACAGGGAAGGAGCTCCTTGCAAGAATTATTCATCAGTTATCACCCCGCAGTAAAGCCCCTTTTGTTATTTTAGACTGCACCACCCTTCAGGAAACCATTTTTGAAAGTGAGGTCTTTGGTTATGAAAAAGGGGCCTTCACTGGAGCCTATTCTTCAAAAAAGGGCTTAGTTGAACTTGCCGATGGAGGAACTCTTTTTATTGACGAAATAGGTGAACTTCCCCTTCCTTTACAGAAAAAATTTTTAAGATTTATTCAGGAAAAAACCTTTATGAGAGTTGGTGGAACACGCTTTTACAAGGCTGATGTAAGAATTATTGCCGCAACTAATAGAAACCTTGAAGAGGAGATAAGAAAAGGTAATTTTAGATCAGATCTCTATTTTCGTTTAAACACCCTTGTAATTGAGATCCCACCTTTGCGGGAAAGAAAGGAGGATATCCCCCTATTGCTGGAACATTTTATAAAGGTTAAATCTGCTGAAATAGGAAGATCTTTTAAAGGTTTCTCCAAAGGTTTTTTGGAAGCTCTTTTGAACTACAACTGGCCGGGTAATGTGAGAGAACTCATAAATGTTATTGAAAGGGCTTTAATACTTTCTCCTGATGGTTATCTATCAGAAAATATACTGCCTTCTTATATTTTAAAAGGGGAAGACAGTTTAAAAAAGGAATTGCCAAGCATAAATGAGATGAACTCAAACAAAACCTTGAATCTAAAAGAAATAGAAAAAGACCTTGTTTTAAGGGCCCTTGAAATAAATAATTGGAATCAAACAAAAACCGCTGAATATCTTGGAATTTCAAGAAAACAGCTAATCAATAAGATGAAAAAATACGGTTTAAGTAAAGAAAAAGATAAAAGTCGGCTTAAACATAGAGAAAATTAGATATAAACTTATTCCAGTAAGAATAAGCATTATAAAAATCTCATCAAATTCGGTTTTTTCGTAACTTTTTTCATAGGTACCCTCTTTAAGAACAGCAAGAATAGGGTTTATTAGTCTAAAGTAATAGTAAATAGAAAGAACAGAAGTAGAAAGAAATATAAAGGCGAGTAAATAAGAACCTTTTTTGATAATCTCTAATAAAACAAAAAATTTGGTAATAAATCCAGCACTGGGTGGAAGCCCTGCTAAAGAAAAAAGAAGTATAAGCAAACTAAAAAGAATTGGAAAGTTTTGGTATTTTAAACTTTCTTGATAAGTATTAATGGATATCTTTACCTTTTTAAAATCAATCATAGTTGACAAGGCAAGAAATATACCCAAATTGGTAAGGGCATAAATAAAAATATACCCGTAATAAAATCTTAAATTTTCGTTGGACCACGGAATAGCAAGTAGAGTTAAAAGATATCCCACATGAGAAATGGAGGAATAGGCCAGAAGTCTTTTAACTTCTTTTTGTTTTAAAGCAAAAAGATTCCCTATAAGCATGGATAAAAGGGATATAATATAAAAAAGGCTATAGAGAGCATCTTTGTTAATATAAAAGGCTCCTTGAGAATTTAGAGAAATCAGGACTAAATTGCCTAAAAATATTGCAAAGGCAAACTTGGAAATCGCTATAAGAATAGGAAAAACCGGCAAGGGACTTCCCTGATATACCTCTGGAAGCCAGAAATGAAAAGGAGAGGCTCCAAGCTTGAAAACCAAAGAAGAAAAAATAAGGATAAGCCCCAAGGTAAGATAATTAATTTTAGAAGAAAAACTTAATTTGGTTAAAACCTGAAAAAAATTAATTTCAAGAGAGCTGTAATAAATGAAAAAAAGACCTGTAAAGAAAAAAATAGATGACAGAGTTCCCAAATAAAAGTACTTAAGTCCAGCCTCCACACATAGTAAGTCCCTTTTATAAAAACTTATTAAAAGGTAAAAACCAAAGGAAACAGCCTCAATAAGAATAAAGGCAATCAAGAGGTTCTGTGAGGAGGTCAGTAAAGATAAAAAAGAAAGCGTAGTTCCAAAAAAGAAAGAAAATTCATTTAGATATCTTTCTTTTATAAGAAATCTGTATAAAGAAATATAAAGAATTATTCCAAAAGAAAAAGGAACAAGTCTAAATAAATAATGAGATTTAAAACTTAAAAATTGACTTAAATAATCTCTATTTACTGGAAGATTTGAACAGGAAAGGAGTAAAATTAAAAGGGATACAATGAACAAAAAAAGAAAGCTAAAGTATTTTAAATTTTCTTTTTTGATCCAGAGGGAGTTTACAAGTAATAAAATTAAAGAACCCATTGCCAGAAAAAGCTCAGGAAAGAATATCTTAATTACTTCCATTTAGACACCTCCCTCTGTAAGAAACTTAAGGAGAGGAGAAAGATAAAGGGTCAAAATAATAACTACAAGGAAGACTAAGAAAAACAAAATGGTATAGGAAAGAGAAAGGTCTTTTAGTTTTTTACTTCCAGGACCCTCTTTTTTTACAAAAATAAGCTTGTAAAAAACAATGGATTTATAAATAAGATTTACGGCAATTCCCAAGCTTAAGAGAAAACCTGAAATTAAAGAAAATTTAAAAACAAAACTTAACATGGTGAATTCAATGTAAAAATAACCAAATAAGGGAAAACCCGCAAGCACAAGAAGAAAGGCCGTAATAAAAAAGGTATAAACTGGTTTGGTTAAGGTAAGAGAGCCGTATTCATCAATGGAAAGAATTCCTGCAGTTTTCTCCATATGATAAACAAAAATAAATAAAGCAAAGGCAAGAAAACCATGAAAGAGACCGAAGGGAATGATTAGATAAGGTGAAAGATAAGGAAGCATGGCAAGACACCCTGCAAGCATGACATTTAAATGGCTCATACTCATATAGGTGAAAATCTTTTTTAGATCCCTATTTGACCAGGCAAGAAATCCTGCATAAAGGGCTGAAAAGATGGTAAGAAAAAGAAGAAAACTTAAAGATAAAGAGGCCTTTTCATAGAGTCTGAAAAATCCATAAATGGCATACTTACTTAAAATGCCTGAAAATATAGCGGTAACAGGGCTCGGAAGATTATAGTAGGTATTTAAAAGCCATCCATGAAGGGGAAAAACAGGGGTTTTTACCATTATTCCTATATAAAGAAAGGAGGCTATCCATTTGGCATCGCTTAAACCTTTGAGATTAAAATCAAAGGATTGATTGTATTTGTATAGCGCAAGAATCCCCAGCAATAAAAAGGTACTAAATCCGAAGTTGTAAATTAAGAATTCAAGGGCTATCCTTTTGGGATTCTCCTTAGAAAAATACCAGAGAAGTAAAGTAGCAGGTATTAGCATGGCCTCCCAGAAAATAAAGAAAGTTAAAGTATCCCCAGCAAGGAAAAAGAGGTTGTTTACGCAAAAGAGCATTAACATAAGACCGTTAAAAAGATGATTTTTAAAATCAAGCTTTACAAAGAAATAGAGAAATATATAAAGAAAAACATTTAACCAGATAAATAAAATTGAGGCCTGATCAAGTCTGAATTTAAGAACAAATCCAAAATCTTTGAAATAAATATATTCGGGAAAACTTTCATTTAAAACATATAAGGTAGGAAATATAAATAAAAGTGAGGCAAAGAGTATAAAAATTCTTGTGAACCAGAAATAATCTCTCTCTTTGTCTTTCAAAATATAGAAGGAAAAAAGAAATCCCAAAAAGGAAAAGAAAAGAAATCCTTTTAATTCCATAGATTAAACCCCTTAAAAACTAATTAATCCTAAAAGGTAAAAAATTATAATTGCCAAAATAAAGATCTGTAAGTATTTAAGTAAACTTCCGTCAAAAAACTGGGTTTTCTTTACAGCAAAGGTATAAATATTTTCTGGAAAAGAACGATTTAGACTAAAAAGAAGTCCATCATTAAACAGGTTAAAGAGATTCCTAAAGGCTACTAAAAGTCTATCCACAAGGGGACGATAAAACTCGCCTATATATTTATACTCAAGGGGCTCTAAAATATAATTCATAGCCCTATAAATAAATCTTCCTGTAGTTATATAAAACCAGTCGGTATCAAGATTAATTTTTGGCTTGGGAGCTATGTATTCTCTAACAGCAAAGAAAATAAGCGCAACTGAAGCAAAGAGAGAAATAACCCCAACGGTATGCTGATAAGTATAGGGCTCATAATGCATAGAATAGGGTAAAAATTTATAATAAACCTGTGGAAAAAGCCCAATAAGAATACACAAAAGGGAGGCAATTATCATGGCAAGATGCATATTCCAAGGAACAGGTTTGTATTCGTAATTTTTTTCCTTTCCAAAAAAGATGTAATAACCCATTTTACAAACAATACTGAAAAAGGTTCCAATGGAGGCAAGTTCCATCAAAATATATTCAAAGGGGCGATGGAGAAGGCTTGCTGCATGAATGGTAATACTCTTTGAGACAAAACCGCTTGTTAAAGGCACCCCTGAGATGGAAAGAGCTCCGATAAAAAAGTAAAGAGCTATCCAGGGATTTTTCCTTGCAAAGCCTCCAAGGAGATGAATTTTTTGAATTCCTGTGGCATAAATAACAGCCCCGGCTGACATAAAAAGGAGTCCTTTATAAATTATGTGAGCAAAGGCATGGGCTCCCGCCCCATTTAAGGCCTCTGCACTTCCAAGCCCTGCCCCACAAACCATAAATCCGACCTGACTGATAATGTGATAAGAAAGAAGTCTCCGTGGATTGTTTTCAAGGGTTGCATAAACAACGCCATAAAAGGCCATTATGGCCCCAGCAATTGCCAAAAGATACTCCCCTGGGAACACCCTAACCAGGGCATAAACAGCGCTTTTTGTTGTAAAGGCGCTCAAAAAAACCGAGCCATAAATGGTTGAATTGGGATAGCTATCAGGAAGCCAGGCGTTTAGAGGAGGCACTGCAGCATTTATTATAAAGGAAAAAAGAATTAGATAATAAGGTAAGCTATAACTTAAAGACCGAAGATTTTCCACGGTGGTCATTCCCTGGTAATACCAGAGAATTAACATTCCAAGAAGAAGAGAAAGACCGCTCACTGCATGAACCAAAATATATCTTATGGAAGAAAAATAAGCCTCACGAGTTCTTGCGGCAATCACAAGAAGCACGGCAAAAACTGCAAGACCTTCCCAGAAGAGATAAAAAGACAACCAGTCATAGGCAAAGGCAACCCCAACTGCACAGGCCATATAAAGAAGGCCTGCACTTATCTGTAGGCGATCCTCAACCTGAAGGGCATATAAAAGCCCTATAAATCCTATGAGACTAAAGACATAGGCAAAAAAAAGAGAAAGCTTGTCAACCTTCATAAGGAATTCATAGTTAAGAATTTTAAAACCACCGTAAATTCCTGGTTGAAGCTGGATAATCAAAAGAAAGGTTAAAAGAGCTGTAAATAGAGCAAGATAATTTAAACTTTTCCGATAAAAAAAGTATATAAATACACCAACAAAGAGAGCCGGAACACTAGGAGGAATAATATTTATCATAATCTTCCTCCTTTTTTGAGACCAAAACCCCAGTAACTTTTACCACAATAAAGAGGAATAAGGCTCCCAAAAGTCCAAAGATACCTTCAAAAAAGGGAATTCTTTCAAAGGCAAAGTGTTTTTCTTCATGGAAATAAAACTCGCCTATAAGTGATAGTAAAAAGGCTATAAGAACAACTATGAAAGCCTTATAAAAATTTGGTTTATCAACCTTATCCCACATAGAGCACCTCAATAAGTTTTAGAAGTTGATACAAAAAATCTACCTTAGCAGCAAGAATAAAGGTTAAAAGGGCAGTTATAAAAAGAGGAATAGCGCAAAAATAGTTTTCAACCACCTTTTCATAAGGAGTATAGTGATGGATATCCTTGGGTTGATAGGGTTCTTTGAGAAGGCCTCTAAAGACAATGGGGAAGAAGTAGGCGGCATTTAAAAAGGAACTTGCAAGGAATACGAGGGCTCCTATTAAGAGTCCGCTATTCAGACATCCAGAAATCAGATAAAATTTACTCCAAAATCCTATAAATCCGGGAACTCCAACCATACTAAGGCTTGCAAGAAAGAAAGCGGTAAAGGTTAGGGGCATTTTTCTTGCAAGACCATTGAGTTGAGGTATCTCGGTATAATGGGTTGAAACATAGACTGAACCAGCTGAGAAAAAGAGGGTGATTTTAGAGAAGGCATGAGCTGTTATGTGAAGAATACCTCCAATAACCGATAAAGGATGAAAAAGGGCGGTTCCAAAAACGATATAGGAAAGCTGACTTACTGTTGAAAAGGCAAGCCTTGCCTTAAAGTTCTGTCGGGTTAAAGCTATGGCTGAGGCTATAAGAATGGTAAAAGCAGTAATAAAAAGAATAAATTCTTGCAAACCAAGAGTTAAAATTCCTTCCTTTCCAAAGATATTCAGCAATACCCTGACATTGGAAAAGGCTCCTGTTTTAACAACAGCCACTGCATGAAGAAGGGCTGAAACAGGAGTTGGTGCCACCATGGCTGAAGGAAGCCAGCTATGAAGGGGCATAATGGCGCATTTATTATATCCGTAAAGGAATAAAATAAGGGCTATTTGTAAGGCAAGTTTGTGGGTAGTTAGCATCTCCTGGGTAAAAATTCCTCTTGGAGCATAATCAAGAGTTCCAGCCACATAATAGGTGATGGCCATGGCAGGAATCAAAAAAAGCTTGGCTGTTCCAAGAAGATAAATCACATATTTTCTTGCACCCTCAAGGGATTCTTCATCCTCCTTGTGAGCAACAAGGGGATAAGTGATGATGGACATAAGTTCATAAAAGAGAAAGAGGGTAAGAAGATTTCCTGCAAAGGCAACCCCCATTGTAGCGGTAAGGGAAAGAGCAAAGGCCACAAAATAACGGGTTTGCCTTATAGCATGGGTTCCTCTCATATATCCTATGGAATAAAAGGTTGTAAGAATCCATAAGAAAGAGGCCCCAAGAGCAAAAAGAACACCTAAGGGATCAACCAGCAATTTAATGGAAAGGCCTTTATAGATTTCAAGAATTTCAATGGTATAGCTTTTCTTTTCAAGAACAATAGGAACCAGAGCTAAAACAAAGAGAAATTTCAAAATTCCTGCAATAACTGAGACTGCCTCTCTGTGATTGGGCCTTTTTTCTCCAAAATAAATAATAAAGGGAACTGCAAGGGCTGAAACCAGAATGGCTGCAATTGGAAAAAAGACTTCACTCTTCATCCTTTTCCCCTAAGAGTTTGAGTTCTTCCATGGAAAGACTTCTTTTTAGCCTGTAATAATTAACCACCAAAATTAATCCTATGGCAAAAGAACCTGCTGCCACAGCCAGAGTTAAAAGAACAATCATTTTTCCCTTTGGATCCCCAAGGTAGTGACTGGCTGTCACAAAAAGAAGATTTATCCCGTTAAAAACCACCTCAAGAGCAAGAATAGCAACAAGGAGATTTTTCTTGAGGATAAATATTCCAATTCCAAGAAAAATTAAAAGACCTGAGATTACATAAAAGGGATATTCTGAGGCCAAGACTTTAAGAACTTCCACTTTTCTCCTCCCTTTTAAAAAAGACATAAAGGGCCACCATGGGGAAACTTAAAATAAAGGCCAAAAGAAAAATAGCCAGCCAATATTCATTGAAAAGAAGGTTACTTATTTCCTTTAAATCAAAATAAATATTTCTGGGTTGATAGCTTTCAGGAATCCCCTTAACAAGCACTGAGAGAAGTAAAAAAATAAAAAGGGCAACCGGTAAAAATGATGAATATTTTAAATTTTTTAAATCTATTTTAAGATGTTTTAATTCCTCTTCAGGAAATAAAAAGAGGGTAAAGAGAAACATAATAAGCACAGCTCCAGCATAGACTATTACCTGGATGGCACCCAAAAATTCAGCATTGAGATAAAGATAAAGAACTCCTTGAAGGACCATCAAAACAAGAATACACAAAAACTGATAAACAAGGTGTCTGAAAAAGAAGGCAAGAAGAGTAAAAATGAAGAATAGCCCTGTCAAGATTAATAGGGCTATAGCTCGTTCTATCATGTTAACATCCTCCACTTAAGAAAGGCAATCCAGAGAAAATTCAGTAAAGCAAGAGGTATTAAAACCTTCCAGCTTATACTCATAAGCTGGTCAAAACGATATCTCGGGAAAGTGGCTCTTACCCAGATGAAAAGAAAAATAAAGAAGTAAACTTTAAGAATAAGAATAAGAGTAGGTGGGATGACCTTAATAAAGGGAAGAAGGGTTGTCAGCCAGATAGGAAGGGTCCAACCCCCAAAATAACAAAGGCTTATCAAAAGGGCCATAACATACATGGAAATGTATTCCCCGAGAAAAAAGATTCCCATTCTGAAACCCGAATACTCCGTGATATATCCCGCCACAAGCTCGCTTTCTGCCTCAGGAAGATCAAAGGGAGCTCTATTGGTTTCTGCAAAGGCGCAGATAAGAAATACAATAAAACCAAGAATTTGTGGAATAACATTCATCCCAAAAAGGGAGTTAGCTTGGGAGGCTACAATATCCTGAAGACGAAAAGACTCAGCATAAAGGATTACTCCTGCAAGGCTTAATCCCAACGGTATTTCATAACTTAAAATTTGAGCTGCCGATCTTAGGCCTCCAAGTAGAGAATACTTTGATCCAGAGGAATATCCGGCAAGTATAATTCCGTAAGTGCCAAGGCCTGCAAAGGCAAGAATAACAAGAACTCCAAGATTTACATCAGCAATGGAAAAAGAAGGATGAAAGGGAATAACGCTTAAATTGGTGATGGCAAAGACAAGCACAAGAAGGGGGGCCATTTGAAAGATTACTTTATGAGCCTCTTGAGGAATAATATCTTCTTTGAAAAGAAGTTTTACAAGGTCTGCAATAGGTTGCAAGAGTCCATAGGGCCCAACTTCCATGGGACCAAGTCTTGCCTGCATCCTTCCAATGATTTTTCTTTCAGCGTAAACGGTATAAGCTGCATGTAAAAGGACTATCCCAAGCACCACCGCAATTTTTAAAAGAGTGACAAAAATTGCCCAAAAGAGACCCTCACTTAATGCCATACTCCTCTAACCTCTTTTTCCACTCTTTGAGCTTTATAAAATCCTCTGGCTTTTCTTCAGGCTCAAGGGGATAATCCTTCCTCAGGGGATGCCCCTTCCAGTTATCAGGAAGAAGAATTCTTTTAAGGTTGGGATGCCCCTTAAAGGTAATCCCAAAAAGATCAAATACTTCCCTCTCAAGGAAATTAGCTCCAGGGAAAAGGTCAGTAATACTCTCTATGGAGGGGTCTTCTTCGGAGACCTCAACCCTTAATCTCAAGGCGATACGCTCATTAATGTTGTAAAGCTGATAAATCACTTCAAAGCGAGGTTTTTTCCCAAAATTAAGATAATCAACCGCTGTAAGGGTTTGTAAGTGGTTGAACCCTCTCTCTTTTAAAAATTTTATAAGCTCTTTAAGAATTCCCTTTTGGCTTACTATTATATAAGTCTGACCTCTGAATTCTCCAATTTCTGAAAGGGCCTCTCTAAAGGTTTCTTTTATTTCCCTGACAATTTCTGAAAGTCTATCTTTCATATTCCCCTCTGCCAGTCAAGAAGGCCCTTTTTCAAATCATAAAAAAAGCCAGCCAAAATAATGATTAAAAAGAGAATCATAATAAAAAACCCTAAAGCCTTCATTTCAGAAAAACCATAACACCAGGCATAAAGGAGCCCAACCTCCACATCAAAGACGGCAAAAAGAATGGCTATGGGAAAATATCTTATAGTTATTTTTTGCCAGGGAAGACCACTTGGCTCATTTCCACACTCGTAAGGAATAAGCTTGAGAGAATAATAATATTTGGGTCTTACCAGGGCACCAAAAATAAGGCCACCCACTCCAAAAATAAAAGCAACAATTAGCATAATCAAAATGGGAAAATAACTTGATGGAACAAAGACATCAGGCCTTTCCATTCCTTATTCCCTCACCTTAACCATAATACCCTCTCTCTTTGGAGCAGGCTTTAAAACCTCAGGCACTCCTTTGAGATTCCAGAACTTATTGGTATAAACCTTTTCAGGGAATCTCTCCACAAATTCATCCCAATTTTTAAGAAGTCTTTCTTTGTTAAAGATAAGCCCTGATCTATCCCTTGAGGAATATTCAAACCATTCTGTTAAAACTATAGCACCCACGGGACAGACCTCTTCACAGTAACCGCAATAAATGCACCTTAGAGCCTCAAGATTATATGCAAGCATTTTTCTTGCCCCAGTTTCCTGATCCACCTCAAACTTGACCTCAATACATCTTGATGGGCAGACTTGCACACATTTTAAACAGGCAACACATCTTGCCTCACCTGTTTCAGGATCACGCACCAAGGCATGCCTTCCCCTAAAAGAGGGAAAAAGGGTTACCTTTTCCCGGGGATATTGAACTGTTACAGGTTTTCTAAAAAAGGTTTTAAGGGTTATCAAAAGCCCGCCAATTAGGTCTTTAAAAATCAAATACTTTAGATCTTTTCTCATCTATCGCATTCTCCCATAACGATGTCAAGGGTTCCGATTATAGCAACTAAATCAGCAAGAAAATGTCCCTGAGAAAGTTTTTTTAGAGCGGAAATATGAATAAAGGAAGGGGCCCTTATGTGAAGTCTATAGGGTTTACCGCTTCCATCGCTAACCAAATAAAAACCAAGCTCTCCTTTGGCTCCTTCAACTGCAGAGTAAAGCTCTCCTTTTGGGACAATTTGAGCCCCCTCGTTTAAAAAGGCAATAAGGGTGCTCTCACCAAAGGCCTCTGCTCTGTAAGCCCTTTTATAAAGGGGCATATCAAGATCCGGAGAAAGTTCAGCACAAACAGGGCCCTCTGGCATCTTCTCTATACACTGTTTAACAATCCTTAAAGATTGTCTCATCTCTTGAAGTCTTACCCAGTATCTATCATAGGTATCTCCATTTTTCCCGACAGGCACCTCAAACTCTACCTCAGGATAGGCATCATAGGGAAAGTGTTTCCTCACATCATAGGGGATACCAGAGCCTCTAAGAGAAGGACCAGTCAATCCATAGGCGAGAGCTTCCTCTCCTGTTATAACTCCAACCCCTTTAGTTCTATCCAGCCAGATACGATTTTCTGAAAGAAGCCCTTCATATTCCTCAATTTTTTCATACATATAGGGTATAAAATTGTAAATCTCCTCTAACACTGATTCTTCCACATCAAGACGCACACCCCCGATTCTCGGATAACTCACCGTAAGCCTTGCTCCGCAGATCTTTTCAAAAAAATTAAGAATCATCTCCCTTTCACGAAAACAGTAAAGAAAAACAGTCATGGCTCCTATATCAAGGGCATGGGTTGCAAGCCAGAGAAGGTGGCTCGCAATTCTTGCAAGCTCACAAACCATACTGCGAAGATATTTCCCCCGGGGAGGTGGCTCAATTCCAAGAAGCCTTTCCACAACAAGGGCATAGCCAGTGTTATTATTCATAGCAGAGATATAATCAAGCCTATCCGTGAGAGGAAGTACCTGCGCATAATTCATATTTTCTGCAAGCTTTTCAACACCACGATGGAGGAATCCCACTACAGGCTCAAGATCAACAATTTTTTCTCCCTCAAGAATGAGCCTGAGCTTTAAAACCCCGTGAGTGGAGGGGTGCTGAGGTCCCATTTGAATTTCAAAGGGAGAGAAAAAGGGATCCTCAAAGGAATAGGTAATCTCTTTATAAATTGATTTCTTTTCTGGCATAAGGACCCCAGGTTCTTCTTTCTTCACGGATCTTCCTTCTGAGTTCAAGAAGTCCTTCAATTAAGGCCTCTGGTCTTGGGGGACATCCTGGCACATAAATGTCCACAGGAACAATTTCATCAACTCCTTGAACGGTGGAATAGGTCCTAAAAACCCCTCCTGAGCAGGCACAACTTCCCATGGCAACCACCCACCTTGGATGACTCATCTGGTCATAAACCCTTCTCAAGATGGGGGCCATTTTATAGGTAAGAGTTCCTGCTACAATCATACAATCTGCCTGTCTGGGAGAGGCCCTAAAAATTATTCCAAACCGGTCAAGGTCATTCCTGGCAGCACCTGCTGCCATCATCTCAATGGCACATCAGGCAAGCCCAAATGTAACCGGCCAGAGGGAACCAGCACGAGCCCAGTTTATGAGGTCATCAAGTTTTCCTAAAAAGAGCTCCATTTTTTCCCCTTTTATTAACTTTACCAGAGAAGTGTCTTTAGATTTTCAGCAATCTTTTGGGCATACTGTTCTATTGTCTTCCTTGTAGCTTCCTCTGGAATGGTAAAGGAGAGACAGGAAGTGGTGCATCCCTCAACACAGGCTGGCTTTTCTCCCCTATCCAAACGGTGCATACAAAGATGACACTTAAAGACCTTTCCTGTCTTTGAGTTCCATTGAGGAATTCCCCAAGGACAGGCCTTCATACAGGACTTACATCCAATGCAGAGTTCATCTTTTACATAAACAATTCCATCTTTTTCTCTTCGAGTCATTGCCCCTGTGGGACAGGCCTTCATACAAAAGGCCTCTTCACAGTGAAAACAATTCATATAGACGAAATAGATTCTGGGAACTCCATTTACATCCTTTGGTCCCACAGGCAGTATATCGCAGAATTTAGGACCAATAGGCAAATTATTCTCAACCTTACAGTGAACCACACAGGCAAGACAGCCAATACATCTTCTCTGATCTTGCGTTATCACATATTTGCTCATTTCTCCCTCCCTTATTAAATCTTATTAATTTTTACGAAGGTTTCAAAAAGTGGGCAATTTCCACCCACAGTAACTGTTAGCTTTCCTTTCATTAAGCGCACATCACTTGCTCCCTTTCCAAAGGACCGGGTTCTTACGGGAACAGGATCACCAAATCCATGAAGCATAAAGGCTACTTCAGGATGCACATATGGGGATACCCTCACTTTTATTTTTTCTGAGACCCCATTAGAGGATACTTCCACAAGATCTCCCTCTTTAACTCCAAATTTTTTGGCAGCCTCTGGATGAATATAAAGGTAGTTTTCTGGACAAAGCTCATTGAGATAGGGATTATTACTTGTGGTTCTTCCCTGGGTATGCACCGCCACTTTTCCAGACACAAGTCTTAACATTCCCTCAGGAGGTGCCTCTGGCCTCTCGTAAGGAGCAAGAGAGGGAACTCCTGCTTTTTCTAAAAACTCTGAATAGGCTTCAATTTTTCCAGAGGGAGTATTAAATTTGAGGTTATTTCTGTCATACCAGATGGGATCCTTTGTTAAATCTATAACGCCTTTTTTACTGAAATCTTCAAAGGTAAAACCTGTTCCTTCAAGCTGCCAGTTAACCATCTCAATTTCATCCTTCCAGGGAAAATATTCTCCCTTACCAAGCCTTTCCGCCAAAGCTTTAAAGATTTGAAACCTACTTCTTGCATCAAATCTCGGCTCTATTACTTTCTGTCTTAAGGCTAGTTGTGGCTTTAAACCCTTTCTGACTATTACATTATCTGTTCTTTCAAGATAGGTGGCTTCAGGCAAGATTACATCGGCATACCAGGAGGTCCAGCTCCAGTTCACATCAATAGCAACAACTAAATCAAGCTTATCAAAGGCCTTAATCCAGACTTCAGGATCAGGCATAGAAGCAAGGGGGTCATGCCTCATGGCAATATAAGCCTTAACAGGATAGGGCTCACCCGTCTCTATAACCTCAGGCAAGACTTGAAGCATGCCCCACTGGCCTCTTATCCAGGGATATTTGGTTCCAGCTCCGTCGCAGCGCTCCTCTTCAACCTTGGGAGCAATGGAGGTTGGTTGTTTTATTTTAACTCCAGCGTCTCCTGCACCTTTAGAAATAAAAATTCCACCCTTGGCCTCATAGCTACCCATGAGGGCATTAAGGATGTAAACAGCCCTTCTGAAATGAAAATCCTGAGAATTCCAGGCAGTCATCCAGCCAGGATGGAAAATCACTGAAGGTTTTGCTTCCGCTGCCTCATAGGCAATTTTTCTTATCTCCTCAGCGGGGATTCCCGTTTCTTTTTCTGCCCACTCAGGGGTATAGGGCTGAATAAAGCTTCTTAAATAATCAAGCCCAATTACATATTTATTAACAAAATCTGCGTCATAAAGGTGCTGATTAAGAATTACATTAATAAGGGCAAGGGCAAGGGCATAATCCGTTCCTGGGTTAATAATAAAAAATTTATAAGCCTTAGAGGCTGTATAAGTCCAGCGCACATCTATGTAGACCATTTTTCCGCCTGAATTTATCATTTCAATTACATTTCTTGCCTCTCCAGTAATAAGGCTTTCAAGGAGATTTCTTCCAAATACCACCATATATTTACAGTTTTTGTAATCATAGCCCACAGTGTTTCTGGCATGTCCAGCAACACTCATATGGGCATTATGCACAGAGTTGGAACAAGTAGCATGATGGGTAAAATAATTGGGAGAACCTATAGCCCTTAAAAAGAGCTTATGAAGTTCGGTATGAGGCCCTCCTCTATCACTTAAGGCAATAGCTTTAGCACCATAATTTTCTATAATATTTTTAAGTTTGTCTGCGATAAAATCTAAGGCCTCATCCCAGGTAACCCTTCTCCATTTACCAGAACCTCTTTCCCCATCTCTTATCATAGGATACTGAGGCCTTTCATTGTCATACTCAAAAGCAACCCCTGCTGCCCCTCTTGGACAAAGACTTTTTGCCCCAAAGACATGGGGATTACCCCAGATGTGCTTTATTACCCCTCCCTCTACTTCCACCATAATGGGACATCTTCCCGTGCACATGCAACAAAGACTATAAACCACTTTTCTATCAGCCATAACTCCCTCCTATTTTATTTTCTCTTTTGGTTTGTTATTATTCAAAAGCTGTGCCTATTTTCTTTCTAAACAATTTCTAATTATTTTCTTGAATAAAATGTCTATTCTGAACCAATTGGCACAAATCAGTGTTCCATTTGGAACAATTTAAAGTTTTCATTTAACTTCCCAACCCTTTATAATTGTGTCTAAATATTCTTAAATACTGGCACAATTTTTGATATTTGTTTCTTTGAAATCAAAAGGTTCCACCCCTCCTCCCCCCTCCCTACAATGTCACTCCCCTCCTCGCCCCCTCCCGAGGAGGGGTTTTTTTATTTTTCACCTGTTATTTCTAAAAGCATGTCACACCTTTTTACCAGTTTGAAATGTCACATCTTTCTTTTTAACTTTCCATCCCTTTCTCCAAGGATGATCCGGTGAAGGTTTTTTTACCTTCTTATCTTCCAAAAGCTCCCTCTTA
>DJWK01000028.1 GCA_002441555.1 Thermodesulfobacteriaceae bacterium UBA6232
GGTTGCGGTGAGCGGTACAATCTGTGAAGCCTGATGCATCTTGAGTAGAGAAAAATAAAAATACATTCCCAAAAAGCCAGCTGTAATTCCACTAAGACTTAAGTAAAATAAATCCCTTTTTTCAAGGAATTTAAGGGGTTGAAAGGTAGTGGTTAAATAAACGGCAAGGGTTATTCCTATAAGGGCTGAAAGAGTTCTTACCCAGAGCCCGATTAAAGGATCTACCCTTCTTAAGCCAACCTTTTCAATAATTGGACTTATACCCCAGAAAAAGAGGGTAAGAAGCCAGAGTATAAGAGTTTTTTGATCCATAATTAAGTTAATTTAGCATCAGTGTTTTAGATTACAAGTGCAATCCCTGGAAATTTCTTTAAATTCCTTGTTTTTTAGGGAATTTTTTTTAAAATTAGAAGATATTTTTAAAACCTATATTCAGGAGAGCAAAATGGCTTGGAGAAAATTAGAAGTAAAAGAATTTATAATAGACTTTCCCTATAAAGAGGGTACTAAAGCCTATAAATCAGAGGATTATTTTCCTCATCAGGAACGCCTTGAAAAG
The DNA here is from genome assembly GCA_002441555.1 of Thermodesulfobacteriaceae bacterium UBA6232. Classification (GTDB taxonomy): domain Bacteria; phylum Desulfobacterota; class Thermodesulfobacteria; order Thermodesulfobacteriales; family Thermodesulfobacteriaceae; genus Caldimicrobium. The sequence continues at coordinate 560 of DJWK01000028.1, forward strand.
GCCTTTGAACTTGCCCTTAAGATTGATGATGAAGGATACAATGTTTATGTTTGCGGGCCAAGGGGTATTGGTAGAACAAGATATACTCTTAAAAGGATTCAAGAAGTAGCCAAAAGTCTTCCAACTCCTCAGGATATTTGTTATGTTAACAATTTTGAGGATCCTGCAAGGCCAAAGTGTCTTCTTCTTCCTGCAGGATTTGGGAAAAAACTTGAGGAAGGAATAGAAGAGGTTTTGGATTTCCTTAAGAGGGAAACTTTTAAGGCCTATGAAGGAAAAGATTATGAGGAAGAGGTTTCTCAACTAACTAAAGAATTTGATGCAGAAAAAGAAAAGATTTTTAATGCCCTAACTGAAGAAGCTAAAAAATATAATCTAATGGTTCTATTTAGCCCTCAAGGAGTAAAGCTTCTCCCCCTTTTTAAAATTCAGGCCCCTATTCCTGAAGAAGAACTTTTCAAAGATCCCAGAATAAGGGAAGAATATCAGAAAAATCTTCAGGAATTTGAGCCTATTTTTAGAGAATATATGAGAAAACTAAGAGATATTGATAGTGCCTTTGGAGAAGCCCTTTTTAAGTTGAGGGATAAAATTGCAGAAAATCTTGTTAATAAAGCCTTTGAAAAACTTGAAGAGCTTTTTAAAGATCAAGAAGAGGTAATAAAGTATTTTCAGGTTTTGAAAAAGGAACTTATTAAAAATATGCATCTTTTTATTGAATGGGAAAAGGCTCGCGGAAACATAATGGTTCAATCGGGCTTAAATAAAGCCATGAATATGTTTAGGATAAACCTATTAGTTGATAATTCTGAAACCCAAGGAGCACCTGTAATTTATGAAAGGGTTCCCACTCTCAAAGGCCTTTTCGGTCAGATTAATTACAGGGCAGAAATGGGTATCCTTTATGCAGATCATTTAAGTATAACTGCAGGAAGCTTACACAAGGCTAACGGAGGCTTTTTGATAATTGATCTTTGGGAAATACTGAAGAATCCTCTGATCTGGATTATTTTAAAAAGAACTCTTCTTCACAAAAAACTACACCTTATGGGCGGAATGATGGAGGAAATTCCTGTTCCCCATGTGGGGCTCTTGCCAGAGCCAGTCCCCTTTAAAGCCAAAGTTTTTTTAATCGGAGATCCCTTTCTTTATTATTTACTTTCAACCTATGACGAAGAGTTTCATGAGCTTTTCAAAATAAAAGCAGAATTTGATCCTATATTACCTCTCGATGAAGAGACGAAGGAGAGCTTTCCCAAGATTGTTAAGAAAATGATTGAAGAGGAAAAATTAAAAGAACTTTCTGCCTCAGGATTAAATGAGCTTTTGAAATATACCGTGTATGAATCAGGTAATAAGAAAAAAATAAGATTTATTCTTGAGGATATTAAAGGGCTTTTAAGGGAGGCCCATGCCCTTTCTGTCAATGAAGAAATAACAGGAGAAGATATTAAGCGAGCCTATAAAGAGAAAATTTTTAGAGTTAATCTTATCGAAGAAAAAATCAGAGAAATCATTAAAGAAGGCAAATACTTAATTAAAGTTGATGGAAAAAGGGTAGGGCAGATTAATGGTTTAAGTGTGATAAGCCTTGGGGATTATTCCTTTGGAAAGCCTTCAAGAATTACTGCTTCTGTTTATCCTGGCTCAAAGGGAGTTATTAATATTGAAAGAGAAATTGATATGAGCGGTCCCATTCATACTAAAGGGGTATTAACTCTTTCTTCTTATATTTTTCACAAATATAGCTCTGACTTCCCTCTTCAACTCTCTTGTACCCTTACCTTTGAACAGGCCTATGAACCAGTTGAGGGAGATAGCGCATCCTGTGCTGAGCTTCTTGCCATCCTTTCTGCAATTTCTGAAATACCTTTACGCCAAGATATTGCTATAACAGGCTCTATCGATCAATTCGGAAATATACAGCCTGTAGGTGGCATAAAGGAAAAAATTGAAGGGTTTTATAGAGTATGCAAAATTCTTAATTTTACAGGAACTCAAGGAGTAATAATTCCTATTCAAAATTTTGATAACTTGCTTCTTGAAGATGATGTGCTTGAAGACATAGAAAGAGGAAAGTTTCATATTTATACTATTGAAAATGTAGATGATGCTATTGAAATTCTCACTGATATGGACCCCGAAAAATTTCACAAAAAAGTATTTTCTAACTTAAAGAAATTTTACGAGCTTTCTAAAGAAAGACCAGAAAAAAAGAAAAAAGCCAAAAAGAAAAAGAAAAGTTAACCCTTTCTTAAAACTCTTTTATCACCGATTCTTAGGGTAATCTTTTGTTTATCAAGGTATTCAAGCATGGGGATTAAATATTTTCTACTTACTCCCTCTCCAACAATCTTTCTAAAATCAGAAACCGTTAATTCTTGATTTTTTTCAAAAAATTTTCTAACCTTTTTTTCTATTTCTTCCATATATTTACTGTGAATTACAATTTTTTCAGTAAGTTTTACAAGCCTTCCTTCTCTTAACAGCACCTTAAAAAGTTCTTCTGCTGCTTGAAAATCCTTACCAAATTCATACAATATTTCATCGTAATCTTTTGGAGTTAAACCTTCTTTTAAGAATTTTTCTTCAATTTGTTTTTTAAGTTCTTCAATATACGAAGAATCTTTTTTATAATCTGGTAAAAAGTAAATTTCTCTCTCTCTTGCTATTTTTCCCTCTTTGAGAAGGTCTTCAAGGGCTTTTTCATAAAGAATATCTCTTGGGAATGAAGAAAGTCTGCTTTTTAGAAATTCTTTGGTAAGTCCTGGGGAAAAAGGATTGGTTAGATGAAATTTCTCAAGTTTTTCAAGGATTTCTTTCTTTAATTCATCTAAAATCTCCTTGGAAAAAAGAAAGGACTCTTCACCTGATTTAAAAAGAAGGACTTTCGAGGAGCACTTTTGGAGAATATTTTCTAAGGTTTTTCCAAAAAGGGCAGTGTGGAGTTGGAGATTTTTCAGTTCTATTCCTTGATATCCTTTCTTTTTAACATAATAAAGCAAAAGTTCCTCTTCTGAAGCCGTTGAAAAAAATTCAAGATCTTTTCTTTCCCAGGGTTTGGTTCTTTTCCTTCTCTGAGAGAGGGGATTTAAAATCCATCCCCCTGCAACGGTTTCATTGGTTCCTGGTCTTCTTAAAATAAATCTATCTCCTCTCCAGGCACAAACTGGTTTTTGAAGAAAAATCTGGGCAATGTCTTCGCTTGAGGGCTCAAGAAAGTCTTTGTTAAAAAGAATAAGCTTCCCGAGAACCTCTGATGTTCCAATATAAAACATAAGATTTTCAAAGTTTTTAATAGGATGAGAAATTTCTTTAAGGACTTTTATTTTTAAATCAAGCCACTGGGAAGGTTCCAGAACCCCCTCTTCAGCAACAACATCTCCTCTTTCAATCTCTTCCTTTTCCACTCCCGATATATTTAAAGCAACTCGCATTCCTGCAGAAGCAACACTCACAGGCTCTCCATGGACCTGTATATTTCTAACTTTTATTTTTTTCTTATGAGGATAGAGCATAAGCTCCTGATTAAGCCTTACTTCTCCTGAAAGGGCAGTTCCTCTAATTACAAGGCCAAAACCTTTGATGGTAAAAACTCCATCAATGGGAAGCCTAAAAGGAAGCTCTCTTTCCTTGCTTTTTATGGCTTTGGCCTTTTCATCAAGTATTTTTATTAATTCTTCTTTTCCTTTAAGGGTGACTGCTGAAAATGGGATTATTGGAGCACCCTCAAGAAAGGTTCCCTTAAGAAAATCTTCTACTTCAGTTTTTACAAGTTCAAGCCATTCCTCATCCACAAGGTCAACTTTGCTTATAACTACCACTCCATCTTTTATCCCTAATAATTCACATATAGCAAGATGTTCCTTAGTTTGTGGCATAACTCCTTCGTCAGCGGCAATGACAAGAATTACAAAATCAATACCTGAAGCCCCTGCCACCATATTTCGGATAAAGCGTTCATGTCCTGGAACATCCACAATACTTGCAAGAATTCCAGAAGGAAGAAGCAGTTTAGCAAAACCGATATCTATGGTGATTCCTCTTTCCTTTTCTTCTTTGAGACGGTCAGTGTCGATACCCGTTAAGGCTTTGACAAGAGCTGTTTTACCATGATCAATATGCCCCGCAGTTCCTATGACAATACTTCTTTCGGGCTTATTCATCTTTAAGCAAGATAGGAGAGGTCTCCTACTTCATGGATTAATTTTGAAAGACTGTAAAGAAGGGAAAGCCTGTTTCTTCTCAGCTTTTCATCTTCAACCATAACAAAAACTTTGTCAAAGAAACCGTCAATCAAGGGCTTAAAGGTTAAAAGATTTTCAAGGTAATCTGAATAGTTTCTCTTTTTATTAAGTTCGTCTAAATGAGGGGAGAGTTTTTTAAGAGTTTCATAAAGCTCTTTTTCTTCCTTTTCTTGTAATAAAGAGGGATTAATATCAGGAAGTTTTTTAACCTCAACATTTTTGAGTATCTGAGTTACCCTTTTAAAAAGGGTGGCAAGGTCTTGGAATTCCTTCCTGGTATAAATGTCCTTTAAAGCTGTAAGTTTTAAATATTGAAGATAGGGGTTTAAGGGCTGATCAATTATGGCATTAACAAAATTTTTACTAAATTGCAGGTTTAGTAATTCCCCTTCAAATCTTTTTTTAACAAATTCAAGTATTTCAAAAAGAGCCTGGGGATTTTTGAGAAAGCCCTGCTTCTTTAAAAGATTCAAAGCAAATTCAAAGATCTCTTCAAGATTGAGCTCAATCTTTTTTTCAATAAGGATTTTTATAATTCCGTAAGCTGCTCTTCTTAAAGCGAAGGGATCTCCTTCACCGCTTATTTTTTCACCTGCACCAATCAAGGCTGAAAGATGGTCAATTTTATCTGCAAGGGAAAGAATTATTCCATAAGGAGTTTCAGGGAAATTTTCTTCCTTTGGATGGGGAAGGTATTGCTCATATAGGGCCTGTGAAATTTCTCTTTCACCCTCAAGAGATAAATAGTGCGCTCCCATATAACCTTGAAGGCTCGGGAACTCTTTAACAACCTCTGTGGCAAGATCGGCTTTAGCATAAAAACAGGCCTTTTCAACCAATGATTTTTCAATCTCTGGGAAAATTTTTTGTCTGAGAATCTCTCCAAGGGCTATAAGTCTTTCTGTTTTTTCAAAAAGGGTCCCACACTTAATGTGATAAATAATTCCTTTTAAAGAATTGACTCGTTCTTTTAAGGGAACCTTTAAATCCCTTTCATAGTAAAAAAGGGCATCTTCCAGACGGGCTTTGGCAACCCTTTCGTGTCCTTCAACGATAACCTTGAGATTTTTAACTTTATTGTTATTTACCGAAATAAAATAGGGAAGGAGCTTTCCCTTTTTATCTTTTAAATAAAAATATCTTTGATGCTCCTGGAGAGTTGTAACTACCAGTTTTTCAGGAAGTTTTAAAAATTTTTCAGGAAAACTTCCAAGAATGGCAAAGGGATACTCCACAAGATGAGCATTCTCAATAAGAAGATCTCTATCAATTACAGGAATTCCCTTTGAGGAGGCGGTTTCTATAATACTTTTTTGAGTATATTCAACTCTTTTTTTAACCTCAACAAGGACAAAATTTTCTTCAAGGGTTTTTTTGTAATTTTCCCAGTTTGCCTCAGTTAAATATAATCTATTGTAAGATAAGAAGCGGTGCCCTACGGTAAAATTAGAACTTTTTATTCCTGCAACTTCAAGGGGAATAACTTGGTTTCCATATAAACTTAAAAGCCATTTAATAGGTCTTGCAAAATAAAAGTCATAGTTACCCCAGCGCATTTTTTTTGGAAAATAGATTTCATTAAGTATCTCAAGCAAAATTTCAGGTAAAATTTCTACAGTTTCTTTACCAGGTGTAACCTTTTTAAAGCAGAAGTATTTTCCCTTTGAGGTATCTTTAATGTAAAGCTCTTCAGGAGAAACTCCCATTTTTTTAGCAAAACCAAGGAGGGCCTGAGTGTATTTTCCATCCTTATCAAGACCGACTTTTAGGGATGGGCCAAGAATTTCTTCTTCTCTATCTTTTTGTTTTTCTGAGAGATTTTTTACAAAAAGGGCAAGCCTTCTGCAGGTGCCACCTACTTCAATTTTTTCAAAGGACAGTTCCCTTTCTTTTAATTTTTTTTCAGCAAGATTATAAAGACTCTCAAGAGCTGGCTCAATGAAGCGAGCAGGAAGTTCTTCGGTTCCAATTTCAAAAAGGAGATTTTTCATTTTTCTTCCTTTTCAAGCCAGGTTTCAGCTGCTTTTTTGGCAAGGGTTCTAACTCTGGTTATATAATTTGCTCTTTCAATGGGAGATAGGGCTCCTCTTGCATCAAGAAGATTAAAGGTATGGCTACATTTTAGAACAAAATCATATCCTGGAAGGGAAAGACCAACTTCAAAAAGTCTTTTAGCTTCAGCTTCATATTTATCAAAAAGTTCCCGCAAAAACTCTACATCTGCCATTTCAAAATTGAAGATGGAATATTCAACTTCACCTCTTAAATGTACATCTCCATATGTTATCCTTTCATTCCATTTTAAATGAAAAACATTATCCACTCCTTGAAGATACATGGTGAGTCTTTCAAGTCCATAGGTAATTTCCACAGAAACGGGTTTACATTCATACCCGCCCACCTGCTGGAAATAGGTAAACTGAGTGATTTCCATTCCATCTAACCAGACTTCCCATCCAAGACCCCAGGCTCCAAGGGTAGGGGATTCCCAGTCATCTTCCACAAAGCGGATATCATGTTCTTCAGGGTTAATCCCAAGGTATTTTAAGCTCTCAAGATATATCTCTTGAATATCTGACGGAGAGGGTTTAATAATAACTTGATATTGATAATAATGTTGAAGTCTATTAGGGTTTTCTCCGTATCTTCCATCAGTAGGTCTTCTTGAAGGAGCTACATAGGCACAGGCCCAAGGTTTAGGACCAAGAGCTCTAAAAAAGGTTGCAGGATGAAAGGTTCCTGCTCCTGCTTCTACATCATAGGGCTGTAAAATGACACAGCCTTGCTTTGACCAGAATTGATTAAGTTTAGCAATGACTTCCTGGAAATACATTTTTAAACAAGTTCCACTTGCTTTTTTCCTTCCTGTAATTTTTCTACAGTTCCCAAGATATAAACCTCTTCATTTAAAGCCTTTAAAAAGGTTAAAACCTCTTCAACTTCATCCTTTCCAACAATCAAAATCATCCCTATGCCACAATTGAAAACATGATACATTTCTTCTTCACTTATATTACCAAGAGTTTGAAGATATTTAAAAATAGGAGGCCATTCCCAGGCTTTTTTATCGATAACAGCCATGCAATTTTTTGGAAGAATTCTTGGAATATTATCAAAGAATCCTCCACCAGTTATGTGGGCAATTCCTTTTATTTTTAAGCCTTTATTAATAAGGGTCATAATGGTTGGAACATAAATTCTTGTGGGTAATAGCAAAATTTCTCCCAAGGGTTTTCCCAATTCAGGTGGAATATAATCAAGGGATAATTTATGTTCCTCAAGAATTATTTTTCTAACCAAGGAAAATCCGTTACTGTGAAGGCCGTTTGAAGCAATTCCTATAATTACATCTCCAATGGAAATTTCCGAACCATCAATAATTTTTTCCCTATCAACAATTCCTACCACAAAGCCGGCTACATCATATTCATTTTCTGCATACATCCCAGGCATTTCAGCAGTCTCTCCTCCAAGAAGGGCGCACTGGGCCATTTCACAGCCAGAAGTTATACCCTCCAAAAGTTCACTAAAAACTTTTTCATTGAACTTTCCCATGGCAATATAATCCAGAAAAAAAAGGGGCCTTGCACCATTAGTAATAATATCGTTAACACACATGGCAACAAGGTCAATCCCAATCCCCACGTGATAGTCAGCAATCTGAGCAAGTTTTATTTTGGTCCCCACACCGTCTGTTGAGGCCACAAGAACGGGATTTCTACAACAGGAAATATCAAGAGAAAAAAGTCCTGCATAACCTCCAATGGAAGAAATAACTCCCTTTTGTGAAAGACCCTTGGTTTTTTCTTTTACTATCTCCACAAGAAGATTGGCTTTTTCTAAATCAACCCCTGCTTCTTTATATTTTTTTGCCTCAGCCATAAGAAAAAACCTCCGCATACCTTAACCTTAAGCACCCTAATTTTAGCTCATCTTTTTTTAAAGACAAGTTTCGAATTGCCATCATTGAGTTTTAAAAAAATTAATTTATATTCCAAAAAATTGATAATTATTTGGGGGTATTTATTGAATCTTTATAAAAAACTAAAAAAATTGATTGGAAAGGCTGTATTTGGTTATGATCTTGTGGAAGAGGGTGACAAAATTTTAATTGCCCTTTCAGGAGGAGAAGACAGTCTTGTATTAACCCACTTTTTAGCGGAATGGAGGCATCTTTATCATAAAAATCTTTATCTTTATGCCTTACACTTGGATATGGGCTTTAGCAAAGACGAAGAGGCTTACAGATTGGGAGTAGAGTATTTGAAAAATTTTTGCGAAGAGAGGGAAATTATTTTCATGTTTGATAAAATAAAGGCTGGGGAGATGGCAATTGAGGCTTATGATAAGGGAGAGGCCTCACCCTGTTTTGTGTGTTCCTGGCACAGAAGAAAATACTTTTTCAACCTTGCTAATACCCTTGGGATAAAAAAAATAGCTTTTGGCCATCATAAAGATGATGTAATTGTTACCTTTTTTATAAATATGTTTTATTGCGGTGAACTTTCAACTATCCTTCCTAAACAAGAAATGTTCAAAGGAAATCTTTATTTAATACGGCCTTTATATTTTGTTGAGAAAGATATGATTTCCAGATTTGTAAAACAAAGGGATTGGAGAATTCTTGAAAATCCCTGTCCTTTTTCGGGAGAGACCAAAAGAACTTACTGGAGTAAATTCTTGAGGGAAAACATTTTCGACAAAGAGCCTGTTATCAAGCATAATGTTTTTTCTGCCCTTTTTAAACCGAGGCTTGATTACTTACCAAATCCACCTAAGAAGGGCAAAATTTCAAATTAGGAAATAATACTTTCAATTAATTTCAAAGTTTTTTCAAGGGCCCCCTTTTTATTTTGAAAAAGTTGGTAGGCTCTTTCTGCTATCTCTTGAGCAATTTTTGGGTTTTCAATAAGGTTTTTAAGGGTTTCTGAAAGCTTTTCTGAGTAGACCTGAATTAGGGCCTTTTCTTTAACAAAATCCCTCACAAAGGGAAAATTATTCATGTAGGGCCCCGTTATAACAGGTTTTTTCCAATAAATGGCTTCAAGTGGATTTTGACCTCCATGTGGAATAAAGCTTCCTCCTATTATGGCAAGGTCACAGATTTTATAAAGGGAAGAAAGAATTCCCATTTCATCAAAAAGGAGAACGGCTTTTGCTTTTTTAAAATTTTTTAAAGAGGTTTTTAACTCGGAATATTTTAAAAATTCAATATCTTTGTCAATATTTTTCATAATTAAATGTTCCACCTCTTTGAAGCGTTCGGGATGTCTTGGAACCAATATCAAGCTTCCCTTATCCAGAGCTTTTAAAAAGCTTTTAAGGATAATTTCTTCTTCAGGAAAATGGGTGCTTCCTGCAATAATAAGAGGCCTCGGCAAATTTTTAAGTTCAGGAAAATCCCTTTCAGGAATGATAAGCTCAAATTTAAGATTTCCAACTACTTTTATTTTTTCTGGATTGACCCCAATTTTTATCAGTCTTTGCGCATAAATTTCTTCCTGAACAGCAAGAAATTTCAATTTGTTGAAAAGGGGTTTAAAGAAAAATTTGAAAAACTTATATCTTTTAAAGGACCTCTCACTGATTCTTCCATTTATCAAGGCAACGGGGATTTTTTCAGATATAATTCTTATGAGATTAGGCCAGATTTCTGTTTCTGCTATCAATAGAACTTGGGGTTGAGTTTTATGAAAAAATTTAAGAAGCGGTCTTTCTAAATCTAGAGGCAAATAATAAATTCTTACAGGGAGGTTTGAAAATCTATTTTGAGCAACAAGTCTTCCTGTATCTGTAATTGTTGTCAAAATAATATTATATTGTTCAGCCAAATTTTTAATCAAGGGAGCAATAACAAGAACTTCACCTACAGACACAGCATGGATCCAAATGATAGGCTTTTTATCTTGAAAAGTGGGGGGTGTAATATAACCAAGTTTTTCTTTAAGCCAGTTAAGGGGTTTATTATCTTTTCTTTTAAGAAGTTCTTTTGGTAAATAAATTAAAAAGCCGAGAAAGTAAAGAAAGGAATAAAGTCTATACATTATTCAAGGTAATAAGGGAAATCTGTGTGAAATTATGGTTTTTTTCTCTCCTATAGCTATGGTATTTTTCTTTTAGACAATGGGTGCACTCAGGAGAAATCCAGATATTTTTTTCGGGTATTCCCAATTTTTTTGCCTGATAAAGATTTATTAAGGAGAGATTGAGTAAAAAGGTTTGCCCATTTTTTTGAAAAAAAGGAGGTTTTTTAAAAAAAGAAGGAAGGCACTCAATTAAATCCTCCTTTACTTCATAACAGGAAGCTTGAATATGTGGCCCAATGGCAATAAGAATGTCCTCAGGTTTAAAACCAATAGAGAAAATTTTTTCAAGGGTTTTTTTTAGTATTTCCGAAAAAGTTCCCCTCCAGCCAGCGTGCACCGCTCCTGCAATTTTTCGCTTTTTATCAGCTATTAGAATGGGAAGGCAATCCGCTGTTTGAACTCCAACGGTTAGATTTTTAGCAAGTGTAATTACTGCATCTCCTGGTTCAAAGGAAGGATCTTCCTCAATAAAAAGGATTTTATCAGAATGAATCTGTTTGGGAAAATAAACTTCTGGAAAAAGAAATTTTACTTCATTTTTGGGAATCTTTTTACTAAAGAAACCTTTTATTCCAAATTTTTTGAAAAGTTCTGGTTGATAGATCATTATAGATTTTTGAGAAATTCCTTTAATTTTTCCTTTAAATGTGTTAAGGCTTTTCCTCTATGGCTGAGTTTATTTTTAATTTCAGGGGGGAGTTCAGCTGCGGTTTTTTCATAATTATATTCTTTGACCAAAAATAGCGGGTCATATCCGAAACCAAAATTACCTCTTGGAGAAAAGGCAATTCGTCCTTCCCAGATTCCTTCAGCTGTTATATATTTTCCCGAGGGATGATAGCACACCATAACACAGACAAAACGAGCTCCCCTTTTTTCAATGGGGAGATCTTTTAAAAGTTCAAGGAGTTTTTGATTATTTTTCTCATCTGTGGCATCAGGGCCTGCAAATCGTGAAGAATAAATTCCTGGAGCCCCATTTAAAGCTTCAACTTCAAGGCCCGAATCATCAGCCAATGCAAAAAGCCCTGTTTTTTCAGCATAATATTTGGCTTTCAAAAGGGCATTTTCAAAAAAAGTTTTTCCTGTCTCCTCTGGAGGAGGAATTTCAGGAAAGTCTTTTAGAGTCATTACTTTGAGGTCAAAATCTTTTAACATTTCTTTAATTTCTCTTATTTTTCCTTCATTTGTGGTTGCTATAAGCAAAGTTTTAGAGCTCACCAAGGGCCTCCTTTTGTTTTAAAATAAGCTCTCTTATACCCCTTTCAGCAAGCTCTTTCATTTTGAAAAAATCCTCCCATGGGAAAGGCATTTTTTCTGCTCCAGCTTGAATTTCTGCAATTTTTCCGCTCTCAGTAAGAAAAAAATTAGCATCAACCTCTGCAAGGGTGTCTTCTTCATAGTTCAAATCAAGATAAAAGTTTTCTCCAATTTTTCCCACACTTATTCCCGCCACATACTCTAAAATAGGGTTTTCTGTAATAAGTCCTCTTTCAAGAAGTTTATATATAGCTCTTTTTAAAGCCACAAAGGCACCAGTAACAGAGGCTGTTCTTGTACCTCCATCAGCGTTGAGAACATCACAGTCAATCCAGAGGGTTCTTTCTCCAAGTTTAGTAAGATCGGTAACAGCTCTTAAAACCCTTCCAATTAGCCTCTGGATTTCCTGAGAGCGTCCCTTCCTTCCCATGGTCTCTCTTGGAGTTCTCTCTATAGTCGCCCCTGGTAAAAAAGCATATTCAGCAGAAATCCAACCTGTTCCTGTTCCTTTAAGAAAAGGAGGGACCTTTTCATCAAGGCTAACGGTGCACAAAATCACTGTATTTCCAAGCTCAATTAGTACCGAGCTTAAAGGATTTTTTAAAAAATCTACTATAATTTTTACAGGTCTTAATTCATCAAAGGCCCTTCCGTCTGTTCTCATATCTTAACTCTCCAACACATTGTATTATTTTTTATTATTTTGTATTAGGACATAATATAAGATAACCTAAGTATCTATTACATTCAACTAAATTTAAATCCTTAGGTAATTTAAGATCCATAGGACAAATCTTTTCACAAAGAGAATATGTATTTAAGATACCATAAATCAGATCAAGGGAGTATAAACTTTTGCAAAAGAATCTTAAAACAAACCTTCCCAAAAAGTGGCTAAAAAGAAGAATCGGCACCAAAAGATAAAGAACAACATGAGAAAGATAAGTTATGGGAAGAATTCTTGGCGAAATCATGATTTGTTGCATAGAGACAAGGAGGCAGGAATAAAGAGCTGCCGGACAGGTATAGCAATTTAATCCGAAGCCAAAGAATCTTTTAAGATAACCAGTATAAATATTTCCCGTAGATAAAAAGCCCAAGTAACCGTTATGAAGAACCGTTGAGAGGTTTTGAGAGAGCCTTCTCAGTCTAAAAATCTTCATTTTATTCTAAACCTATGCAGGGAAGACAAAGAATACATCCACTTGAATGAATAAAAACTGGCCCATTGAAAATTCCAACTGTTAAAGAAAAGATTGCCAAAATTAAAAGAAAATTGGGAAAATATTTTAAGATTCCCTTCATGATAAATTTCTCCGAATAATATCTGCAAACTCTTCAGCAAGCGCTTTGGCAAGGGATTCAGAGTTGGCCTCAACCATAACTCTATATTTAGGTTCTGTGCCAGAAGGTCTAATAAGAATGCGCACCTTTTCACCCAATTCTTTATTTATAACCTCAATTTTTTGAGAAAGTTCAGGAATTTGTTCTATTGATTTTTTTTCTCTAACTTTGATGTTTATAAGTATTTGAGGAAATTTTTCAAAGGGTGGGTAAAATTCAGAAAGATCTTTTTCTTTTTCTTTTAGAATAGTTAACAGTCTTAAGGCGCAGAGGAGTCCATCCCCTGTGGTTGCCTTATCAAGAAAAATGATATGGCCAGAGGTTTCTCCACCGAGGAGAGCGCCTTTTTCCTTCATGGCCATAACTACATATCTATCCCCTACAGAGGTGCGTATAAGGGTGAGTCCCTCCTTTTCTAAGAATTTTTCAAGCCCTTTATTAGTCATAACAGTTCCAACCACATAAGGAGAGGTTAAAAGTCCCTTTTCTATAAAATAACGAGTAAAAAGGGCAAGCAAATCATCACCATCCCAGAAATTTCCTTTGTCGTCTATCACAGCGATTCGATCCCCGTCTCCGTCAAGGGCAATTCCTATATTAAGATTTTTTTCCAGAACCAGTTTTTTGATTTTCTCTGGATGGAGAGCACCGCAGTTTTCGTTGATATTCAGCCCATTTGGTTCACAAAAAATTGAATAGACCTTTCCGCCCAGCTCCTCAAGAACAAGGGGCCCTACTTGATAGCAGGCTCCATTGGCACAGTCAATTCCTATTTTTAAACCTTCAAAATTTATATTAGAAGGAACAACGGATTTTAAATGTACAGCGTATCTCCCAAGGGCATCTTTAATTCTAAAGGCCCTTCCTATATTATCTTTTATAGCCCTTTTTTCAGAAAAACTTTCATCGTAGACCAATTTTTCAATTTCTTCTTCCTTTTCATCGGGCAATTTAAACCCTTCGCTGTTAAATATTTTTATTCCATTATCATAGTAGGGATTATGAGAGGCTGAAATTACAATACCAGCATCCGCTCGCATATCTTTGGTAAGAAAGGCAATTCCTGGGGTGGGAATAGGTCCCACTAAGTACACATTAACTCCCATGGAGCAGAGTCCAGCCGTTAAAGCAGATTCAAATAGATAGCCCGATAATCTGGTATCTTTTCCTATAATAACTTTACTCTGATGATGCGCTTTATTTTTAAAAAGATAGCCCACAGCCCTTCCCACCTGTAGAGCAATTTCAGGTGTCATGGGGAATAAATTAGCTTCACCCCGTATTCCATCTGTCCCAAAAAGTTTTTTCATTTATGAAACCCCTTGGAACAAACTTAACTTAACGAGCTAAGTAAATAATTTTAACTTTATTTGGTTGAACTTCAAGAACACTTTCAGGATATATAATTTTGGCATCCACAATTTTATTTGTTTTCAGTTCAAAAAAATCAATTTCTTCGGTTTGAACCTCTTTAATTTCCTTTATATCTTCCCAAAAACCCTTTAAAAGAACCACATTTGGTTTTATCAAAAGTTTTATTTTTTCTCCTTGAGCATTTGCAAGCTTGATTTTAACAGGTACCCTCTTTGAGGAGATTTTTTTAATCACAAGGGTTGTATAGGTAGGATTAAGTTCTTTTATTTTGATATCCTTAGGTAAATTAATTTTTTCAATGGGGATTCGGATCTGATGAACACCTGGGGAATACTTTGTCACATCAAGCTCGATTTGAAGAGTAGTGAAGTTAATAGATCTAAATTGGCTTCTCGTTCCGGTTATCACAATGTTTATAGAACTCGGATTAAGTTCATAAACATAGTTATTATTTTGATTCCCTTTTAGAACTATAGGAATTTCAAGGCGTTTATCTACAGGTTTCCCCCAGACAATAAAATACCAAAGAGTGGTTGCCAATAAAAAAGAAACTATTTTTAACTTATGCTCTCTTTTCACTGGTCTCTATCCACTTTAATCTCTGCCACCAGGGTGCTTTTGTTTCAAATCCAAGAAGTTGAGATAACATCTTTCTTAAAGTGGCCGGAGTTACATCCCTTGTTATTTTTCCTCCGACAGCAATAGATATTTGACCCCTTTCTTCTGAAACAACAACAGCTACAGCATCAGTTACCTCGGTGATACCTATAGCAGCTCTATGTCTTGTTCCGAGATCTTTGGCAATATCAGGGTTAGTTGAAAGAGGTAACACCACCCCTGCAGCCTTGATCCTTCCTTCACTGATAATAACAGCTCCATCATGAAGAGGAGATTTAGGATTAAAAATACTTATAAGCAATTCTTCAGATATTTTGGCATCCATAAGGGTTGCTCCCTCAAGATAATCTCTTAGACTTATCTCCCTTTCAAAAACAATAAGGGCTCCGATTTTCTTTTCTGCCATAACTGTCACAGCTTTTACTACTTCCTCAATTCCAAAGGAATATTGGGCTTGAAGCTTGGCAAAGGGGGCTGTACCAATTTGAGCAAGGGCTTTTCTTATGTCATCTTGAAAAATAATAATTATCAGAATCAAAATTGAGGACAAAAAGGTATGAAGAAGCCAATTCAAGGTTAAAAGTTGAAGAATCTCAGAAAAAAAATACAAAAAGACAAGAAAAGTTAAGCCTGCCACCATTTGAAGTGCCCTTGTTCCTTGAATGAGCAATAAGATCCTATAAATAATAAAAGAAACAACCAAGATATCGACAAGATCAGTTATTTTAAAAAATTTGAAAAAATCAGTAATGAAATCTAAATTGAATTTCAATGTGTTTCATCTCCCCAGAAAAACTTAAAAATTTTTAAAACATCATGAACTAAAGAAACATTGTGAACCCTTATAAAATGAATGCCCTTTAAAAAAGAATAAACAGCAAAACCAGCTGTTCCACCATCTCTTTCCTTTGGTGGTTTATTTATTATTTCGCCAATAAAACTTTTCCTTGAAGGACCTAAAAGAATTGGTCTTCCCACTTCTTTAAATTCCTCAATTTTTTTAATAATTTCTATATTATGTTGAAAGGTTTTTCCAAATCCCAAGCCTGGATCAATTATAATTTTATCAAAGATTATACCCTTTTTGGTTAAAAAATCTATTCTTTCATAAAAATAATCTTTAATTTCCTTTACCACATCGCCATATTGGGGATTTATCTGCATGGTCTTTGGTGTTCCTTTAATATGCATTATTATCACAGGGCATTGAAAATCTCTTATTACGTAAACCATGTTTTTATCAAATTGACCTCCCGAAATGTCATTAACAAGGTCGGCTCCGCTTTCTAAAGCAAGTTCAGCAACCCTTGCCTTATAGGTGTCAACAGAAATAATAGCTTCAGGGAATTTTTCACGAAGGGCTTTAATCACAGGAATAACCCTTTTAATTTCTACTTCTTCAGGAACGGGATCAGAAAAAGGGCGGGTAGATTCGCCGCCTATGTCTAAAATATGAGCTCCACTTTTTAATAAATGTTCTGCTTTTTCTAAAGCCCTTTCAAGGGTTCCAGCTTCACCACCATCAGAAAAGGAATCCGGAGTTACATTAATAATTCCCATAAGATAGGGAATATCTTTCCAATCAAAAGTAAAACCCCTTATTTGAATAGGGTTAAACATTTTAGTGGTTAATTACCCTGAAGGAGCAGCTTAAATTTTTCACTATCTATGGTTTCTTCTTCAAGAAGTGTTTTAGCAACCAGATGAAGTTTTTCTATATATTTTTGTAAGATTTTTTTAGCTTCTTCATAACATTTATTAATAATTTCTTTAGTTTCCATATCAATTATTTTGGCGGTTTCTTCGGAGTAATCTTTAATTTGAAAGATTTCCTTACCAAGGAATATGGGTTCATCGCTTTTTCCGTAAGTAAGAGGCCCTAAATATTTACTCATTCCAAATTCGCAGATCATTCTTCTTGCGATTTGGGTGGCTCTTTTTAAATCGTCTCGCGCACCTGTGCTCAATTTCTGAAAAACCAACTCCTCACTTACTCTTCCTCCGAGAAGAACTGTAATTTTTTTGAGTAAATATTCTTCTGTATAAATATGTCTGTCATCAAGGGGTAACTGTTGAGTTACACCAAGGGCTTGGCCTCTTGGGATTATACTTATCTTGTGAACAGGATCGGGGTCAGGAAGATAATAAGCCACAAGAGCATGCCCTGCCTCATGGTAAGCAATTATTTTTTTCTCTTCTTCACTTAAGGCCATTCCTCTTCTCTCTTTGCCCATAAGAATTTTATCTTTAGCCTCTTCTAGGTCTTCCATTTCAATAAATTCTTTGCCCTTTTTAGCAGCTATAAGAGCCGCTTCATTCATCATGTTTTCCAAGTTTGCCCCGGTGAATCCAGGAGTACTTTTGGCAATGGCTTTTAAATCCACATTAGGAGAAAGTTTAAATTTTTGAGCATAAAGCTTTAAAATAGCTTCTCTTCCGTGAAGATCAGGGGGTGGGACTACTACTTGTCTATCAAATCTTCCTGGTC
>DJWK01000044.1 GCA_002441555.1 Thermodesulfobacteriaceae bacterium UBA6232
CACAAAATTTATAATACTACCATTTTAAAATATGTGGATTCAAATTTAAAATATTTTAGTTGCAAAACTACAAAAATTGTTTAATATTATTTTTAAAAGCCCGGGTGGCGGAACAGGTAGACGCTGTGGACTTAAAATCCACTGGGGGACCGCCCCCGTGCCGGTTCGAGTCCGGCCCCGGGCATTTTCAATGTAAAGGAGTTTATTATGCCCATCTTTGAATTTAAATGTTTGGATTGTGGAGAAGAATTTGAAGTTTTACTCAAATCAAAGGATGAAATAGCCACTGTTAAATGTAGAGCCTGTGGGTCTTCTAAAATAGAAAGATTGATGAGCGTTGTTAATTCCATTATTGGAGGAGGCGCAACTAAATCAACTGATAAGCCGAGGGTTGCTGAATCTCATTCTTGTCCCACAGGCTCCTGCACGCATCTTGAATTGCCTGGATATCAAAAATAATTTTTTCAAAATATGCTTAATATCCTTGTTTCCATAAAACAAGTTCCAGATACCACAAATATTAGAATTAATCCTGAAACGGGAACTTTAATCAGAGAAGGTGTTCCATCTATTATCAATCCCTATGATGTGGTGGCCTTGAGTTTGGCCTGTTATCTTAAAAACCAATTTGGTGGTTCCATAACTGTGATAACCATGGGACCTCCTCAGGCAAGACTAGCCTTAAAGGAGGCAATGGAGTTCGGAGCTGATAGAATAATTTTACTAACCGATAGAAAATTTGCAGGTGCAGACACTTTGGCAACGAGCTACACCTTAGCAGAAACCATAAAGTATCTAGAAAGAGAAAACCCTTTCCATCTTTATCTTTTCGGGAAACAGGCCATTGATGGAGATACAGCACAGGTTGGCCCAGGAGTTGCTGCTCGCTTAAAAGTTCCCGTGATTACTTATGTTACCAAAATTGAAAATATAGATCTTAAAGAAAAAATTATTATTTTGCATAGAAAAACGGAAAAGGGTGTGGAAATCATTAAAGCAAAGCTTCCTGTTTTGATTACCTGTGAAAAAGATTTAGCTAAATCTCCCTTTGTCCCTTTATCTGAGATTTTAAAGGCAGTAAAAAGTGAGCCAGAAATTTTTGCAGCTGATGGTCCTGTTAAGTTTGAAAGAGAAAAACTCGGTTTAAAAGGTTCTCCTACACAGGTAAAAAAGGTTTTTACTCCCGAATTAAAAAAGGACACCCTCATTTATGACTTAAGCACAACCTCTATTGATGAAGTTGTAATGAAAATAATTCATATTTTGGAGGAAAAGAAAATTATATGAAAGAAGTCTGGGTTTTCATAGAGCAGGAGGAATTGAAGATTCATCCTGTGTCTTTTGAATTACTTGGAATAGCACAAAAACTTGCAAAGGATCTTTCAGGAAAAGTTTCTGCAGTTTTAGTGGGACATAATGTTAAGCCACTTGTTGAAGAAATTTTTGCCTATGGTGCAGAAAAGATTTATGTGGTTGATCATAAGGTTCTTTCTTATTACAGACACATACCATATGTATATGCTTTAACTTATCTTGCAAAAAAGTATAAGCCAGAGATTTTTCTCATTGGGGCAACCACACTTGGAAGGGATTTGGCAGGAGGAGTTGCAACACTTTTGGAGACAGGACTTACAGCTGATGTTACAGAGCTTTCCATTGATCCAGAAACTAAAAACTTACTTATGACCCGTCCTGCTTATGGTGGAAATATTATGGCAACCATAGTTTGTCCTAATCATAGACCGCAGATGGCAACTGTGCGTCCAAGGGTTTTTCCTATTCCTGAAAGGGAAGAAGGAAAAATAGGTGAAGTAATTGAAGAAAAAATGGAACTTACCGAAGAAATGGCAGGAGTTGAAAGAATTGGTTTTCTTCCAAAGGAAAAAACAGTCAATCTTGAATATGCAGATATTATTGTAGCGGGAGGAAAGGGTATAGGAGGAAAAGAAGGATTTGAAATATTGAAAGAACTTGCACACCTTCTTAATGGAGAGGTGGGAGCTTCAAGGTTTGCAGTGGAATCAGGATGGATTTCCTATGAACATCAGGTGGGGCAGACAGGGAAAACTGTGCGCCCCAAGGTTTATTTTGCCTTTGGTATCTCTGGGGCCATTCAGCATAGAGCCGGTATGCAAAATTCCGATTTTATTATCGCTGTAAATATAGATCCAGAGGCGCCAATTTTTAAAATTGCTGATCTTGGAATTATAGGAGACTGGAAGGAGGTTGCAACCGCCTTAATAAGGGCTTTGAAAAATAGAAGGGGTTCTTGATGGAGAGTTATTCCTTTGATGTGGTTATAGTAGGAGGAGGCCCAGCAGGACTTGCCTGTGGAATAAAACTTGCTGAAAAAGGGGTCAATACTTTACTAATAGAGAGGGGAAGATTTTGCGGAAGTAAAAACCTATTTGGAGGGGTAGTTTATACCTCTTCTATCAAGGAGATTGTTCCTGAATTTCCAGAGGTCAGTCAAAGCCCGGTTGAAAGGCCTGTTACAGAAGAGGGATATATCTTTTTTTCCACAAAAGGCGTAGTTAAATTTTTTCACACAAAATCCGATTCTCAAGAGGCCTTTACTGCTCTTAGAGCGAGGTTTGATGCCTTTCTTTCCGAATATGCTTTAAAAAAGGGCCTGCTTATTGCTCCTAAAACAAAAGTAGTGGATATAATTCTTGAAAATTTTAAGGTTTCAGGAGTTATTGTTGATAGGCCAAGAAGTTTTAAAGATTTAAGACCTGCAGAAGTTAAGGCAAAGATAGTTATTCTTGCGGAGGGTGTAAACCGTCTTTTGACGGAAAAGGCAGGGCTTGTAAAGGGACCCTTTAAACCAGAAGAAGTGGTTTTGGCAATAAAAGAGGTCTTACAGCTTCCCAAAGGAGAGCTTGAAAAAAGATTCGGTCTTAATGAAAAGAAAGGTTTGGCAGCAGAGCTAATTGGTGAGATTACTTCAGGCCTCCCAGGAACGGGTTTTCTTTATACTAACACTAATACCCTTTCCTTTGGAATAGGAATTTTTCTTAATACTTTGGTAAATTCTAATCTTAAACCCTATGAAATTCTTGAAAGGGCTAAAGCTCATCCCTATTTACACGAGCTTTTGGATGGAGCAGAAATTCTTGAATACGGTGCTCATTTAATTCCAGAATGGGGGCTCCAAGGTTTACCCAAGCTTTATGGGAATGGGGTAATGGTGGTTGGTGATGCTGCTGGGCTTGTGAATCCCCTTTTTAGAGAGGGAACAAACTTAGCCATTTATTCTGGCATTATGGCAGCAGAAACCGCTCTTGAAGCCCTCGAAAAGGGAGATTTTTCAGAAAAAACTCTTAAGTCTTATGAAGAAAGATTTAAAGAAAGCTATATTTACAAAGACCTATTATTATTTAAAAACCTAAAAAAATTTCTGCTAAATAACAGACAAATTTTTGAGACCTATCCGAATTTAATCTATGAAATCTTTAGTCTTTACTTTTCTGCACAAGGACAGTATAAAAAAGAAGTTGTTAGGGAGATTATTAGAACTATTAAAAGAAAAAGAGGTCTTTTTGGGGTTCTAAAAGATATTATAAATTTGGGGAGGCTTTTTTGGTGAAAAAGAGTGTAAATATAGATGAAAAGATTGGGGCAACTAAATTTTTTGTAGATGAAGAATATGCCCATCTGAAAATAAAATCACCTGAGGTTTGTCATAATTGTTTATCTAAGCCCTGTTTGAATTTTTGTCCAGCAGGGGTTTATCGTTTTTCAGATAATAAACTGGTAGTGAGTTATCAGGCCTGCTTGGAGTGTGGCTCTTGCAGAGTGGGATGCCCCTTTATGAATATTCACTGGGATTATCCTCGCGGAGGGTTTGGCGTAAGCTATAAGTTCGGATAAGGTGTTAAAAATGCGTAAAGAAAAGTTTTGGGAGGAAATCTTTTATTATATCTTGTTTTTAATTGTTCTATTTTTTGGTATTTATATTCGTTTTGAAGATGTCAAAGTGTGGAAGCAAAACGAACCCCTATTCTTCTATAAGGGAGAGCCTCTATACAGTGAATATGACTCCTTTTACTTTGCAAGATATGCCCTTGATATGAAGGAAGGGCTTTTTAAAAGTGGTGCCATTGATAATTTTCGGTTTTTCCCTGATAATTCATCTCAAGCGAAGCTTTCAAAAAAGGAATCCTTTGCACCAAAATATTCCCTCTCTGGGCATTTTATAAGTTTTTTATTTTATAAACTTTCAGAGATAACAGGCATAAGTGTGGCTTGGCTTACCTATTACTTAATTCCTTTCCTTGCTGTAACAGTAGCGGCAGTGTTATATTTTTATTTTCACTATTTAAAAATGCCAATTTGCGGAATAATTGGAGGTTTAATAGCAGTTTCTGCTCCCATGTATCTTGGAAGAACGGGTCTTATGAGGCTTGACCATGATGTTTTAAATTTAACTCTTCCTTTTCTTGTAGGGTATCTATTTTTAAGATTTTTCCAAAGTAGAACCCTTAAAGGTAGATATATCTGGATAATCCTTGCAAGCTTAACGCTTCTTTTTTATTATTTGTGGTATGCCCATGCCAATCTAAATTTTGTCCTGATAGTTACCTTTTTCATTGCTTATTTCTGGGATTTCTTTAAAAATTTAATTTTAAAAAGAAGAGTGATTTTTCAATTTAATAAGCATTATCTTTTCTTTTTTCTAATTTTAATTCTTCCTCAGGTTTGGTATCTCTATATAGGTCCTTACCATCTATATGAACAGGTAAAAACCTTGGTTTTTAATATAAAAAGCCCAACGGCAGCCCAACTTCTCTTTAAAGATTTCCCCAATATATTTATGTCTATCTCGGAATTGCAAAAGCTTGAGTTCTGGGAAGCCATCTCTTCAGTAATATTTAACAAAATTTTGGGAATTACAGGGCTTATTGGTGCTTTTTTATTGTTTTTATTTTATTTTAGAGAACTTCTTTTTATTTTCCCCTTTTTTATAATTGGTCTTCTAACTTTTATTTCCGGTGCAAGATTTTCCATGTATCTATCCCCCTTTATTGGTCTTGGCCTTGGATTTTGGGTTTATTTTTTCTTTGGAAGGCTTTTTCCTGCACTTGATATTTTCAAAGAAGAAAGAAAGCAAAAGCTCATGATATCTCTTATTGGTTTTTTGATTTTTGTTGCCACTTTAATAGCTCAAAGAGAGGCTTTAGGACTTTTGAGCACCCCGAAAATTTTCTCCCCTCTTGTAAAGGATATGGAGTGGATTAAAGAAAAAACTCCTAAAGAGGCGGTAATATGGAGTTGGTGGGATTATGGATATGCCTTCCAGCTTTATGCTAGAAGGGCTACCTTTCATGATGGTGGCTCTCAGGGAAGTCCTAAAACTTATATGATTGCAAGATCTTTTACCACTTCTGATCCACAGGAAGCCTGGTTAATAACCTCTTTTGTTTCTAACTATGGGCTTACTGGACTTGCCAAATTATTGAAAGAGGGGCATACCGCAAAGGAAATTATGGAAAATATTCGTAACAGTCTTTATCAAAAACCTTTAAAAAATCCCGTTTACTGGGTTTTTACTGGTGATTTAATAGCAAAGTTTGGCTGGATTCATTACTTTGGAAGTTATGATTTTGACAAAAAAGAGGGCATCTTTGGGAAAATTATAGCACCAAATTGTAAACTTCTTTCTGCGAATTTGATTCAATGCCCTGACCTTGGAAATGCTTTAATTGATTTAAATAATGGATTAATAAGTTTTTCAAACAATTCTTTACCCATAAAGACCTTTTATTACTCCGATGGAAGGGAACTCAAAAGTAAAAAATTTTTTGATCAGGGATTGACTGTGGAAATTGTTAAAACTCCGAATAATCAAACAGGTCTATTTATATTGGAACCACCTTCAGATGAAACCCTTTTTAACGAAATGTTTATTCTAAGAAAATATGATTCCAGATATTTTGAACTACTCTATGATGACTTTCCCAATATGGTTGTTTACAAAGTAAAACCCTAAACAAGGAGGGCTGGCATATGAAAATTAACCTTTTCGAAGTAGAAAGGAAACCCCATCCCAAATTTGAAGGGGTGAAAATTGGGTTTATAACAACAAAAGATAATACTAAAGAAATAAGTATAACTGTTTTGGAAATTGCAGAAGGTATAGAAATTCCCTCTCACACCCATGAAAAAGAGGTTGATAGCATTTTTGTTTTGGAGGGAGAGGGGGAACTTTTCTATAATGATAAATGGTATCCTTTGAAGAAAGGAGATGTGGTTGTTATAAAACCTGGGGAAGTTCATGGAGTAAGAAACACTGGGAAGCAACCTCTTATATGTTACATTGTTCACGCACCAGCCCTATGGTAAAATAGAGAGCCATGGAAATTATAGAAAAAGCAAGAATATTAATCTCGGCTCTTCCTTATTTTAGAGATTTTTACGGAAAAATAATTGTCATCAAATATGGCGGACATGCCATGGTTGCTGAGGATCTAAAGCAGGCCTTTGCAGAGGATATAGTTTTGATGAAATATGTAGGTATAAAGCCCATTATTGTTCATGGAGGAGGGCCTCAGATAAGCCAGGTTATGGAGAGAATGGGGCTAAAGCCTATTTTTATTGAAGGTCAAAGGGTCACCGATGCAGAAACCATGAATGTAGTTGAGATGGTTCTTGTTGGTACAGTTAATAAACAAATAGTAAGTCTTATCAATCAGGCAGGTGGAAAAGCTGTTGGTCTTTCTGGAAGAGATGGAAATTTAATTGAAGTTGAGAAAATGACCCTTTATAAATATACAGGTGAAGATAGACCTCCAGAAATTATTGATATTGGAAGGGTGGGGAAGGTAAAAAATGTCAATCCAGAGGTTTTAATAACCTTAATTGAGAAAGATTTTATACCAGTTATTGCACCAGTTGGAGTTGGGCCAGGAGGAGAGGCTTATAATGTTAATGCTGATTTAGTTGCTGGAGCCGTGGCAGGAAGCCTTAAGGCAGAAAAATTAATTTATCTTTCTGATGTTCCCGGTGTTCTTGATGAAAAGGGCGTTCTTATTTCAACCTTATATCTTGATAAAATTGAAGAATTAATTGAAAAAGGTATTGCTAAAGGTGGTATGATACCAAAGTTGAAAAGTGCTAAAAAGGCCCTAAATCAGGGAGTAAGAAAGGTTCATATAATTGATGGAAGAATTCCTCACAGTTTAATTATTGAACTATTTACTGATGAAGGTTTAGGAACCCAGATACTTCAAAGAGAAGAGGAGGAAATCTATGGGTCAAGCTCCGCTACCACCAAGTTATGATCCTAAAGAGGTTGAAGATAAATGGTATAAAATCTGGGAAGAAAAGGGGCTTTTTGAACCCACCTATGATCCTGAAAAACCGAAATTTTCCATGGTTATTCCACCTCCTAATGTTACAGGTTCTCTTCATATAGGACATGCTCTAAACAACACCATTCAGGATGTTCTTGCAAGATATAAAAGAATGGATGGTTATGATGTTTTGTGGGTTCCAGGAACTGATCACGCAGGAATTGCCACTCAAAATGTGGTTGAAAGGGAGCTTGCTAAAGAAGGGCTCACTCGCGAAGCCCTTGGAAGAGAAAAATTTCTTGAAAGGGTTTGGCAGTGGAAGGAAACCTACGGAGGAAGAATAATAGCCCAGTTGAAAAAGCTTGGAGCAAGCTGCAGCTGGAGCTACCTGAGATTTACCATGGATGAAGGTCTTTCAAGAGCGGTAAAAGAGGTATTTTGCAGGCTCTGGGAAGAAGGGCTTATTTACCGGGGAGATTATATCATCAACTGGTGCCCAAGATGTCATACTGCCCTTGCGGATCTTGAAGTGGTATTTGAACCCAAAGCAGGAAAACTTTGGTATCTCAAATATCCCCTGGAAGATGGTTCTGACTTTATTGTTGTGGCAACGACCCGTCCTGAGACCATGCTTGGAGACACAGCAGTTGCAGTTCATCCTGAGGATGAGCGCTATAAAAAATTTCTCGGCAAAACCATACGCCTTCCTCTTATTGGAAGGCGAATTCCTGTTATTGCAGATAAAGTGGTAGATCCTGAATTCGGAACCGGTGCTGTAAAGATTACACCCGCTCATGATTTTAATGATTTTGAAATTGCAAAGCGTCACAATCTTCCCATGGTTAAAGTTATTGATGAATCCGGAAAAATGACAGAGGAAGCCGGTCCCTATGCAGGTCTTGATCGGTTTGAGGCAAGAAAAAGGGTGGTTGAAGACCTGAAGAAAGAAGAGCTTTTACTTAAAGAGGAAGATTATGATGTGGTTCTTGGACATTGTTATCGTTGTGGAACGGTAATTGAGCCTTTGGTATCTAAACAATGGTTTATAAAAATGAAACCCCTTGCGCAACCTGCCATAGCAGCTGTGGAGTATGGTTTTATTAAATTTTATCCTGATTCCTGGAAGAATTTATATTTTGACTGGATGAGAAACATAAGAGACTGGTGTATTTCCCGTCAGATATGGTGGGGCCATCGTATTCCTGTTTGGTATTGTAAGGACTGTGGTGAGGTTTTGGTTTCAAGGGAGGAAACTTTTGAAAGCTGTCCCAAATGTGGTAGTTCCTCATTAAGTGTAGAAGAAGATGTGCTTGATACTTGGTTTTCTTCTGCACTTTGGCCCTTTTCCACCATGGGCTGGCCAGAAAAAACTAAAACCTTAGAGACCTTTTATCCCACTTCAGTGCTTGTTACAAGCTTTGATATTATCTTTTTCTGGGTAGCAAGAATGATTATGATGGGAGAACACTTTATGGGAGCTATTCCCTTTGAAAAGGTTTATATCCATGCCCTTGTAAGAGACGAAAAAGGTCAAAAAATGAGTAAAAGCAAGGGCAATGTTATAGACCCTCTGGAAATGATAGAAAAATTCGGTTGTGATGCCCTGAGATTCACCCTGATTGCCCTTGCAGCTCAAGGAAGAGACATAAAACTTTCAGTAAATCGCATTGAAGGATATAAACATTTTATCAATAAAATCTGGAATGCTGGAAGATTTGTTTTGATGAATCTTGAAGGACTTAAAAAAGAAGATGTGGAAAATCTCAATTATGAATTATTGCCGCTTTTTTCCAAGTGGATTTTATGGAGGTTAAAGGAAACCATAAAAAAGGTAAGAGAAAAACTTGAGGAATTTGAATTTGACCAAGCAGCTATGGCTATTTATCACTTTTTCTGGGATGAATTCTGCGATTGGTATCTGGAAATTTCAAAAATTTATTTAAAAAATGAAGGATTTAAAAATTCAACTCAAGCAGTTCTTTATAAAGTTTTTTCTGATTCTTTAAAACTTCTTCACCCCTTTATTCCCTTTGTAACCGAAGAACTTTGGAATCATTTACCCTTTAAAGAAGAGGAATATCTTTTAAAAGCTTCCTATCCGAAAGAATTTTTTATTGATTTTAAGATAGAAGAAAAAAAACTTGCTCAAAGTGTTATTAATATTATTACAGCAATAAGAAATATAAAATCCGAATATAATCTTTCATCTAAAAAGGATTTACCTGTTGTTTGTGTTTTTGACAAAGAAAAAATTGAATATCTCAAGGAACAGATAGAAGTTATAAAAACCCTTTCAAAATCAGAAATATTTTATCTTGCAGAATTTCATCAAAGGAAACAGGGAGAAATTCTTGTAATAATTGAAGGAGGGGGCGAACTTTTTATTGATTTAAGTAAACATCTTGACTTTGAAAAAGAAAAAAATAGACTTAGAAAAGAGATTGAAAAAACTGAAGAAAAATTGAATATAATTAGGAAAAAACTGGAAAACAAGCAATTTTTAGAAAAAGCCCCTTTTGAAGTAATAGAAAAAGAAAAAAAGGCCTTTGAGGAATTAAAGAAAAAGTTAGAAAAGTTAAAAACTTTGATTAGGAGTTTAGAAAATGGCAGTTGATAGAAGGATTTATACCAGGTACGAAATAAATGTAGAGGCTAAAGCTGGATTAACAAGTGGTATGATTTTATCTGCTGAAGCTCTCGATATTAGTGCTGAAGGTGTTAGATTAAGATTTGATGGAACTCCCCAATTTGAAATAGATGATGAATTATACATTGTTATTAAAGGAGAAAAGACTTTAAAAATTAAAGGCAAGATAAAGTGGATTAAGCAAGAGAAAAATAATACAGAAATAGGTGTAAAATTTGAACACCTTGATATGGAAACTTCACAACTTTTATCTAAAATTCTTTCTGACATGGCTCTTTCTTACCTTGAGGATAAATATCTTAAATGAACGAAAAAAGGTACTATACTCGCTATCCTATCATATGTGATGCCATTGCAGCCTTTGAATCTGGAATAAATTTTCCTGCTGAAATTAGAGATATAAGTATTGAGGGTTCAAGATTAAGGATTTACGGAACCCCATTTATTAAAGATGGAGATATAATTTATTTAAATATAAAGTGCAAATACAAGATAAAATTAAAAGCACAAGTGCGATGGGTAAAAAACTCAGAGAAATGGGTAGAATTTGGTGTAAAATTTATAGAAATGAGTATGCAAGACCAAGAAACTCTATCAAAATTAATTTCAGAATTTGCTCTAACATCTTTGAGTGATATTTATTTGAAATAATTATATAATTCTAATTTAACTACTTTAGAAACACCCTTCTCTTCCATTGTTACTCCAAAGATGCTATCTACTTCTTTCATAACATTTGGATTGTGGGTTATTAAAATAATTTGAGATTTTTCCTTTATATTTTTTAACAAATTTATAAATTTAAGTGAATTTTTTTCATCAAGAGGGGCATCCACTTCATCAAGAATGCAAAAAGGACCGGGTTTAGTAAGATAAAAGGCAATTAATAGGGCTATCACGCAGAGGGCCTTTTCTCCTCCAGAAAGAATGTGAAGATGTTGAATTTTTTTATAGGGATGGATAATTTTTAATTCAAGGCCTGCTGTCAATGGATCTGAATCTGTAAAAAATAACTCAGCGCTTCCTTTTTCCATTATAAAGGGGAATATTTCTTTTAATTTTTGATTTACCTTAGTTAAAGTTTCATTTAATTGTTTTTTGGCTTTTTCTTTAAGTTCTTTTAACAATTCTTTGAAGTCATAAATTGCCTTTTCAAGATCCTTTTTTTGATCTAACAAATTATGATATCTTTCTGAAATAAACTCAAATTCTTTAATACTTGCTAAATTTACATCGTTATAATTTGATAATTCCTTTTTTATTTCTTCAATCTTTTGAATTATTTCATCGATATTTATGTCCTGATAATTATTTAATTCGGCAATATTGAATTCCTGGAGCTCTTTTTTTTCTTCTTTTAATTTTTCAATTGTCAAATTAAGTTCAGCAATTTTTACCTCTAAATTATGTATATCAATTTCTAATTTATTAAATTGATTATGTAATCCTTTTTTAATTTTATTGAACTCTCTTACCTTTGAATTGATTTGACTAATCTCTTCTTCTATTTCAGATTTTAACAATTCAATAGATTTTATTTTAGAAATAATATCTTCTTTATCTTTTTTTAAATTTGGAATCATATTTTTTAAATTTAAAATTTCATTATTTAATTGTTCGATTAAGAATAAGGAATTCTTAAGATTTTTTTCTAATTTTTCAAGTTCCTTTTGTAAATCATTTTTTCTTAAAATCATATTGTTAGTTTCGGTTCTTAATCTTATTATTTCTTTTTCTTTATCAGTAATTTCTTTATTCAATTGATTTGTTTCTTTTTCAATTAATTGAAATTCCTCATTCAATTCTTTTTTTTCTTTATTTAATGATTCTAATATTAATTCCAGATTTTTTAAATTGTTTTTAATTTTTTCTAAAAAAGCGAGATTATCGTTATTTTCTTTAAATAATGTCTCTAATCTTAAATTTAAAAAATTCTTTCTTTCTAAATGCTTAGTATAATCTAATTCAAGCTTTTTTAATTCATCTTGAATAGTATTAACTGTTTTATTTAAATTCTTTATTTCATTCAACAAAAAGTTTTTATTTTTTTCTAAAGTTTCTTTTTTCTTTAATAATTCTATTTCTTCTACTTTTACTTGATTAATTTTATTGATAATAAAGTTTTTTCTATTTTCCAAGTTTTCTTTTTCTTTTTTTAAGGAAAAGTATCCCTTTTTTAATTGTGATAAATAAAGAATGAATCCTTGAGGGGTTAAAAGGAGCTTTTTCTTTGGATCATAAATAAAAACGTTCGGATTCTCATGAATGATATTTTCTGTCAATTCTTTAAGAAAAATTTTTATTGTAAGATTGTTAAAATTTTCTTTCAAGTAAAATGTTAAATTTTCTTCTGGATATCGGGCTATTATATTTTCAATATCTTTAAAATCATTTACTAAGATAGCCTTTAATAATTCACCATAAAAATTTTCGAGTAAAAATATTTCTTCTTGAGTTAAATTTAGGTTTTCTCCAAAAGTTTTATTTACAAAAGACTTTAAAACTTTCTTTTCTTCCTTTGAAGTGAGTTCATTGATTAATTTTAAATTTGCTTCTATAGCACTTAGTTCCCTCAAATATTCTTCTTTTTTATTTTTTATTAATTCCAAATTTTTGGTTATTTCTATTATTTCTTCAATAAGAAGACCGGTTTCTTTTTCCAAATCTTTTAATTTAAATATTATTTCTTCCTCTCTTTCTTTTAAGTTACTCCTTTTCTTATTTAAGTTTTCCAATATTAATTGGCAATCCTTTAATTCTTTCTTTATAGAAAAAATTTCTTTTTTATTTAAATCAATTTTTTCTGAAATATTTTTAAGATTTTCTTTAAGCTTTAAATATTCATACTCTTTTGCCTGAATTTCTTTATTTAGCTTATTCATTTTTTCTTTTTTTTCTCTTAAAAACTTGTCTTTTTCTCTTATTTTTTCTTTTAAAATTAGTAAACTATTTTCTAGCTCGGTTTCCTTTTTGCTTGAAATCTGTAACGATTTGTTAATTTTTGACAGTTCTAACATTATATCTTCTTTTCTTTTATGGTTTAATTTTATTTTTATTTCTTCTTTTTCTTTTTTGTTAATCAAATCACTTTCTAATTTGTACATTTTTTTTAATTCTTCATCAATTTTAGTAAGTTTTTCCTTATAATCCTCAAATTCCAATTTTAAAATTTTTAATTTATTTTCTTTTTCTATCAGGTTTTGATACATTTTATTCTCTTCATTTTCAATCTCTTCGAGCTTTATTTTAATTTCATTTGTTTGCAATTTTAAAGAATTTATTTTTAATAAGTAATCTTCTTTTTCTTTTATGGATCTGTTTAATTGATATTCATTTTTTTTAATAAGTAATTTTTTTAATTCTTCTTTTAATCTTAAGTATCTTTTAGCCCTTTCTGATTGTTCTTTTAGGTGAAAATATTGATATTCTACTTCTTTAATAATATCATTTAATCGCAAGAGATTAGTTTCTGTATAACTTAAATTTTTTTCTGTTTCTTCTTGAACCAGTTTTAACTTTGATATACCAGCTAAATCTTCAATAAATTTTTTCCTTTCTTTTGGAGAGATTTCAAGAAATTTATAGATTTCTCCCTGATCAATAATGCCATAACTCTGAGGGTTTATTCCCATATCTAAAAAGAGAAAGTGTATGTCCTTAAGTCTGCAAGGTTTATTATTGATATAAAATTCAGATTCTCCGTCACGATAATATCTTCTTATAATGGAAATTTCTTCAAAATTTTTATATTTTTCTAAAATAGGTGGATCATGAGCAAAAACAAGTTTTACTTCTGCGAAGTCAATTTTTTTATCGCTGTTACCAGAATAAATTAGTTCTGATAAATCTCTTATTCTTAATCTTTTTGGACTTTGTTCACCAAGGCCCCATTTAATAGCATCCAGAATGTTGCTTTTTCCTGCCCCATTTGGACCAACTATAGCTGTAATACCTTTTGAAAAATTCAGAATAACCTTATAGGGAAAAGATTTGAATCCGTATATTTCTAACCTTTTAATATACAAGGTTGTAATATGGAGGAAATTTTTTTGTTCTAAATATACCTCAAATTCTTCAGAAGGAAATAAGCTTAGCCCTGTTCTTTTAACATGAGATATTCTTTTATTTCGTGGATAAGTGAGGCAGGTGTTTTTATGGGATAATGCAGATGGTCGGCTATTTCTCCTATTGAAATTCCTTTTATAGTTAAACCAGAGAGCTTTTCCTTAAGTTCTTCTGAGGAATTTACTGGATAGCTTAGACCCTTTGATTTTTTAAGAACCATATAAGCCCAGGGCACCTCAAGGGCCTTTACAAGATCTGTGGCTACCAAGCTGCAGTAATAAAGTAAAGTTTGGGCCTCCCTACCTTCTTTTATCTCTTTGTAAGCAAGTTTGGCAATCCCGCCAGCCGTATGAACCTTAAGTTCTCTAGCCTCCTCAGCAAGCATCTCTTCCATAGCTTTAATTTTATGAAGGGCAAGTTCTGGGTCTGCCCGTAAAATATTTCTTACAGTATTTTTTGTAAGTCCTACCTTTTGAGCTATTTCTTCATCAGTTTTCATATATTCTTCTTTTAAAACCACAACAAAGGCAGCCCGGGCTAAGGAAGGAAGCCAAGTTAGAGTTCTAAATTCAGCAAGTTTACTTAAGCCGCCCAATAACTCTATTGATTTAAAAAAGACCCTTGTTACAAGATGCTCAATTTCTTGCTCAGAAACAACGGGTGCACCGATTTGTATTACCATTTTGCACTACCTCCTTATTTAAAATTTTTTGCTGCCTATGGGTTCTTTTATAACCACTAAGCCTGTTTCTGTTATTTCTAAGAAGTGAGTCTTGGTATCATGACCACACATACGGCATCCATCAATGCGAAAAAGTCTTACAATTTCGCCAATTTCTTTTCTATAAAGTTTGGCTTTATAGGAAGAATCAATTAATTCTTTGGCAAGAACCATAGTTCCATCTACAATGTGTCCAACGGCATATCCACCTGCGGCTTCTGCTGTTTGTTCTTCATGTCCGCTTCTTTTTTGGGAAACAAAAAGGGCTGTTTGATACCACTTTTTCATGAAATTAAAAAGCCTTCTCACAATTGAACGAGCAAGCATTTCTTTGGTTTCAAAAAGCCCTGTAATAGAATCAATAATGGTGAATTTAATTTTGTATTGTTGAATGGCGTAAGCAAGGGTAGCAAGAAGGTCAGGCAAATTATCCCTGAGTCTTCCAGAACTTGCAGCATCAATGAGAATTATATTATCTTCAAATTCGGAGAAATTTAATCCCATAGCTTCTGCCCTTAATTTAAGAGAGGCCACAACAAAATTAGCTGGAGATTCAACCGTAATAAAGGCCACTTTTTCACCAAGGCTTGCCTGTTTCACAGTGAATTGCTCAACCATGAGGGATTTCCCAGTGTCAGAAACCCCTGTTATGTTAAAAACTGAATAGGCTGGAATTCCTCCAAGATTTTTCTTAACAATTTTCCCATTCTCGCTGGTTACAATAAAAAAAAGCTCATCAAGCCCTTGAATTCCTGTGGGAATTCCATATAACTTAGGAGCCTTAGCTAAGGCCTCACTACCCTTAAAAATGGATTTTAAGTCTGGTTCACCAAAACCGCTTACCTTTTCCTGTTCCTCTTCTAATTGATATTTCTTAATGAATTTTTCCATATAATTCCCCTTTGAATATGTTAAAATTATTCTGTTATAAATGATAATTATTGTGCCATAACAAGTCAAGAAGGTAGTATTATAAATTTTGTGTA
>DJWK01000043.1 GCA_002441555.1 Thermodesulfobacteriaceae bacterium UBA6232
TACACAAAATTTATAATACTACCATAAAATCTTTATAATTTTGTTTAAAATAAATTAATGGGAGGTGAGTTTATGAAGAAAAAAGAAATTACCAAATTAGGGCTAATAGGAGGTCTTATAGGCGGAGCCTTTTTGATTTCACAGGGATTAAGCTCTCAAGATACCCCTCAATTTCCTACCATTCATAAAAGTTGTGCCCTCTCTGGGTGTCACAGCCCTGCTCCTTCTGAATTTAGAGGAAACACATTTTCCGTTTCAGGGAAAGCCGAGATCATCCAAATTGATACAGGAAAAATCATAGAGGTTAAATTTGATGATAATACCAAGGTAGTTAACTGGAATCAACCTTTGAACAAGCTTGGCAGGGGAACCCCTATCAAAATCGTATATACCCAGAGGGATGGAAAGTATTATGCCACTCTTGTTGCTGTAAAGCCACCCATGAGCGTTCCCCCTCACCAGAGGGTTAGCCTTGAAGAAATGAAGCGTATCTGGGCTAATAAGGAGGGATTAATTGTAGATGCCCGTCCTGCTCCCAAATATGCTGAAGGACATATTCCTGGAGCCATTAATATCTTTATGGCAGAAATGGAAAAGCATCTTGATAAGCTTCCTAAGGACAAAAAAATGCCCTGATTGTATTTTATTGTGAAGGTCCGAGGTGAGCCCTCACTCCTGGTGCTGTCCGTAGGGCAGCAGGTTTTGGTTATACCAATGTTAAGGGATTCATTGAAGGTTTCCCAGCCTGGAAAAAGGCAGGTCTTCCTGTAGCGATTTCACCTCAATATATTCAAAAACTCATCAAAAATGACATGCCCTTTGTGCTTATTGACTTAAGAGATAAAAAAACTGCCGAAAAGGAACATCTACCCAATGCCGTAAATATCCCTCTTGAAGATCTTGAAAAATGGAAAGATAAATTTCCCACTCACAAAAAGGCACCCATTATTCTTTATGCCGAAGATGATGAAAAGGCCATAAAAGGCTTTACCCTTGTTCGCAGTTGGGGTTATATAAACGCAGCTTATCTACCTGGAGGAGTCTCATCTTGGAAACAGGCTGGTGGACAGGTTCTTTCAAAAGCTTTCAAAAAGGAAATCGTATATGTTCCCAAACCTAAACCAGGTTCATTCCCAGTTGAAGAATTTAAGAAAATCGCCTTATCTCAAGAAATGTCTGATAAATATTTTATCCTTGATGTTAGAGAAGCCGATGAGTATGCACAGGGGGCATTTAAATTTGCCAAAAATATTCCTCTTTCTCAGTTGGAGGATAGACTGAATGAGATTCCCAAAGAAAAAGAAATTCTCGTTCATTGTGCAACAGGAGTTAGAGCTGAAATGGCTTACAATACCCTTAAAAAGGCAGGATTCAAGGTTTACTTTATTGATGCCAAAATTGAATTTCAAAACGGAAAAGTCAATATAATTCCTAACGAATAAATACCAAAAGGTGTCGCCCGACCTCTCCTGGTCGGGCTTTTCTTTTATACCTTAATCTTCATTAATTTCTACTCCAATATTTTTCCTGATTTTAAAAATCGGGCACTAAAAGTGTCCTCCAGAGGACGAACTCTTAGGTCTTGATGAATCACAGCACGGAGAAAGAGCTTATAACTTACACATCTAATATTAAAAGAAGGAGGCCACTCCATGAAAAAAATTGAAGCTATCATTAAACCCACAAAACTGGAGGATGTTAAAAAAGCTTTAGAAAAAAGAAGATCAACACTCAAAATGTGAATACTTAAAAAGTGAATAATTGTAAAAGATATGGAGACGAGGGGATTTGAACCCCCGACCTCCGGAGTGCGATTCCGGCGCTCTCCCGCTGAGCTACGTCCCCAGGCTTTAAACCCTTTTATGCCTCTGCCACTGCTTGAGAAGCGGCTTTGGCCTTGGCCTGGTTCAATCTCTTGAAAAGCTTGGAAATCTTATTGGCTGCCTTGTTCTTGTGAAAGATACCTTTACTTACTCCACGATGAAGAAGACTTTGAGCAACCCTCAGTTGCATCTCTGCCTTTTCAAGATCTCCAGCCTCAAGGTAGGAAAGAAACTTTTTAATCTCAGTTTTTACCCTGCTTTTGAACATGCGGTTTCTAAGCCTTCTTTTCTCACTCTGTCTTAAAGCCTTTTCTGCTGACTTGTGTTGAGGCACGCTCTCCCCTCCAAAAAAATTTTTTCTAAATGTAATCTCTTTTTTGGCATTGTCAACTTTAAAGTTAAATGTTATATTCCTTGAGATATGAGATATCACCGTATAGAGGTTGGACTTAAAAAAAATCAAAGAGATACCCATTCTGCCAAAATTTTAAAAAAAGTAAAAAGAGATCTTGGTATTCATCCAGAAAGTCTTCATTACATAAGAGTGTATTTAGTAGAAGGAGATTTTTCTTTAGAGCTTCTTAAAAACTTTGCAGAATCAGCCCTTTGTGATCCAGTAATTGAGACTTATACCCTTGATGAGCCCCTTTATAAGAAACTTGAGCTCTCCTTTGAATGGGCCCTTGAAATTGGCTTTAGACCAGGGGTTACCGATAATGAGGGAAAGATCGCAGAAGAAGCCTTAAGTTATCTTCTTGAAAGGCCTCTAAATCCTCAAAAGGAAGGTGTCTATTTTGCACGGCTTCTTCTCATAGAAGGTTCCCTTTCAAAAAATGAGGTTGAAAAAATAGCCAGAGACCTTCTTGCCAATGAGCTTATTGAAAGATGGTTTATTCTTTCAAAAGAAGAGGCTAAAGAGAGGTGGTTTGACTATCCTCCTCCAAGGGTTACCGAATACTTTCCACCCCTTGTTGAAACCTTTAATCTCTCTGCCTTAAGCGATGAGGATCTCCTAAAACTTTCCAAGGAAAGACTTCTTGCTCTAAATCTTGAAGAAATGAAAACCATAAAGGAATTTTTTGAGAATCCTGATTTTATTGAGGTTCGTAAAAAATACGGGCTTACTCAGGAAATTACCGATGTTGAGCTTGAAAGCCTTGCTCAGACCTGGTCTGAACATTGCAAGCACAAAATTTTCAATGCCTTAATAACCTATCGGGATCTTGAGGAGGGGAAGGAGATTGAAATTGACAGCCTCTTTAAAACTTATATAAAAAGGGCAACAGAGGAGATAAGAAAAGAAAGAGGGGAAAAAGACTTTTGTCTTTCCGTTTTTGTTGATAATGCCGGGGTTATAAAGCTTGATGAAAAATGGGCCCTTGCCTTTAAGGTGGAAACCCATAATAGCCCCTCTGCCCTTGACCCTTACGGAGGAGCTCTAACAGGAATTGTAGGGGTCAATCGTGATCCCCTTGGAACAGGAAAAGGAGCTAAATTAATTTTTAATACCGATGTCTTTTGCTTTGCACCTCCTGATTGGGATAAACCCTTGCCTCCCCGTATTCTTCATCCCAAAAGAATTTTTGAAGGAGTAAGGGAAGGGGTTGAGCACGGAGGAAATCAAAGCGGAATTCCTACAGTTAACGGCTCCATTGTTTTTGATCCTCGCTATCTGGGGAAGCCCCTTGTTTACTGCGGAACAGGAGGGCTTATTCCCCTTGAGGTTGCTGGTGAACCTGGCTGGCAAAAAAGGGCAAAACCAGGGGATATTATCGTAATGGTCGGAGGGAAAATTGGAAAAGATGGTATTCATGGGGCAACTTTTTCCTCTGAAGCTTTGCACGAAGGCTCTCCAGCAACAGCTGTGCAAATTGGAGACCCCATCACCCAGAAAAAAATGGTTGACTTTTTACTTCTTGCAAGGGATCTCGGGCTTTACAATTCCATAACAGACAATGGAGCAGGAGGCCTTTCCTCCTCAGTGGGAGAGATGGCAAGAGAGGCAGGGGGTGCTGAAATTGATCTTGCAAAAGCTCCCCTTAAATATCCAGGGCTTAAGCCCTGGGAAATCCTCCTTTCTGAAAGCCAAGAAAGAATGACAGTTGCCGTACCAGAAGAAAAACTTGAAACTTTTTTGAAGCTCGCTGAAAAAATGGGGGTCCTTGCAACCCCTCTTGGAAAATTTACCTATTCCGGATATTTCCATATTCTTTATGAGGGAAAAACTGTAGGGCTTTTACCTTTAAATTTTCTTCACGAGGGGGTTCCACAGTTAAAACTTTTAGCTGAGTGGAAGAAACCTTCCTTTCCTGAAAAACCTGAAGTTCCCTATCCTGAAAACCTCGGAGAAATTCTTAAAAAGATTTTAAAGAGCTACAATGTGTGCTCCAAAGAGTATGTGGTGAGACAGTATGATCATGAGGTGCAGGGGGGAAGTGTAATTAAACCCCTTTGCGGAATCAATGAGGATGGCCCAAGTGATGCAGCTGTTTTAAGATATGACCTGGAATCCCTTTCTGGTATTGTAATTTCTCACGGAATTTGCCCCAAATTCTCTGATTATGATACCTATTACATGGTGGCTAATGCCATAGATGAGGCGGTAAGAAATGCCGTCTGCGTTGGAGGAGATCCCGATTATATGGCTGGACTTGATAATTTCTGCTGGTGTGACCCTATTGAAAATGAAAAAAATCCCGATGGAAAATATAAACTGGCTCAACTTGTCAGAGCCAATATGGCTCTTTACGATTACACTAAAGCTTACGGAATCCCCCTTATCTCTGGTAAGGACTCTATGAAAAACGATTATCTCATGGCCCTTGGGCTTGACCCAAAGGGAGAAAATCCCTTTGGAGTGGGAACGGTTCTTCCAGATGGAAGTCTTAAGATTTCTGTGCCTCCAACCCTTCTCTTTTCCCTTGTTGCTAAAATCCATGATGTGCGCCTTGCTCAAACCATGGAAGTTAAAAGAGCAGGAGCGCTGGTTTATCTCCTTGGAGAAACCAAAGAGGAGCTTGCTGGGTCTGAATACTTTAACCTTTTGAACATAAAAGGAGGGAAAGTTCCTAAACCTGAAGCCTCACTTAATAAAAGGCTTTATTTAAAATTAAGAGATGCCATATATGCAAGGCTTGTGGACTCCGCTCATGATCTATCTGATGGAGGGCTTGGGGTGGCTTTAGCAGAGAAGGCCTTTTCTGGCGGATTCGGAATGGTGATTGACCTTTCAGCTATACCCTTTGACGGTGAGAAAAGGGATGACTTTGTACTTTTTTCTGAGAGCGCAGGAAGAATAGTAGTAACTGTTCCTTATAAAAAAAAGGAGGATTTTGAAAGTCTCTTTAAAGGGCTTCCCTGTTATCTTATTGGAGAAACCATAGAGGCACCCTTCTTGAAAATAAAAGGGCTTTCTGGAAAAATAATAATTGATGAAAATATTTATGAACTAAAAAAAGTTTGGCAATCACCCTTTGCTGACTGGTAAAATGATAAGGGTTTTAACCTATCCCTCAAAAAGAGGAGAATATTTTCTAAAAAAGCTTCTTTCAAGGGTTGAAGAGTATCCAGCAAAGCTTGAAAGATATGTTCAGAAAATAGGAAAGGAAGTTAAAAAAGGAGGAGACAGGTCTCTTCTTGAATATACCAAGCGTTTTGACGGAGTAGAGTTAACTCCCCTTGAGCTAAAAGTTAAGGAAGAGGAAATTGAGAGGGCCTATAAATTCATAGATAAAGAACTTCTTTCTGCTATAAGATATGCTATTCAAAAGATTAAGAGATTTCACGAAAAGGCCCTTCCTTTAAGCTGGTTTGAGAATTATGAGGAGGGTATAACCCTTGGTCAGCTTGTTAGGCCCGTTGAGAGTGCAGGCCTTTATATCCCTGGAGGAAAAGGGGGAGAAACCCCTCTTATCTCCACGGTTTTAATGACAGCGATTCCTGCCAAAATTGCAGGGGTTAAAAGGCTTGTTATGGTTTCTCCGCCAAGGGCAGATAAAAGTCTTCATCCTGCCCTTCTTTGTGCAGCAAAAGAGGCTGGGGTTGACGAAATTTATAAAGTGGGAGGTCCCTGGAGTATCTTTGCCCTTGCCTTTGGAACAGAGTCCATCCCAAAGGTTGATATTATTTGCGGACCAGGAAACATTTATGTAACCCTTGCTAAAAAGCTTGTCTCCTTTCAGACAGGCATTGACTTTCTTGCTGGTCCCAGTGAGGTTTTAATTATCGCGGATGAAAAGGCCAATCCTGAATTTGTGGTCTGGGATCTTCTTGCTCAGGCTGAACACGATCCCATGAGTTTAAGTATCTTGATTACACATTCCAAAAAACTCCTAAGAGAAGTGAAAAATCTTCTCCCAGAGGCTCTAAAAAAAGGCTTTAGAAGTGAGATTGCCAAAGAGGCTTTGAAAAACCGAGGAGCCCTAATCTTGGTTAAATCCCTTGAAACGGCCTTTGAACTATCCAATCGCATTGCCCCTGAACATCTTGAGATAATGACAGAAAATCCTGAAGAGTATCTACCCCTTGTGAAAAATGCAGGAGCAGTATTTCTCGGCTCTTATACCCCTGAAGCTGTGGGAGATTACATAGCGGGTCCCAATCATGTATTGCCCACCATGGGGCTTTCTCGCTTTACAAGCAGCCTTTCTGCAGAAAAGTTTTTGAAAAAAATTAATTTCGTGAAGTATTCCAGAGAGGCCTTGCACAAAGAGGGAGCTTTGGTTATCAAACTTGCTGAAGAGGAGAATCTTCCTTCTCATGCAGAGGCAGTAAGAATTAGAATAAAGGGGGAGTAAAAATGAAAGAGTATTGTAATCCCCTTGAATTTGCAGAGGAAATCCTTGAAGATATTGAGACAAAAATAGAAAATCTCGGGCCAGCTAAGATTCCAAGCCCTGTCAAACTTCCTTCTCAGTGTTTTGTAAGTGATGAGCACAGGGTGACCTTAAGGGTCAACTACAGTTATTTAAAGGAGAATCTCAAAGAGGGAAAAGAGGTTCCCTCTCTTGAACTTGCAGGGCCAAGGCCTTATATCTATTTTGATCCCTCTAAAACCAAGGCAGGCATTGTAACCTGCGGGGGGCTTTGTCCCGGAATTAACGATGTTATTAGAAGCATTGTGATGACCCTCTATTATTCCTACGGGGTTGATAAAATCATAGGCTTTCAATACGGACTTCAGGGATTTATTCCCAAAT
This sequence comes from Thermodesulfobacteriaceae bacterium UBA6232, assembly GCA_002441555.1. Taxonomy (GTDB): domain Bacteria; phylum Desulfobacterota; class Thermodesulfobacteria; order Thermodesulfobacteriales; family Thermodesulfobacteriaceae; genus Caldimicrobium. The sequence goes on from DJWK01000043.1 coordinate 7,022, forward strand.
ATGGACACCCTGTGGTTGAGCTCACTCCTGAAGTGGTAAAGGATATTCATACTATGGGTGGGACCTTTCTTGGCACCTCAAGAGGGCATCAGCCCATTGATGAAATAGTTGATACCCTTGAAAGGCTTAATATTCAAATACTTTTCATGATAGGAGGAGATGGTACTTTCAGGGCTGCCAATAAAATCAAGGAAGAGATTGACAAAAGGGGCTTAAAGATAGCGATCGTTGCCATTCCAAAGACCATTGATAATGATATCTGGCTTGTTTCCAAAACCTTTGGATTTGATACTGCTGTTGAGCTTGCCTGTGAGGCTATAAGATGTGCCCATACTGAGGCAAGGGCTGTGCCTTACGGAATTGGCCTTGTAAAGCTTATGGGAAGGCATTCTGGATTTATTGCCGCAGCTGCAACCCTTGCCACTAAAGAGGTTAATTTTTGTTTGGTTCCAGAGGTAGATTTTGATCTTGATGGAGAAAAGGGACTTCTTGCTGAACTTGAAAGAAGGCTTATTGCAAGAAAGCATGCCGTTATTGTGGTAGCAGAAGGGGCTGGCCAGAAATATGTGCAAAAGGATCCACCTGAATATGATGCCTCAGGAAATATCAAACTGGGAGATATCGGAAAATTTTTAAAGGATAAAATTGCAGAGTATTTCAAAGAGAAGGGACTTGAAGTGGTCATTCGGTATATTGATCCCAGTTATATTATAAGAAGTGTGCCTGCTAATGTGGAAGACCGCATTTATTGTGGCTTTCTCGGGCAATATGCCGTTCATGCAGCGATGGCAGGGAAAACAGGCCTTATGATAAGTTATCTTAACGAACAATTTGTCCATGTTCCTCTAAAGGAGGCTGTAAAGAAAAGAAAACAGATTAATCCCCACAGCAGATTTTGGCTTTCTGTGCTTGAATCAACTGGGCAAAGCAATCTTAAAAACTCTCCATGAAAAGATTTAATCGTTTTTTCCCCTTTTTATTGATTTTCTTTTTTCTTTTTCTTGGAGTTTATCTTTATAATGTTGGTATATCAAGGATAGAAACTCTCACTTATTACGAATTTAAAACCCTTCTTAAAGAAGGACAGGTTGATCGCATTATTATTAAAAAAAATGAAATCACTGGAAAATTCAGAGAAGGCGCGCAAGAAACCCTCCATAACATAAGGGGAACCCCTGTAAAACTACCACAGTATTTTAAAGTCTATAAAGCAGAAGATCCTGAACTCATAAAACTTCTTGAAAGTAAAAATATAAATTTTGAAGTTAAGCCTGACGGGACATTCTGGATTAATCTTCTTTCCTGGGTATTGCCTGTTTTATTACTTATTTTTTTCTGGATCTTTCTCTTTAGAAGGTTTGTTTCCCCAGAGAGCGGAATTATGAGTGTGGGAAAAAGCAGGGCCAAAATTTATGTGGAAAATGAAATAAATGTGACCTTTAACGATGTGGCAGGAGTTGATGAGGCAGTAGAGGAGCTAAAGGAGATTATTGAGTTTTTAAAAAATCCCCTAAAGTTTGTGGCTCTTGGTGCAAAAATTCCAAAGGGGGTTTTGCTGGTTGGCCCTCCTGGAACTGGAAAGACTTTGCTTGCAAGGGCCATTGCTGGTGAGGCAGGAGTTCCCTTTATTTCCATTTCGGGATCTTCCTTTGTTGAGATGTTTGTAGGTGTGGGAGCAGCCCGTGTTAGAGACCTCTTTTCCCAGGCTGAGAAAATGGCTCCCTGTATCATCTTTATTGATGAAATTGATGCCGTTGGAAGAGTTAGAGGACTTTCTCCCGCAGGTGGAACCGAAGAAAGGGAGCATACTTTAACCCAGCTTTTAACCGAGATGGATGGTTTTGACCCCAAAAAGGGGGTTATAATCATTGCTGCAACCAATCGTCCGGAAATCCTTGATCCAGCCCTTTTAAGACCGGGAAGATTTGACAGGGTGGTGGTAGTAGATAGACCCGATCTTAAAGGACGAGAGGCCATTTTGAGGCTTCACACAAGAAACATTAAACTTGCCCCAAATGTGGATCTCAAAGTAATTGCTGCAAGAACACCTGGAATGGTTGGGGCAGATCTTGCAAACATAGTTAATGAGGCTGCCCTTCTTGCAGCAAGAAAGGGAAAGCAGGCTGTTGAAATGGAGGATTTTGAAGAGGCCATAGACAGGGTTATTGCTGGACTCGCAAGAAAGAGCAGATACTTAAGCCCCGAAGAAAAAAGGCGGATTGCCTATCATGAAGCAGGCCATGCAATTGTTGCCTCAGTTCTTACCCCTAAGGAAAAGGTTCACAGGGTTTCCATTATTCCAAGAGGAATTGCAGCCCTTGGTTATACCCTTCAACTTCCCGAAGAAGAAAGGTATCTCCTAACCAAGGAAGAGCTTCTTGCTAAAATATCTGTCCTTTTTGGAGGAAGAGTTGCTGAGGAGCTCGTTTTCAATGAGGTATCCACAGGAGCTCAAAATGACCTTGAGAAGGCAACAGAAATTGCAAGGGCTATGGTTATGGATTATGGAATGAGTGAAACCTTAGGGCCTCAAACTTTTCGTAAAAGGGAATCCCTTTTTCTTGATATTCCTTTTAAGGAAAGGGAACTTGTTTCTGAAGAAACAGCAAGGCTCATTGACCAAGAAATTGCCAAAATTCTTAAAAATTGCTATGATAAAGCAAAGGGCATTATTAAAGAAAGAAAAGATAAATTGGAAAGGCTTGTTGAGTCTCTTCTTCAAAAGGAAGTTCTTGAGGGTGAAGAGCTTGAGAAAATCCTTTACGAAAAATAAGCCCCTGGGAGGAATTAAATGCCTTTAATTTTGAGTTTAATTTTTATTTTTCTTTTGATAACCCCGCTCTATGGAGATATCTCTTCAAAGGTTTTAGAGGATTTAAAAAAGGACTTTGAGCCTCTGAATGCCTTAGTTATTGGAATTGAAGGAAACGAAGTTATCCTTGACAAAGGAAGGGCTCAAGGCGTAAAACCAAAGGATATTTTTACGGTTTATAAAAAGGTTAAAAAAATTGTTCATCCTGAAACTAAAGAAAGCCTTGGGTTTTTAAAGGAACCCGTTGGAAAAATTGAAGTTTTAAGGGTTGAGGAAAATTTTTCCACAGCAAGAATTCTTTCCAAAAAAGAGGATTTTCCTGTTCCTGCTCATGCAAGAAAAAATGCTGATTTAAAAATCCTTATAGTATCTGATGGAGTGCTTCCTGATGAAAGCCTTTTTATAACCCTTAAAAATCTTTTGCCTGAAAGCGAGGTTATTTTTGACCCCTATCTTAAGTTTTCTCAACTGAGTGCCCCTGATCTACATGCCCAAAAAATTGACTTAGTCCTTGCGGTAGGCCCACGCTATATCAAGGTTTATAATGCCTATCTTGATCTTGTAAGAGCCTATGGAAGTCCCTTTCCGAGCAAAACAGTTGCTCTCGCTGAACCAACAAAGCCATCTACCTCTTTAGAATTCCCCTTTTCACCTGAGATAAAACAAAAAACCCTTCTTGGAAAAATGCCTGGAGAGGTTATCCAGGCTGAAATAACAGATCTTGACGGAGACGGAAACCTTGATCTGGTTTATTTTACACCAGAGGAGCTTATGGCTGTCCAGATAAAAGGAGGTCTTCTTGCAAAGTATAAGCCAGAAAAAGGAGAAATTATATCCCTTTCTGTGGGGCCTTCAGGATGGGTGGCTGTTAACATTTATCAAAAAAATGTAGGGCTTCGCAGTGAAATTTTGAAATATACTAATGGTGCCTTTCAGCCAGTTTTAAAAAATCTCAATCTGATTCTTCAGTTTGTAGATTATGCTGGAACAGGCCAAAAGGATACCCTTCTTGCCCAAACTTTTGATCCCGATACCTTTTTTGGAAAGGAGGTTTATATCGTAAAAAGAGAGGGGAATGCCCTTCGGTATGCCCAAAAAATTGAGGTACCTCAAGGTTTTCGCCTTATAGGCTCAAATTATGTTGACCTTGACGGTGACGGAGTAAGGGAACTTCTCACCTTTCTTGAAGATGGAAGGCTTGCTATTTATAAAGGCCACGAACTTGTATATTCAACTCCCTTTTCAGCAGCCAAACATTTTTATATTAAAACTCTCTCCTTAGGAAAGCCTGGGCAGGAGACCATCAAGGCCTTAATTGTGCCTATTATTAGCCCTCTTGTTGGAGATTTGAACGGTGATGGAAGGAAAGACCTTATCTTTGTTAAAGCGGAGTTTCCCCTTGAAAGGGTTGCCGAAGAATTAAAAAACCTTCCCTTAAATCAAGGGCACTTTCAGTTTTATTTTCTTTCCTATCAGGGCACCTATTATTTCAGAGCCCTAAATCTCGAAGAAAACGGAGTTCTTTCTGGACTTGGCTTTTCTGGAAAAAATTTATTTTATCTTGTAACCAAAGGAATTTATCCGGGAAAAACTGAAACCGAGCTTTACTCTATTTTATACTGAGCATGTTTTCTTCGGATTTCTTTTACTGTAAAGAGAATTTCATAATCTTTGAGATTTAGTTCTTTTGCTGCCTCTTTAATAAGGGCCTTAAGTTCTTCTTTGGTTTTGGCATGACACATGGTGTAAAAATTATAGGGCCAATCTGGATAGGTCTTTCTTACATAACAGTGTGAAACATAGGGCTTTTCGGAAAACCATTTCCCAACCTCGTCAATTCTTTCTTCAGGAACCTTCCAAGCAACCATGGCATTTCCTTCATAACCAGCAAGATTGTGTCTAAGAGTTGCTCCAAGCCTTCTTATAACCTTTTTTTCAAGAAGACCCTTTATGGCATAAATAACCTCCTCTTGAGTAACCCCAAGATTTTTGGCCATCTCCTCATAGGGGCGCTCAACAAGGGGAATTCCCTCAATAAGAGCCTTTAAAACCCTTTTCTCAAGCTGAGATAAATTTTCAAGGCTCATTCTTTTTCCCTTTCAACGGTTATCACCGTGTGTACATTACCCCGTGGATGAAAATCTCCTATAACCTTCAATCTTCTTGGTTTTAAAAGATCCCAGAGAGCATCAAAAATTTCGTTGGTTGCTGCTTCATGGGAGATATAACGATTTCTAAATTTATTCAGCCAGAGTTTAAGGGACCGAAGCTCAACAATATACTTATCTGGAATGTAAGAAATTTTAATTACTGCAAAATCAGGATAACCAGAGCGGGGGCAAAGGCAGGTAAATTCTGGAAAGGTTATTTCAATAAGATAATCCCTATCAGGATAGGGATTTTCCCAGGCCTCAAGCTCAGCCTCTTCAATAGCCCTCTCCCCATATTTCTTTTCTGTCATTTTTCACCTCTTCTCTTTTATCTCTATTCTACCATATCCAAAATAACATAAGAACTCAAAAATTTAATTTATTTGCGAATATTTCTGAAAACTCTGTTAAGATTACTTAAAGTTTTTGCTGCTAACTCAATATCCTTAATTTTAATATATTCTTCTTCAGTGTGACATTTAGTAAGATCTCCAGGGCCCCAAACTACCACATCAAAGCGCTCCTTAAGATTTAATGCATCCGTCCAAGACTTCATCTCCGTATATCTCACAGGAAGCCCACTTTGTCTTAAAGCCTCCTCTAAGAGATAATTTATCTCTTTACTGACATAACCTTCATAAAGATGATCCAGCTCAATTTTCCCGTATTCCTTCAAAAATTCAAGGTTTTTTAAATACTCCTCAAGTTTTTCTTCAGGATGAAGAAAAATCTCAATCTTTGCCTTACATTTTGCGGGTATTACATAGAGGTCATCCCCTGCCTCAATCCTTAAAGGATTTATTTTAAAGCCCCTTTCAAGGAGTTTTTGATAAAGTTGAAAGAAAAGATGTATAGCATTCAAGCCCTCTTCAGGATATGCTCCATGGGCCTCCTTTCCGAAGATTTCCACATAAAGTTCAAAGTTTCCATAATGTCTTGAGGCAATTTTTAAATCCGTTGGCTCCATAACAATGGCATATTTTCCATTATCTATCTGACTAACAAATTCCTTGGAACCAAGGCCATCTTCCTCCTCATCGCAGAAAAAGGCAAGGGTATAATCAAGCCCCTCTTCAGCAGAAAGAAGCATTGCAGCTACACTTCCCTTGGCATCACAAACCCCTGTTCCATAGGCATAATCCCCATTCCAGGAAAAGGGCCTTCTAATAGAAACAGTGTCCAAGTGTGTGGCAACAATCAGTTCTCTTTGCCCTTTGGTTGCAAGGAAATGTTCTCCTTCATAAAGCTCGTACCCAAGATTTTTAAGATATTCCCTAACAAAGGCACGAATCTCCCCCTCTTTTTTGCTGAGAGATTCAATCTCAACCAAGGTCTTCAGGAGTTCAAGGATTTTATCATGCGCAACCATTTTCCCCAAAACCCAGCCTCTTTAAATCCCAAGGCTTTATAAAACTCAATGGCCTTATAGTTTTTTTCTCCAACCCAAAGCTCCGCCAATTTAAGACCCTTTTTCTTTCCATAATCAAGAAGCCTTTCCATAAGTTTTGTGCCAATTCCCTTTCCTCTCATTTCAGGTATAACGAATATTTCATGAATTTCAAGCACCCTCTCCCCCTCAGAATTTACCCAGTTAGAATCTCCTGCAGCAAAGCCCACAACTCTTCCATCTATTTCTGCAGCCAAAAAGCCCTCTTTATCCCTTTTATAAAGCCATTTAAAATAATGTTTTATATCACTCTTTGAGGTATATTTATAATCCTTTAATTCTTCGTAAGCCTTGGCGTAAATTTCAATAAAAGCATCAATATCTTTTAAAGTCGCTTTCCGAATGATCATAAAGGAAAAAAATTTAGACTCTTGAAATCCTATTCTCTGATGAAGTTATAATAGATCTTTTCTTCTCTATTAGGAGCTTTTATTTTATTTTCCGTGGATTGAGTTGTCATTAAAAGCCAGGCCATATTTTTGGCCAATACTCTAATAATTTGCTTGCCTTCCTCATCTTTTAGACATTCACCTGGAGACAAACCAAAAACTCCGCCCCAGTAATTTGAAGTAGCAACAACCATTTCAGCATAGGTAAGATAATGCAACAACTGAGTATAAGTTGATACGCCCCCAGCTCTTCTACATACAGCAAGAGCCGCTCCTACCTTATGTCTGAAAAGATTTCCATTAACACTGGATACCAAAAATGCCCTATCTAAAAAACATTTCATGGTGCCAGCAATTCCAGAAAAATAGACAGGGGAAGCAAGAACTATACCATCTGCTTTTTTCATAATCTGTATCCATTCATTTACCTCATCTTCAATAGCACATCTTTCATTTTGTTTTTTTCTACAGGTATAGCAAGCTATACAACCTCTGATTTGTTTATCTCCAACTTGAATAATTTGAGTATTTATACCATATGTTTGCAATTCCTCTGCTAAAAGCTGAAGAGCCTTTTCTGTATTTCCCCCCTTTCTTGGACTCCCGTTAAAAGCAACTACATTCATGATTTTCCCCCTGTAAATTTTTATCACTATTCTAACACAATCTAAAAGCTTCAGCTATCTGTGATAACCGCAAGAGCATCAGCCTGCGTAAAATCATGCGTAAGCTGGAGGCGGATAATTCCGAAAATTCAAAAAATATAAATAGCAGTATTCCTCTCATCGAAAAGTTTAATGGATAAGATATCTTGGAAATGTTTTAAAATTTTAGCATAAATGCCTTTTAGAGCCGGCGGTGGGGATTGAACCCACGACCTGTGGATTACGAATCCACTGCTCTACCGCTGAGCTACGCCGGCACCTACCCTTGAAAATTTTAATTCTAAATTCTTGAACCTTCAAGAACCCTCTTTCTGCTAATAATTGCAATAATAGCAAGAAAGGCAACAAAAAGAAGAATAAAGCCCCTGGCAAACCACTTATATGGATCGGGTTCCTTTATTACTTCAATAATTTTTTCACTAAACCAAAAATACCCTATAAAAAGTATAAAAAGTGGTGAAACTATACCTGTAAAATAAACAAAAATTTTGGGAAGTTTTATACTGGTATCAAGGGTTAATTCTCTATAAAAATTGTCAACCCCAAAGGCCCAGATAAAAACAATGATTTCAATAAGAGCAAAAAGGAGTAAAAATACTGCACCTGCCCAGAAATCAAGTTCATCAAGAAAGTTAGGCACAAAGGCACAAAGATGGGCTCCTAAGATTACAATTAACATACTTATAATCACTGATTTAGTATGACTCCACTTCATCTCATCTTCAAAGAGTGCAACTAAAGGCTGAATTAAAGCAAGAGAAGAAGTTAAGGCTGCAATGAACAGAAGTAAAAACCAGATAAAAGAAAGAAATTGACCAAAAGGTAGATTCATGAGAATGGCAGGCATGGTCATAAATCCAATTCTGAAGGTGCCCTCCTTTGCAAGCTCAGGAACAGCCATGGCTCCAAACATAGCAAAGGCTGCAGGTATGGCAATGCTTGCACCAATTACAACCTCCACAAATTCATTAATGCCTGCTGTCCAAAGACCTGCTTTTACCACATCTTCTTTGGGCTTAACATAACTGGCATAGGTAGCAATAGCCCCCATTCCTAAGGAAAGGGTAAAAAAGATTTGACCTGCTGCCTCAACCCAGATCATGGGATCTTTAAGGCCAGATAAATTTAAATTATAAATAAATTTTAAACCTTGAAGGCCAGCCCAATTATTACTTGAAAGACTTATAATTCCAAGGAAAAGCCCCATAGCAATAAGAGCAGGCATGCCTATTTTGGCGGTAATCTCTATCCCTTTAGCAACTCCCTTTTGAAGAATAACCCAGTTTATAATAAGGGTAATCCAGAAGAAAACCCCTGCTATAAAAGAAGGAGCTGTATAGTTTCTAAAAAACTCAACAAAAGGTGCCATAGCAGCTTTGGGATCGGTGGTTAAAACTGGCTCAGGCATTTTTCCAAAAAGAGATAAAAAGGCAAACCCAAGGGTCCAGGATTCAATCCAGATATAATACATAACTATTAATATAGGGATAGCCACTCCTAAGGAGCCAAGGGCCCTTGCCCAAGAGGCATGATTAAAAAAAAGCCCTATAATTCCTGTCATGGAACCATGACCGCGCTTTCCTGCATATCTTCCTATGACCCATTCAAGAAGCATAACAGGGAGCCCAAGCAAAAGAAGGGAGATAAAATAGGGAACCATGAAGGCTCCACCCCCGTAAAGGGCGGCCTTAGAAGGAAAACGAAGAAGATTCCCAAGACCTACAGCATTTCCTGCTGCAGCTAAAATAAGACCAACCTTAGAGACCCAGGTCTC